>BQJP01000031.1 GCA_021604765.1 Thermodesulfobacteriota bacterium
ATGATTGGATCATTGAGTACAACCGATACCGACCCCATAAAGGAATCGGCTATTTATCGCCTGATCTGTTTGTCCAGTGGAACTTTGATAATAAAATTAAAAATGCAGCTTAATTTGGTCCTATTTTGTGGGAAGCCGACAATCCCCGAAGTAATATTTCAAGAAGGAAAGATAATTATACTCGATTTCCCTATCAAGAGTTATTTGGATTCAGGAATATACGCACAAGGGCTTTTTAAGTTACTCTTCCAGCAAGCTGTTGAGAGACGTGTATATCAACCTGAAAAAGATATTCCTGTATTTCTTTGGGTAGATGAGAGCCAAAACTTTCTTAACACCTACGATCAGATTTTTCAGACAACTGCGCGAAGTGCCGGAGTCAGCACTGTATTCATTACCCAAAACATCAGCAACTACTACGTGGCTATTGGTGGAAAAAACCCAGAGGCAAGGGTAAATAGCTTATTAGGTAATCTCTCTACTAAAATATTTCACAACAATAATGATTATGTAACCAATGAATGGGCTTCAAAACTCATTGGCAAAACGTGGAAGAATATAGAAAGTATGAATATTGGACAAACCCAATCATTTGGCCTTTCCAAACAATATCATTGGGAGGTAGAACCGAGTGAATTTAGTCGACTTCGCAAGGGAGGCGAAAATAATGATTTTGAGGTTGATGCAGTCATTGTCATGAGCGATGAAGTAGCTAGCGAGAAAAACTATTTATTTAGAACCTTCAAGCAAAAATAGATGCCATGATAAATAAAGACTATTCCAAAGAGCAATTACAGCCTTCTAGGCAAATACATCAAAGTGATCCTAGCAAGCAACCGATTCTATTACCATTCATAAAATTATATGGCTTTATCATAAGTGTTGGGGCAGTGCCTGTCCGCTTACTCTTTTTCAAGAATATCGGGGAACGCTCTATCTCTATGTTTTCTTTGCTAACCTCCCTCGGTGCCCATTTTGGCTTTGTTTACTTGTATGGAATGACATATACTGCCCTGACTAGTACTGGTGTTTTCTTTTTCACTTATGGAAGAGGCAACTTGTTTCCTGATATTCTTAACGAATGGCATGCTATTTTTTACTACGGTAGTATTCTGCTGATTAATGGGGTCTCGATTTATTTTATTAGAGTTTTTGTATACGAAGGATATTTGCTGATCAGAAAGAAAACTTCTCTTCCTGTACATCTCATTCGTGAGAAAAGCTCTTATTATCGTGGTGACCCTAGGTTTTCTAACCCAGAAGAATATATAGGTAAGGTTAAACGAACTTTTGCTGGCAAACAACTCATTGATGAAGACCGCTTTAGAATTTTCATAGAACCGCAAACAATAATGGGTTTAGGAATAATAGTTATGCTGCTGTTTATCATTTTAGCAGTTTTTGTGGTTCGCCTAAGTGATGGCTTGTTTTTGAGGTGGATAGTTATCTTTCTACTATCTTACAGCACTACAGGCATATTAGTCTTTTTGGGAGGGGTTTGCCTTGCTCTCGAAGAATATGGTATTGCGCAACGAATACGATACGCCGCATTAGATATGATTGATGGTAAACTTGATATGAAAAAAATACTCGAAGTAAGAAAAGATATTGAATCAGAAAGCAACAAAAAGAGAATAGATGCCAAGAGAGTGTATTATCCAACTGTAAAAATTCACTAGAAGTTATGAATATGATTAATAGGTTTATTCATCTCATTTTTGGGCGGCCAAAATCTTCCAATTCTTCCAAAATTGCTCCATTACCCACAGGTGTTTACACTCAAGCTACGGAGAATGAATATTCATCTGCTTTTGAAAAGCACATTCCTCTTTTGAGGTATTTTGTAAGCAATGCAAGATATGAGATTAGACTTTTTGCTAAAGCAAAAACCGTAGAAATAGTGCAGCAAGCAGTTTCGTTCTTGGAGGAAAAGAGCTTTATTCAAGAACATAAAAAGTTTTTAAAAAAGGTATATGAGGAAACCTGCGATAACAAGCAGTACTATCATAACAAATTTGGTGCAAAATCTTATCTAGCTTGGTTTGCAGGACAATTATTTAGCCGATTTAGCTATACAGTGGGCCTAATTCCGAATGAGTCTGAAGAAAAAGAAAATTTCCGTAGAAAGTTAGAGAACGATAGGGTATTTCAAAAAATCAAACAGGATTTTGAAAGGGAAGGCACTGTATTTTTAGACAATGAAAAACCCTGGTTTTATTCAAAATACTTCGATCAGTTAAATGAATCGATAAACATACTCCTGCAGTTGTGTAAACAGTATGGTACTATTGGTGAAATTGAAAGCTACATACAGTCTTCTAATAGACCTTATTTGTATGAGTTTGAGCATAGATATCTAGGTCATTTTACGAATGAGTTGCTACTCAATTATCAATCAAATAATTACGAACTAGATTATGATTTCTTAAATACTTTTTATGTCCAAGATAAAAGATTTCACCTTAAGAATGGCCAAGTCATATATCTTGGGTTTCCAAAATGGCTCCAATCCTTAACGGTTTATCTCGTACTGTTATGTGATTACTATTTTTCGAACGAAAAATGGCCCCTAGGTGCTAGTTTTAGATTTGCTATAGACAATATCTTTTCTACGTCTAATCATGAGGAAATTTACATTGTTAAGCAATTATTGCAGACACTTTATGCATTTGGCATGCCAAGAAGTGAAACATTTAATCTAGAATCTCACTACTATTACCTTGAAAAAGATATTGATATTTTGGATTATGACCCGATTGCTGTTCTAGTTGAAGTATATCCGGTGTTTCTGTCAAATAGTATCTCCTTAGATACAATAAACTCAATTGTTTACTATGAACCTTCAAAAATTCGTGAATTACAGATAAATAGAGAATCTTTTTGATTTTTTGTTAATGATTTATTAATCTTTTTATGATACTATATGGCCTTGAGAATTTAAATGAGGTCAATATGTCAGAGCAAAATAAACCCTTAACCAAGAAGGACTTATTAGAATATATTTACTATACACACCTTACGCAGGTTCCGCAATCTGAAGTTGATCTTTTTTACAAGAGAATAGGTGAAAGTCAAGAAAGAGATTCCGCTGCTAGCGTGATTGTGGAGTCTTTGGATGAGGCTTCAAAAAGAGATCTTTCAGATAGAATACAAGACTTTGTCGGTCTAAAGATGAAAGAATCTAAATATAGAAACTTGGGAACACTTTCTAACACACGTAAACCACGGTATGAGAAGGTAGCAGTAGATTATAAAGATGAGATTCTTGCAATGCTTGAACAAGCATACGGTGATAAAATCGATGCCATGCTAGAGAATGGCATCCATGTTCCTGTCTTACCGGAAATAAAGAGAATACTTAACCCAGATACAAAAAGAGTCTCTAGTTTTAGCTTGAGCTCTTTACAGCAAGGCATTCAAGGCACATTAAAAACTATTCAGGAAAAAATAACTGATATAGGACAATCTTTTGGCCGTGGGGCATAATGTCAATTGCTAAGAATATCATTAATCAAAATACTGCCGTCTTAGAACTGATAAAGGAAACAGAACCAGATGGGACTTTAGCTTATTTTTATGTCCTCTTCACAGCAGATGTTTTTGAAATCGTAAAAGAAAAGCTGGGTAAAGAAAAAGTTGATTTTTCTGAGTATGGCATCATAATTCATCATGGAACGGGCGAACCTGATGAAGATTCCGAAAGGCTAGCTCTAGAGAAACTAAAAGATTTGAAGAAGTAAAGTCAATCCATATCCATATCCATACCATCTTCCTGATCTTCATAGTCTATCATGTCCAAGTCAAAAGACTCTATTGTAAAGGGAACATCTTTGTCGGTGCTAAATTCATCCAATTGGTTAAATAAATTCTGTACTTCTGGTACCTCGGCCAAATCAATAGGTTCTTCGCTAGATACCTTTTGCAGCGGAATGTCAATTGGGGGGGATTCGTTTTCGATTATGACATCTTTATTCGGACTGTTTTCAAGTAGAGGATCGATTGGTACATTGGATTTTTCCTCCCATTCTTTTAATAACCTTTGCTCAGTTTCTTCATCTATAGTTGATTCCGGGTAGAAAAAACCAATGGTGCTACTTATTGGCCCTAGAACTCGTGTAGCATTTCCTAAAACTTTTGCAATATCATCTACATAAGGAGAGGCCTTTCTAAATAGATTATCTGCTTTATCTACTAGTTCGTCTACCTTATCAAGTAACTTCTCTTTTTTAGAAGGTTCTATTTCTGGTGACTTGGTTATCCGATTTTCATGCTCTTTCAGAGCATTCCGATCCCTTTCTAATTCTGCATCAGCCAAGTTCCTTTCATGAGCATCACGATCATATTCTGGATGAGTATCTTTAACACCCCCTGCGTCTTTATGCTTCCCTTCCTTATCCAACCCCTTATGTTTATCGCCTTCTAACTCGGTCTCAGGAACTTCAGTTTGACGAGAAGTTGCTGCTGATTTTAACTTGCCCAGGGTACGGCCATGTTGTTTGTCAACATCATCATTGACCGGAACATTATCACCAGTTTGGTCTACCCAATTACTTGGCTTATCATCATTGCCCATAGAACCGCTTTATGATATAATGAATAGTGCAAAATACGAAAAAAAGTGGATGAAACCATGATTACTGATATAGCTTTAATCCCAATTCGAGATAGAGCCGAAGCGGGTGACCCGGAAGCTCAAAGGCAAATGGCTATTGCTTATGCAGATAGAGTTGGTGTGGTCAGAAATGGCGATGATGAGCTTCTTCGCTATTCCTTAATGCTTGCTGAACATCATCCTGATACTATTCCTATAGTCAGTTACGGTTCGCTACTAGCTAGTATTGGCGATATGCTAATGCGTAAAGAGGAGTACTATGAAGCTATAGAATGGTATCGCCGCTCAAAAGACTATATTATGAAAACCTATTTAACCCACGTTGCCCTTGACTTAATCAAACATCTAGGCATCAAAGAATCCATGCACAGGGCAATTGTAGAAAACCTCAAATCGTATCAACAAAGATAGTTGGCTGATGATTTAGATTTCAGCTGCTAGTGTGTTCCAAAGTTATCGTATTGGATCATTCTTCCCTTTTTCAGCTACACTAAGATACATCTTGTTTCACCCTCTGCAAGGTATGCTTCGTCTTAGATCAGCAATTTTTTGGGACAAGCCGCAATAAATGGCTGTTCTATCCTTGCACAGGGTTCACCTTCACTGATTCTAGGTTCCGCAAAAAGGGCAGATGCCCAATTACTAACTTAAAAAATTGGAACCATGACAAATCAGAAAAATTCATCATCAGAAACTTACCAAATCTACATCGCTTCTTTATCCGACTATAATGCTGGAATCCTTCACGGAAAATGGATCGATGTCGAAGGTCTTACCACTGACGAGATTCAAGAAGAAATCAACAAAATCCTTGCCACCAGCCCTTATGCTGAAAAATACGGTGAAGTAGCTGAAGAATGGGCAATCCACGATTTTGAACTAGGAGGTATCCGCATCGCCGAATATGAAAGTCTGGATACTATCGTCAGCATAGTAGAAGCACTAGCCGAACACGGTGAAGCCTTCGCGATCTATTATAATGATGTCAGTGACCTTGAAACTGCAATTTCAAACTTTGAAAATGCTTACCAAGGAGAGTATGACTCATTCCTCGACTATGCTACACAGACTTTTGATGAACTATACGTACACTCCATTCCTAAGAATCTCCGTTACTACATTGACTATAATGCATTTTCACGTGACCTTGAAGCTGAAGGCTATTTCATCGAAGATGGTTATGTATTCCGTCCTGTTTAGGACGGATTTCTAGGATGATTATGACTTATAAACGGAAATCTTTTGCACTATAATGGCTAGAGGGATAAAAGGTAAGAATTGATCTATAGCTTAGATTGTAGGTGATTCAACATGAAACCGCATTTTACCCCTTCTTAATAGAACAGAAGCTTTGCACATTAGTAATCAGGAGCAGGTTTCATTTTTTTGTATATGGGAAAGGTTAACGCAATATTGTGAGAATAATAAGAGAAATAACCATCTCTCAAGGCTTTTCCATTTGAGTTTAAGGCACCAAATTCAGCCCTCAAAGAATACATGATACTAGTATGATTTAGATCAATATTGGCGACGGCCCTAGCTCTTAAGGTGTAGGCATCAAACTCATAATTGGTATATGAAATATTACTTGCATCGGTAGGTATAGGAGTGTCATACGTTGCTATAGACCTAAGGTTTACTCCTGGTCCTGCTAGGAATGAAATATTCAAACCAGTAGGTCTGTTGGCACCAAGTGCTCTATATGTTTTTCCTAATTCTAGCCCAAAACTTCTGTAACTATACCCTTGATTTAAAGGGAAATTTTCATCGAATGTTGGTCTATATATGATAGGTGACTGATTATAACTCAAGCACAGATCATAACCGAAGCGATACCCTTTTTTACTGACTTTATTCTTGTAATGCAGTTGGTTATATAGCTCAAAGGAGTATGCTTTATGAGACGCACTTATTCCCGAGTAAGACTCAGTTGGAACTCTTGAATTGGAGTAGTTTCTTCCGTTGAATTCAATTGGCTTAAAAATGAACGGAGTTGAGAATGATGCAGATAATTTATATCGTGGATATAAATCTATGAATTTGACTAGGTTATAATAGCCATACTGTTCTTCGTATGCATACTTGTAGAGACAAGTTTTTATGTAATCCATAATGTCTTGCTTCTCTTTTTCTTCCAGTGCATGTGAGCTTTCTATTGATCTCACAGTTGCATATGCACCAGCTATCAGCGGTTTAACTAAAGGTGATGTTTTATCATCAAGTAGCATGAGTACTCTAAATCCCCATTTATCTGCACTTCTAAGAAGAATTTCTTCTAGGTCATCGCTGGTTGCTATAATTTCTATAGTTTCATAAGTTCTAATTACATCATGAATTCTCCCTTTCGTAAAGTAACCGTCAAGTACTACAAATAGGCCCTTCCAATAGGGTCTCATTCTGGCTCTAAACTCCGCTTCGCGTAGAGCCCTTTCAACGCGTTCTTTATCCATTGAAAGAGCTTCATTGTCATAAATAGCCCTAATCTTATACCTGTTAATATTATTTTTTGTTATCGCTAAATCTATTGTACGAGTTGCCTCAGCAGGTATAGTGAATTTTTGAATAACTATTCCATCTTCTTCTAAGAGATAGGTGTAGCTAAATTTTGTTCCGTTCGTAACCCTGAAATTGCTTTTACCTGATCTGATTGATAAAGCATCTTTTTGAGAGAAGCTAGATGTAATTGAAAAACCAGTTAATATCAGAGTAATACCGAGTGCAGTGTATAAGTTCTTCATAAAAAAGTTTTTTTTGGTATTGCGATAATTACTCTAAAGCTAATGTTTTAGACTTTTATTTAATTTTATACGGATTCTCATTTTTTACGGACGAAAAGCCTTATTCTTTATTTGATGATAAAATATCTAGTTAAGAGAATTTATGTTTATTCATGAGCAAAAAACTATTTGCCTCCAAGTAGCCAAAAGGAAAAGATAGATTATTTATTATTAATGACCACTACTATGTGTCCGCAAAAACGAGGATTATTCAAACAACCCTTTGGCATACTCAAGCACAAAGGAAGGCATCTTTCTAACTCCCAAGTTATCGATTCTTCCTTCAAAAAAATGGCTAAATGACATATAGGAGTCCATAGTCTTCTGCGTCAACTCCTCATAATCTCGACAGGAAGATTTATCAAAGTTTATCATTGCATGATATTCATCGATAATATCTTCAATTTTAACCTGTTCTCTAGCTGTTAGAAACTCTTGATGAGTAAGGAATGTATCTATATTTATTAGGGTTAAGGGCTTTATACGGTCAATATCAACTTTATCCTTTATATTTTCTAACTCTTTCATAAACCAGCTATTAACCAACCTCTGGACTCCCATAGCATCGAATTGACGGTCGTGGGTGATCAGGATTGGATAGATGACTATTAATTCAGGATTATAGTATCCATCGCATTTGGAATAGTATCTTTCAAACAAGCGCTTGATATTCTCAATTATCTGCAATACAGCCTTTGCTTCAATCTTTCCATTCGACTTTGTGATTTTGTAGAATTTTTCACAAAGTGCCTTATTAAGTATGTCCCAGTTTCTAGATTGTTTTTCATCACCTTTGAGAACAACATCCTTGCTCTCAAACAGGAATATTTTACTGGTACATCTCACATAATAGTCAGGCTCACCCTCATATCCGAAAGCCCTAAAGTCTTCACCAGATTTTTGTACCCAATATGAAGGGAAGGACTTTTCAATGACACGGTATAATAAAGTTTGCTCAGAAAATAGATCACAATGGTCTGCTCTAAAATCTTTGAGCTGAAACTGTTTCGGAATCTCTCGATTAATTTTTAAACTGAATAGAAATTGAATACTTTTAAAGATTTTTTCCACAAGGAAAAGGGTGAAGATAACCCTGTAGTGACCTTCTCCGATTTTTATTAGAGGCTGAGACCTTAGTGTAATGAAATCTTTCATTGAGTGGCTATCTTCATCAGATAGAATTAAGGTATCCCAAAAAGCGCAATTCCTTTCATAGTTATCATCATGAACAACTACAATATCATAAAAGGATTTAGGTTCTGATGCAACATTAGGTAAAACAACTGCTAAATAGTTTTTTAGCCATGTTTGCCAACTATCACAGTCAAACATTTCGAGGAAGTATTCTAAATGAGGGTTAAGTTCCTTCCGTCTCTCCAAGTATTTAAAGAATTCAATTGATTTTACGATTTGAGGGATTAATACATCTGCTATCTTGTAGTTCATTAGGTCACTATCGTGAAAACCCATTGTTACTATCAAAGCGATGAATCGCTCTTCGGCATCGCTTTCCGGTGGGAGATATTTATATCCATCCTCTTCATTTTTTTTCTGCTCTACATTTAGAAGTGAATAGGCCTTTAATAAGTTTATTTCAAGATCTTCATCGGAAATGGACGTAGCTTCATCAAAGAAATGGGTTAAGACATATTCCACAAGTTTAAGGCTGCTTATAATATGTGCAATTCCTTCAGAAGGTGAAATCTTCGCCAAGATCTCATTCTTTATTCCTTGATTAGCAGGACAAAACCATTTTTCAATCAATTTATCTGCAGAAAAAAGCTCATGGTCGGGATTAGCTGCATTCACTAGAAAGGTAATTGCTTTGAAAATATCCTCTTTGCCCATTCCTTCGAAGTAATCTTCAAAATCCTTTGGGTTACCATCAAAAATATCTTCATATCCTAGTCTCCTATTAATGCTTGAATTCATGATTCACTTCTTTTTTGTGAATGAAGAGTTTGTGAATACCTTATATAATAACCTCCGTTTTTTCATACCACTCCTCCTCACCCCCCAATTTCTCATTTTCTTTTCAAAAGCAGTACAAAAACTGGTTTTAAAAATCAAGGTCTGATAAAAGGGCATATGAACCCTTTTAGGAGACCATTTTGAAAATCGGTTACGCCAGAGTCAGTACGAAGGATCAAAATCTTGAAATGCAGAAAGATGCGCTAGAGAAAGAAGGATGCAAAATCATCTTTGAAGAAAAGATAAGTGGTGGAAAATCGGATCGGATTGAACTTCGAAAAATGATTGATCAACTCCGAGAGAGAGACAGTGTGATCATTTGGAAACTGGACAGGTTGGGTAGGTCTTTGCGTGACCTGGTCAATTTGGTTTCTGAAATTCAGGGTAAAGGGGCCGGTCTAAAATCTCTCCATGATGCGATTGATACCACAACGCCTCAAGGGAAGCTGACGTTTCATTTGTTTGCTGCACTGGCTGAATTTGAGCGGG
The DNA here is from genome assembly GCA_021604765.1 of Thermodesulfobacteriota bacterium. Classification (GTDB taxonomy): domain Bacteria; phylum Desulfobacterota_D; class UBA1144; order Nemesobacterales; family UBA2774; genus CR02bin9. The sequence goes on from BQJP01000031.1 coordinate 9,850, forward strand.
ATATTATTAGTGAGCGGACAAAAGCGGGATTGGAATCTGCTCGGGCTAGAGGGCGGAAAGGGGGACGACCAAAGGGATTGTCGAAGGAGGCTAAGGCTAAGGCCATTATTGTAAAGTCCTTATATAGTCAAAGACAGATGTCAGTAACTGAAATTTGTAAACACCTAACTATAGCTAGGTGTACATTTTACAGCTATTTGAGGCATGAAATTTCCTGATACTATACTTGTAAGGTAAGCGTATTTTACTGCGGATACTAGAAATATCTTTCTATTGGGAGGTATGATAATAACCACTAAAATAGCTCCTTTAAAAAGGTTGCTATTTCCACAATAACATAAATTGCTAATCCAAATATCATTTGAACCCAGCCTTCATGCCAACCGACATAGATGGGAATGATCAGCACTAAAAGACTAAAGAAATATGCTGTATCAACGAAGGTCATCGGTGTCTCTCCTTTACCTTCATAGTATATTGCATCTTTATATTTTTTTCTAGTGGCCCTAGTAGACCAGAAAATTACAGCAGGAATAATAAAATAGAAAATAATGAAGTAGGTGAGACCAAGATATTTGAGAAGAGTATAACTATTAGTTCCTTCATAGGAATTAGGGATCCATTCAAAAAGAAAAAATTCTAAAGAGATGATGTCTGAAAGGTTTTTTGCTGCTAAGAAAGCCTCATTTCCTCCAGCCAACCCTGTGAAGAATAGGAGTATATTTGGGTAAAATTTTAATACCCCAAAGAAAATTAGAGCTTTGGCCGCAAAATTCGTATTCAGAAACTCTGATTCGTTTCTTTTTACCCAGTCAGCTATAATTCCCAAAAAGAAAGGCGCTATTGACAGTACTATCCTCCAGAAAGTCCAATTTTCAGTATTGAAGTAGCCTATGAATTCTCCACTACCGATTTCAATCAAAAAATCAATGAAAATACTTGTAATAGAGACAGCTAGTCCGGCTAAAGTATAAAGTTTTCTTTTTCCATAACCAAACAAGAATATATGGATACGGAAGATGGTTCTAAGAAATAGGGAATCAGAATTTTTTAAATCATTCTTAGCTTGGCGTTCTTTGGTGTCGAAGTTTTTTTGTGCCTGAATTGCTCTTAAAAAAAAGAACATACCAATTCCTATAGCTAACAGGCCTACACCAGAGAGTAAGCGGAGGCTTTGTGAACCATCGGCAACAAACAAGAGCAGAACTAAAATGAGAAGATAGGAACCTATAAATAATACTAGTGAAATGATCGTATCTAAAATCTCTTGAATGAAGCTCCCAAAACAACCAAGTTGTTGCCTTTCGGTATGATCAGAGTTTGCAAGTGATGGCATTAATCAGGTTTTAGATGTGAAAGTCAGTAACAATAACCAAAGTGTTTTTCTGGAGGCATTAATACGTTTGAAAACCCTTCAGTATGCTTGCGTTGATGTAAAATAAAAAAAGCGGAACCTAAAACAACTAACAACATTACATTTACAATTTAGTATTAAATCTTTTTCAGGACAAATGACGGTTGTTGAAACCTGCAGGCATTTAAGATCTCAAATTCACCATTAGAATATCCACTTGTCATCTTGATTATCATCAACAAATTCGTCTTCACGATCCTTGTAGTAATCAGGAGGTAGTTCAATTGTCATCCATCGAGATATTCTGAGATATTCATCTTTTACAAAGTACTTCCCCCTAAATTGATAAATGGCTTTTTCATACTGACTAATTATCAGAACGACGTCACTATTTGTTGGTAATTCAGAATCGTCTAGAACATCTAAGAACGGATATGACGGTTCATGCTTCATTATTTCATTTAAGGGTTTTAACACTCTATTGACCATCATGACCTTTCTTGGATTTAAGGCTTCGTCAGGTTTTTTTCTCGATAACAGATCCAATTCCTTCTTCTGCGCTGCCAGCATAGCCATCAATACAAAATATTGTTTTACCTCTTTTTCACTTGGTAATTGCTGTTCTTCTTCTGCCATAAAATTAATTGTTTTATATCAAAAAAAATATCAATCCATTGGTTTTGATGTCCTTATTTTTGATTTCTCCCCATTGACAACCCAATACCAATTACCATCTGAATATTTGATATTGTTTCGCTTGAATTTTTCCAGGCTTTTCAGGTAATTTGCAAAGATAAAGACTACATCACTGTTAGTGGGCATTTCATCTACATTAAAAGCCTCAAAATCATCTGGGAAAGGCATAAATTCTTTACCTATGAGATTATTTGCCCGTTCAATAATTCCGTTTATGAATTTTAGTTTAAACTTATTTACAGCATCCTCTGGTTTTTTTTTTGAAAGAATACTTATTTCATCATAAGCACTTTTTACTTGGGGTTGAAGCTTATTAAATTCTTCTATGTTTTTCTCAGTCATATCGTTTTATTTTGCTGTTTTAGAAATTAGGATGGACAATCCCTCTTGAATTGGACATATTTTTTGTTAATGACATCAATGGGACTTCTTTGCTTGCTTTCAAATACCTGACACATAAATTTTAAATCTTGGTCGTCCAGTATAAGAATACATTTTCTTTGCCCCGACCAAAGGTCAATGGTGTTTTTATAAACATTCTTAGGCGGCCTATTCCTTGTAAAGATAATTCCAAAGCTCCCAAATTCAGTTGATAAATATCGATTCAGTTGATTGATATGGGTTGTATTCAATTGTAGAACATTTTTCAATTCAAACACAATCTGTTTGGAACCATAAGATTCAAATATAACATTTAGTAAGGGATGGGAAGTATTGTTGTAAAAGATGAGGTCTCTGATCAGTATCCCGGAATCGGTCCGGCTTTGCGGTTGTGCAAAATCTAGCTCTGGATATAGCATGGATGCCAAAAGAGGGCACAAATATTTTTCATAGTCCTGATCTGCGTTATCCGTCTTTCCAGTAGGAAGTTTTAATATGGCATCCTTTTTTCTTTTGGCTGATAATACTGGAATCTGTGTAAAGAGCGGGTCATTTTTACAATCTTTGTGTGTGCGCTGTTTTAAAGCAACATATGTTTGTACTTGATCGTAATTTCTCCTGTTGTAATCGAGAAGCTCTACCCTATCGATCGTTCTACCCTGAATCAACTTTTGGGAATCCGCAAGATAGTTTTTGAAATAATCGTCAAAGTTTATCCATGGTACAAACCTAAGCCATCTTTTAGGAACTAAAAGAATAGCGTTTTTCGAATGGGGATGAACAGGTAGATTTGTTTGCTCCTGAATAATTTTATATTTTTTGGCATCAAAAAAGCTTATGTCTATTTTCTCAGTGGGTATTCCGTAGCGCCTACAATTTTGGATCGTATAATCAATCAAAAATGATTTGATTATATTGCATGCGATATCACTGACCCTATCTTTTGAAAATCCATTAACAAGGAGTTGAATCTGTTCAAAATGAGTAAATCCTTGTTTTTGTATCTGGGGAATATCCCTGAAAGACGAAAGAGCTTTATGAGCGAGGGCTTTTCCTATTTTTTTGCCTTGTTTTGTTTTTGAGTTCCCAAGCCCAACTTCATCACACTCAGATAAGTTAATTAAGATATCAATCGCTTCATATTCATCTTTTTGAAAAAGATATCCGAGATAGTTGAAAGAGTTAGTGACTGTTGTATGCAAGCTATTGTCCTGCTGAGATGGGCTCTTCCATAAAAGGAATGGATCTAGATAAAGTGGAATATCTTCATCTAAGAAAGGTATGGCAAAATCCGCACTTTCTTGAGTAAACGGCAGCCTATGGAAATCATTCAATCGTGGCCTAACAATCATAGGGAATATTATTGTACAAAAATATAAAAAATAACCTGATTTAATTATGTAACAAAGTTAATTCGGTTTATCCTCTAGATTTGTGCTTCAGGGTCAAATTCTGGCTCTTGGAAAATTTCCCCTTAATTTTATAGGAGAAAAGTGCAATTCTAGGGCTGAAATATTTATTTTCTTGGATCAAGTCTATAATTTTGCTAAGAGCAATATGAATATTATGTGGGGAATTTCTATAGGAATTTGAAAGGAGAGAGGAGATTGAATCTACTGCACCCGTCCCAACCACTCCTCAGGATTCCGCTTCTGATGAAACACCGAATACACCAAAACCTGATCATCAATCACTTCATAATAAACCGTAAACGGAAACTTTCTAAGCGGAGCTTTGCGGATGGTCTCAAAGTCTTGGGGGTAGAGATTTGGGTTGTCCAGAATTTGCAGGAAGAGATCATCAAGGGAGCGAAAGAATAGATCTCCTAATCCGGATTTACGACTTTCATAGAATTGATAAGCTTCCCTGACTTCTTCTCTGGCCAGGGGGTGAAAACCGAGGGTATGATTAGCCATTGGAAGCTTTGGCGTAGGTTTTTACATCATCCCAGCTATGCGTGCCGGTTTTGCCCGACTTCATTTCTCCAGCCCGCTTCAGCATTTCGGCTTTCAGCCAGTCAGGTGTTTCAAACTCACCTTCTTCCATATCCTTCATCACCTCGATACCGTACTGGATGACATCCAGCAGTTCAGCCCGGTTAAGCTTGGATAATTCTGATTTTAGAACGTCGATGCTCATTTGCCAAATTGATTAATTAGACCCTAAATATACCACTATTGGCGCTTACTTACAATAACAAAGTAGGGGATGCATAGGTTTTCCAGTGTTTTCCGTGAGTTGCATTCAACTGGGTTTTCTATTTTTCTCTTCTCACCAGCCAATAAAAATGCGGATACCCAGACGTTTCCGAGTATCCGCTTCAATAGCTTACTAATACATCATACCATAGAGGTATCCCGTTGCCCTATGCGTATTAGTTAGAGCATCATACAAAGTATCTTCGTTGAAATGGTTTGTCTTAAAAGAAGGGAATGGTAGCAAATGGTAAAGCAAGGTCGAAATCGCACCTACCGGATTGTCCTTCCCTTCGAATGGCAGCTTTTAGCTACCTGGCTTATCTTTTTTGTCGAGATTGTAGAATTTCCTGAGAATAGCATTGATGATGTAAGAAACAGAACGATCCTGACCATCTGCATCCTCGCTCACCTTTTCAAGGGCTTCCTTGTCCAGGTAGATGGTCTTTTTTAATCCCTTCTGGTTGTTCTCATTTTCTTTTTTGCTATCGCTCATTATTCAGGCAGGTATATTCACATTAATCAGCGAATATACAAAACCTACCGCATCTGCTGCATCAGATAGCGTAAACAATCTTGCCCTCTTAATAATGTAAAGATATATATTTATCGGATATTATCGTACATTATCGGATAAATTTTTCAATTCACCGAATTCCGACACATTCATTAGCCGGAATTGACGCTAGACTTGATTTGCTTTATTGAGCCATCCAAATAGGTATAAAAACTATCATACATGCTCCAATTACAAATAAGAAGGTAATAGCTATCAGAACGATTGCTGTAGTGCGGTTATCTAAGCCTTTGACCGCAATTTTGACACGGCGACGCCATTCAATGACGAGTTCTGTTGTTCGCATTGTACAAATTTTATCGATTAAAAAATGGAAGGAAAAGAAACTGAAAAAGGGTATTAATAGAATGAATTTTTTCTTGGAATTCCTTCTTCGCTCTTCAAAGATATGCTAAAAATCAATAAAAATAAAGTAGCATTGTTCTTTGATTATCAGCTTGTTCAGTTCGGTGTTAATTACAGGATATCTCAAAAAAACGGGCGTTTTATTGAGACTCTCAACGTCATAAAGTGAGAAATAATAGGGGAGGCAACGTCCTGAACTTTATCTGTTCAAATTCTACTAAACTGTTCTACTTAATTAATAAAATAACCTTAAAAATTTTTTATTTTTTTTCCAACCTTCCTCTTCAAATGCCCTCGCCACGCTCACTTCCCCTCATACTCCCCCTAAACCGTCATGGTTTTAGCATTCAAAAACACAAGCCGGTTCAGGAACCAAGGGAGCAATCGGCAAAATGATGTTTGAGCTTTGGTGCTTCCTCCCAGTCTTGCCCGTTTCTCCTTTCCAGCCTGCAATTGTGTTCTCCTCCCTTTTTTTGCTTTGGCAAGATACCATCAGGCTCCAGCGGAGTATAGGGACGTAAACTTTCCGGCCTGATTTTTCTCTCCACTGCCCTCCAATAAAAATAAGTCCTCCACCCTTGACACCGCCTCCACCTGCTAGTGATTCTGCCTTCGCAAAAGGGAGGCAACCTCAATTACATGTCCGGCAGAAAAAGAAAAACTGCCCATGAGGAATCACCTCCGCTCCCGAATGAAGGGAGTTTCCTTATTAACAATCCTTAAAATCACAAAAGATGAATTATCCAGTTTCAGCCCAGGTGACAGAAGTAAAAATGGTTTATTACAACCGAGTGAAGGCCGCCGAAAGACCAAGAATTACTTCCTCTTTTGATGCCTATAAAGTCCTGTTTGCTAATTGGAACGAAGGCACGATTAACCTTTTTGAAGAATTTTATATTCTCCTTTTGGATCGCTCCAATCGGGTAATGGGTCGTTATCTGGTCTCCCAAGGTGGAATAGCTGGCACCTTGGTTGATGCAAAACTCATCTTTGCCGCCGCTTTAAAAACCCGGGCTTCCGGCATCATCTTATCCCATAACCACCCCTCCGGTAATTTGGAACCCTCACCGGCAGATATAGAGCTAACCGACAAACTCATAGCAGGCGGTAAGGTATTGGACATCTTCGTATTAGATCACCTCATTTTATCGGCTGATAACGGTTATTACTCCTTTGCTGATGAAGGAAGGATATAGGGGGACAGGCTCCCCCGCAGGTCGCAAGGGGTATCCCCATTTTCCGCATTCACTAAAGTTTCATTTGTGCAAACAGGGGCCGTACGGCAACCCCTCCCCATTGCGCCTGCTCCCCCTTTTCTCTCGCCGTGAAGGCAGAACGGTTAAACCATTCATTAACAATTAATAAAAAGGAAAAAGCCATGACACAGAAAAACACATCCATCAAAAGAGACCTTTATCAGGAAGTCACTAACAAAATGATTGCCCTTTTAGAAAATGGCGTTGCTCCGTGGCGTTGCACCTGGAATCAATACGGACTAGCCCGTAATTTTGCCACGGGTCACGTTTATACAGGCATCAACTATTTTTTAATGAACCTCACCCCGCACCCAATCCCGTATTTTATGAGCTTCAAGCAAGTTAAAGCCAAAGGCGGTAAAATCAGGAAAGGCGCAAAAGCGGAAGCCGTACTATTTTATAAGACCTTATTTAAAGACGATGACGAAAATTTTGTAGGTTATGACCAAGCCACTGCCCTAAAAGGTATGGGGGCAGAAGTGCAGACCATCCCAATGTTAAAATATTACAACGTGTTCAACATCGAAGATATAGAAGGCATTGAATTTGAGATTCCCGAAGTAGAATTAAAGGAAAATGAAAGAATAGAAAAATGTGAAGCCATTATAAAGAACCTGCCCAATGCTCCCGAATATGTGTTCGAGGATGCCAACAAAGCCTATTACGCTCCCAAATCTGATAAACTCAATATGCCCGACATCAAGCAATTTGAGACCGCAGAAAATTACTATTCCACTTTTTTTCACGAATTGACGCACTCAACTGGCCACTCCAAAAGATTGAACCGTGAAGGCATCACCAAATTAAACCCGTTTGGCTCAAAATCCTACTCGAAAGAGGAATTAATTGCTGAAATGGGGGCTTCTTTTCTCTCTGCTTATGTGGGCATTAATTATGATGAAATTACGGAAAATAGTGCCGCTTATTTGAAAGGTTGGTTAAAGGTGCTGAAGGCAGATAAAAAGCTGATTTTTAAAGCAGCCGCTGAAGCACAAAAGGCAGTGGATTATATTTTGCAGGTAAAACGGAAATATGAGGATTAACCGATAATTAGGGAAACAGGGGAGTATTGTTTTTCTCTGTTTCCCTTCTCTTTCTCTTTTTTGTTTTCAAAAGTAGAACATGTAATCGAAATAGTGTCATATCCTGCAATTTCGGGCGACCGCCTGCGGCGGTGGTCAAAGGCTTGCTCCGAGAATAAAAATCAGGAGTCGCTTGTTGCTCTTTGATGGTTTTTTATTCTCTATGCAGGTTTGGTTTTCTAAGAAAGGTAAATCCTTTATATCAATTGACTTAGTTTCTCTGTGAGTCGTCAATTGAAGAGTAATCTTTTAAATATTCGGCTGAATAATTTTAAGAAGATCAAATATTATTACTGTAGCCATGCTAATAGATAATAGGAGATAAAGTGCCTTAGTAAAAATAAACCTGACAATCCACTTAGACCAAAATTTTGATCTTGCATTTTTTATAGCCGAACCAATACCTTCATGAGCAAATTCTACCTCTTCTAGTTTCCGAATATATTCAAGAGAAGCTATAGACAAATTTAAATAATGTTGATGAAGGAAATAGAAAATACAGGTTAGCACTAATCCGAATAACCCAGCAAGAATTGATAAGATAAACTCTTCCTCTTTCGTCAGAAAAGTGATTGCATATATCACTGCTAATCCTTGGGCAATAGTTATTGTTCTAATGTTTTTTACTGCTTGAGAATAATGTCTGAGAGTAGAACAACCCTCTGAATAAAACAAAGAAAAATTGAATTTCTGGTCAGAAGGAATTGGAGTGTTTATTGTATCCATTATGATAATTTTTCATAAGATAATGGTTGAAAAAAAAATATTCATAATTTCTCTACAAATGGACAAAAATAATCGTCTAAAACTAACCTTGTATCCTAAGGAATTTCCCTGATATTTCCTCAAAGAATGGGAGGAGATCATGCGTAAACCGAATTATCTGGTTGAGTTCTTTGCTACCAAACTGATTGAAATCAAGATTGAAGAAACAGACTGAAGAATCAAAATTCCGATTCAGAATCCATGGAAGATTTATTCAAGAAAGTGGCACTGAGTTTGATAAATATGCCTTTGCCAGATGGGCAGATCTTGAGCTTTTTAAGCAAGCTGAAAAGGTGAGAAAATAATTGGCAAGTCGGAAGCAAGCTCAATAATTGATTAATCTAAAACTTTGGACTTTCAGGTTTAAAATAGCCTAACTTGACGCCTATTTCATATGGAATAAGATTGTCATTCCAAAAATATTCATACAATATTAAACTACCCTTTTCCGAAAAATATTCTTTCATGTAAATTGTGTCATTATCATAATCGATAATTTCAAAGACAGTATTAGACTTGAATAGAACCTCTTTTTCGGAGGCTTTACTTTTTCCTAAGATGGGACAAATATATTTGGCCGAGCTGTTTGACTTTTGTGTTTCTATTCTAAAAAAACGTTGATATCCACTTTCATTTTTATAGGTAGAGGTGGATAGAAATTGTGGTGTCATAATTGTTTTTCCTACAAAATTTTTGAGATATTCAAATCCCTCCTCTTCGATAACCACCCATCTCCAGACAGTTTCAGAATTGTACGAAGGAAGATCGTCTAAAACTTTGTTTAAATAAAATTTGTACTCGCGGCAAAAATCCGTACATGGTATCCATTTCTCATATCTTAATCCTTGATTTAGATACTCATATGATAAGCCTGCATAGCAAGCAAGCAAATATCTGCTCCAATAACTTAATTTATACGTATTTTCTAGTTCTAACTTTTCTTCATCGGACTGCCTACTAAGTAACCATCCAAATTTTTTATGGTCAAGGATATTAGGGTTTTCCTTCTCCTCTAAATCTATTAACCGCATTACTATATCTTCTGTCATGAGTAACTAAATTGAAGGTTTATTCATTACTTACTGATAAGTATTTACCCCAATATTCTTGGGAAAATTTTCATATTTAATAATCAAAGTGTATTTTTTTCATTAAAGTTCCATTTTATCATATCCTCTTCAATCTATTCACCTATGCTTATTCCGGGAATCCGGCAATTCCACTCTCACAAATCTCCGCTCAATCATATGGTGGAATACGGTGAACCCGTGATTCACAGGGTGTCTTTTTAGATGAGAAATAAAACTATTTGTTTCAAAAGCAATCTTTCAGTAGCTTGCGAAGTTGTTTTGTTTGAAAAGCGCTAATACACAAAACCGTGACGAAGGAATGGTTCACCAATATTGTGAAATGCTATCCCAAGGCTTATTACCAATGCCTGTTTTATTTCAAGGATAATTATCCGAAGGAATGGAAGGAAATGATGCGGAATCCTGATTGCCTGATTGAATTCTTTGCCTCCAAACAAATTGTTGTCAAAATTGAAGAAAAGTTCAATAATCTGGCTGAACAATCAAGATTCCGCTTTAGTGTCGCAGGAAGGTTTATTCAGGAGAGCGGTTATGAGTTTGAGCGATTCGCCTTCGCCCAATGGGCAGGGCTTGAGTTTGCCTTTATGCTCCTGAACTTTCAGATTCGGCAAGCTGAGAAGGTCAAAATCGAAAAATTTGAAAGAATCAAAAGACCGAAGAGATAATTGATCATTTCTTCAATCTACTTACCCGATGCTTATTCCGAAAATCCAGTAATTCAGCCCTTACAAATCTCCGCTCTTTCATATGATGAAACACCGTAAATTGCCCCTCCTGCACCAAATAGCGCATTACCTTGGAGCAAACCCCAAGTAACCTACAAGCTGTGCCGGTACTCACCAGGTCATCTTCTCCGATGACCCTTTGTACTTCTGAATTCATTTCCTGAAATTCTTCTTTGACCATTGTTCGAAGCATCTCTTTTAGTTCCGCAGGGGTAATTGCGTGTAGGATGATATTGTTATTTTCCATTGCCGTAAATTTTGATGAATCAATTAATTTTTGGCAATTTATGAGTTGCTTTTTGTTTTTGCAAATAACAGAAAATCAGACGTTTGAGTGTTAAAATGTAACGAAATGGAATGATTTGGAAAATAAAACTCTTAGGTGGGAATCCAAATGAAATCAATTGACATTATTTGGGAAAGGGAGGGAGTAGGGAAAAAGGTAAACTTTAACAGTTTTTAACGTTTTGAGGCTGGTTCAACCCTTAGAAAGGGGTTGTTTGCCTTTTCCACAATTACTTACCTTGCCTCTTGCTTGCCAGCCAGAAAGCACGAAATCATGCTATCTTTTTTACTAATGGGCTTTGCCCCTAGCGTACTGCAATAAAAATTCTTCATTACCGTGGCTCAAACTTTGCCAGTTTTGCGCCCGCACCACTAACTTGAATTTGTTGTTGCGTTTGCCTCCCCATCCTCGCCGGAATGCAGAAGGTATAAAGCACTTACCGTGTTTTTACCTTTTTTAAAACTTGGTTCTTAGACAAATCTCGTGGATTAAGCAGAAGCGACTAAAATACGAAGCCTCATATGTTTAAAATTAGGGACTCCGAAAGAAATGCGTTTAAAGTACCGCAAATAATTATTGAGCCCTTCAGTAACAGCATTAGTTATCCTTTGAGAAGCGAAAGCTATAATATGCGGCTTCCAATTTTTCAAGGTACGAATGAATGTATTGAGGTAACTGTAATTTAATTTCTCAGCGAACTCAATCCACGAATTCAAGTACTGTTCAAGCTGGTGTTTGTTCTTAGCTAGGTCAAAAATGGAATTGAAAGTATTCCTTAATTGATAAATTTCTTCGAGCAGCCAAGACTTGTTAAAAGCATTTTGCAAAAGAGCAAAATCAGTTTCATTGCATTTTTCGGGACGCTTTAAAAGCTTCCATTTGATGGATTTAAAGCAATCTTCATTCTTGAATTCTCTGCGTAGGCTTTTTCGCAGAGAATCTAAAACATCGTTGATTTCTGCGCTATGATTTTCAGGTAATCCATTAATACAAGTATTTAGAAATAAATTCCAATTTTGCAAATCAACCTAAATAGTTACAAAAAATATTTATAAAAAATAGCAAGTGATTTTTTTTGGAGAAAGAATATTATCTTTATCTTCTGATGTTCACTAAATAGATTTTTTATTTTAGCTCTTTCTCATTCTAATAAAATATTGAATGATTGAGTTGTAAAACTTAATGATGATGAAAATAACTATTGGAAATCTAAGCCAAACTGTGCTTGCTTTATCTCTCTCAGTATTTTTCTTGCCCTCCATTTTACAAGGTCAACTTTTGATAAAAGTAGTTAATGGTGAAATTATTCAACTCTGCTCAGAGGACGTAAACCTAAAAACGTGCTTTTTGAGTGTTGTTGAAGCTTCTGATAATATTTTTGAAGGAACTTGCACTAGTAGTAAATTTAAAAGGGCAAAAGACGATTTACTTTATGTAGAAAACCATTATAAAATCCATAAAATTTTTAAAGGTGGAATTTTAGCTGATACTGTTAAGGTTTTTATACCAGCTACAAAGCCTAGTAAATTCGATGAAAATAATGATCCCATTTACGATGCTAATGAATTTAAAAACAAATATATACCCGCTTTAACTCCACTTGGAACCAGTGGCATTATTTTCACAACATTCAATAACAATGTTAAACAACCCAAAATACATAAAAATAACGAATTAATTTTTCAAGAATTTTCATTCGCAATAAATTATTTTTTAGATTATGAAGAGCCATTCCCTGCTAAAGGAAGGCCATTTTCATCTAAAATTGCGGTTATTTCAAATTGGGCACAAGAAGAATTATTTTTCGATGATGCACAACATATATACGATTTTCTTTTAGCTGCATCTGGCACAAAATTAAGGAAAGTCTCCAAACAAGAATTTGAAAAACCCACGATGGAAGAATGGATTAAAACTAAAGGTGATAAAAAAAAAACTAGTCCTTCAGAAAAATTAACCCCCTCCATCCCTTTAATTGAAAATTATACTCCGTCAACTCCAGCAGGAAATGGATCTGTGTTCATTATTGAAGGCGACCATTTTGGTAATAGTCCTGGTGAGATATATTTTGATGACAACAGCACTATAACAAATAATTATATAAAAATCGATCAGGGCGAATTGGGGAATGATTTTCAGTGGAGCAATGATCATATAGAGATAGTTCTACCAAGTCTTGTCTGGACTAAACCTTCAACATTCCCATCTGGGAATTTTTCAGCATTTGGTTTATTAAGTGATAAGTTTTATATTCAAACAGCCGAGGGAATATATTCTGAATACAGTACGGATTATTGGTTGACTATTCCTTACAGCTTGCGAACATACGTTACTGGAAATAGTTTTAGTGATGACCCAACTACTCGATTAAGAACTAAAATTGCTGCAAATTCTTCTTCAGGTTCGCTCGAATTTGAAATTCATCAAGACCTTTTTAATAATATTACATTTATGGAAATACTAAATGAAGCCATGAATGCTTGGGTATGTGCAACTGGAATTAATTGGAAATTAGGCCAAGTTGTAAGTTCCTCGGGAATGTCAAATGATGGAAAGTCAACATTGGGACTTGGAGGAGATCAATGGGCCACCACATATGAATCTGGATATAACGATTGTAATGGAGAATATGAAGAGTATATTATAAATGAATTTGATATATATATTCATCCAGGTTTACTAGATCAGCCTGAAGAAAAAATCTATGGAACTCTTTTACATGAACTCGGGCATGCTCATGGCTTATTGCATACTTTTCCTGGCCCTGCTGATATAACATTGGATTTAATGACTCCTGGCCCTACTCAAGTAGCCAATAATTTTATCCCATCTCAAATATATTCTGATGATTTAATAGGTGCAAAAGAAATATTGACATTTAGTAATCAAATCAACTGTAGCGAATATTATCCTTATCAAGTTTTCGAAAATATCTCTATTAGCCCTTCATCAATCGAATCCGCTATTTTTCCTCCTACCTCCTGTTATTTAAGTAATGGTTCAGTTTATTTTAGGACTACTAACTCAATCTCTGGAGGTGTCAGCCCATATACCTATTTATGGAATACTGGAGCGACTTCACTCAGTATTTCCAACCTTTCTCCTGGAATTTATACACTTACGATTACGGATGCAAATAATTGTACAGGAGAATTTAATTTTGATATGACATCAAGTGATTCCCCTGAAATTGAGTTGCTTTTATTAGAACCTCAATGTGAAGGAACAACCAATGGATCTATATGGATTTTAGCCTATAGCAATCAAGCATCTTTGTTTGATTTTGAATGGAATAATGGATTTATAACAACTAATGATTTTGAGAGTTTTAATTCTGAATTGGAAGCTGGAACATACTCGGTTACAGTAACAGTCATTTCTACGGGATGTACTAGTACCGCAAGTTTTGAAGTGCCCGTGAGAGCTAGTACTGGAACATTTTCCATTGGAGAGGATGTTAATAATACCTGTCCAGGTGTTAGTTCTGGCTCCGTTTCCTTATTGCCCACAGGTGGTAACCCTCCCTATTCTTATTTTTGGAATACTGGAAGTGAAGAGGCAAATATTTCTAATATTGGAAACGGAAATTATCAATATACAGTTACTGATGATTGTGGTAGAACTATTAATTCTTCAGTATCTGTTGGTACCTTTACTGAAATGTCTGTTGAAGTCAATTCAATCAGTGGCTGCCCAGGAAATATTGACATTTCTGTAAGTGGTGGATCACCTCCTTACCAATATTTTTGGGAGAATGGCCAAACATCTTCTACAGTTACTAATTTGATAAATAACCGAAACTATTGCGTAACAATTAGTGATTCTGAAGGATGCGTAATAGAAGAATGTTTTTTTGTCCCTATTGATGATAGTGCCTTTGATATATATATATCTGAAATCCAGCATGTATCTAATGAGAATCCAACGGGTTCATGTACAGTTGCAGGTGAGACACCGGGGCATTATACTTATATCTGGAGTACAGGTACAACTGGATCATCAATTTCCAATGTTGTACCAGGAGTATATAGTGTAACGGTTTCTAACTCTACTGGATGTAGTGTTACAAGGACGATTATAATTCAAGATTGCAATGATCTAAGTGCCTTGCCAGATTTTGAAATATGGGCATCAGGAGGAATGTTTATAAGTCTTTCTGATCCTGACACTGAAGTTTCTGCCTTAATTAAGGAAGAAGGCAGCTCTAATTTTACAACTAACATACCAAGTAATTATTCCATACGTTGGGAATTTCTGAATACAACATTTATTGGGAGTAATCAGACACAAACTATTGACAAGAGTTTAATTCCGGGATTGCAAAATCTTCTGAATGAAGGGTTTACTTCTGTTCGCTTAATTATTTCTAATGGATGTGTGGAAAAATCAATAAATCACTTTCTAATCATTTGTGGTCATGTTGATTCACAATGGGATAATATAATAAGTGATTTTTTTATATCGGAAACCTTCATCGAGAAACCTTGCGAGGGATTTAGTGATGGTAGTATATATATTGAAATTCCGAACCCTGATAATTTGCCAATATCTGTATTCCGAGATGGAATAGAAGTCCCGATGTATAACCAAGATGGTATATCGTTTGCTCAAATTGGAGGGTTAGGAGCCGGGGGATATGATTTTCAAATATCAATAGGAGATTGTACAAATAATTTTGCATTTGGTCTTGGATCAGAACCATTTGATATAGAATTTATCAATTATGATCCTGAAGAGGAAATATGTATCTACGAAGAATCCTGCAAGGGCAATGTCATTGGGACTTTCAATAAGGACCGAATCTATGATGCTGATAATGGTTCATCATTACCATGTTTGGTTCCTATACAATGTGATGGAAAAGCAGGATCAGTTGGAGTAAAAAGGTACAGACAGAGGGGCTTACGAGTTTTTGAGTATAAAAAGATTCTAGAAACATTTTTTGTTGCCGGCAATGAGAGTCCATTCCTGCCTGAATATATAGACCAGTTAATGGGTATAGCAAATCAATTGGATGACTGCGATAGGATACGATATTGCCCCGCAAATCTTAAAATAACAGGCACTATTTTGGGAAATATACCAATTGATAATTTTGTAGAGCCAATGGATGAAAATGGTTGCTTCCGAGTGAATTGTTTCGGAGTATTTAACATTCCTTTTCATTTTAATGTATGCCTTGATGACTTGAATATGCCCGATGATATTATTAATGAGGATATTGTAAATGGGGTTAACGAATGTAACCCTGTTAGCGCTAATCTTTTTCTGCTTTATAATGCTTGGCAGAATTACGGCGCACTTGAAGGCCATCCTCAGTTTGATGTATCAATCCTTAAAGACATATTAAATGATTTTGGACCTACTCCCGAAGCAAAATGTGCCACAATTATCTATTGTGCTAGTGACTTAACTATCCTATATAATGATATTGAATATGTAAATTGTGGGACGGTTAGTTATCAGAGTCCAAGAGATTTTGAAGATGGGCCCGGAGTCCCTGCTTGTAACCCTCCTTTATATTCTGGAGAAGGATATGAAGTTGTAATGTGTAACGTTAATGGAGCTGTAGGCCAGCGGTTACTTGATTATAGTTTCTACCCTCAAGGGGGCTTTACTGAAGGGGACACTTCCGAGCAGTTTTTGCCACCAAAATTTGACCTTGATACCTTTTATTATGAAAAACTAAATTCATTAGGGTTTATCGCCGACCAAGGAGCACTAAGCCCTTTTCCAATCATTGAAACGGATTATAATAATTCACTATATTATAATTTTCATCCTAAGTTAAAGGTTATTCAGAAAAGTAAGCAGCGGAATACAAAATATTTACTAGATGATTGGGACTCAGAAGAAACTTTGTTTTGTTACACGAACCAACCATTGAAGGAATATGAAATAGCATTTTATGATGAAAATGGGGAATGGTCCAAAATTCTGGAATCTACCATTGATCTTGATATTTATGAATTATCTAAAGAAGAAAATAAACTGGTGGTATCAGGGTATTTTTCAGGTAAGTTATCCTATAATGGAGTTCTAATCGATCAGTCGCAAAATGGGAAAATTTTCTTCGCCTCAATAGATAAAAATGGTAATTTATTGCAGGTGAATTATCTAAACACAGCTCCTGATAGAGGAAACATTAAGATTGATAATAAGATTACTGAAGGTCACTCCCTCATTGCAGGTACATTTAACCAGGGGCAAATTAATTTTGATAATGTTATTTCTAATACCTCTTCCCAAGAGGGAGTATTTGTGTCATCTTTTGATAAAGACTTGAACGAATTTGCTCTTGAGGCCACAATCCATGGTCAGGAAAATATTGAAATTCTTGCAGTGGCTAGAGATTCTTCATCAGGTAGATTTTCAATAGCCTTAAGGATTGCTTCAAATTCTTCGCTATTATATATTAATAATCAGCCTGTGAACATTATTAGTAATTCCGACCGGATATACATTTACAATATGAATGATTCACAAATCCAATGGTCTTATAGCTTCCCCGTTGACAATATAGATCTTGAAAATTTCAATCTTACAATTGGAAAAGAGCGTAGCATATTTATTTCATTTCCATTCTATAATACGATTCAATTGCCTGAAGGGAATCTCCAATCTGCTGGTGATAGCGATATAGCCATTATTAAGCTTAGTGGAGACCTACAAGGGATAGAATTTTATAAAACTTTTGGATCAGAAGATAAAGAAACAGTTTCAAAATTATTTTATTCAAAAGAAACAGATCTCCTATTTTTTGGTGGGGAATATAGTGGGACTACTGAATCAATAGTCATTGGTAATTATAGATTCATTAATCCTGGATTTCCTGATAGTTCAAAAGTATATTTTTCCTATATTAAAGATGAACCGCTCGGCTTTCGTCAGGAATCCCCAAAAACAAAAGTGGTGACAAATGTTGACTCAAATAACAACATATCCATATATCCAAACCCATTCAAGGATGAAGTTATGCTGAAAATCCAATCCATAAATTCAACTGAAGGGATGGTAATAATAAATAATTCCTTGGGAAGAGAGGTATTTAGAGAAAAACTTGGTTTATCTAAGGGATTAAATACTATTTCCCTGAAATTAGGTGATCATTTGCTTAACGGAGTCTACGTCTTAAATTGCTATATTGACAAAGAATTGGTTGGTCAACAAAAAATAATTTGTTCTAAAAAATAAAATTCTATTATGATTAAAATAGTTAACATCAGCATTCTCCTGTTGTCTATTATCAGTCTTCTTTCTTGCGAAGATCCTGGGGTAGTGGAAAATTCATATCCTCGTAGATACAAATACGAATCTCAAAGTTTTGGAAGCATCAATTTTTTTAAAATTGGAAACGATGATTTTGAGGCAATCACGCCTAATGATAGATTTTTATTAGTTGCTTCTGATCTTGAAGAGGAGACAAATATTGATACGATTGGACTTTTATTCAAGGAGTTTGAATTAATAGACGAATCCTCTGTTAGAGTTAAGTTGGATTTAGGTGATGGTACCATCATAGATACAGTATTGCAGTATCAGTATCAAGGAGAAGACATCTTAATTGGTTCTGGTACTCCTACGCCTTTTCTATTTGGAGGAGTAAATTCCACGGATGAATTTGAACTTTTTTATTGGACCTATTATTATAGCTACTTTAACTCAAATCTTAATCAACAGAAACTTTCTCCGGTAATTATTGAACTGAGTTTAGCAACAAATGATGAACCCAATCAGTGGATTGAGCAACTTATCTTAGATGGGACACTTGAAAATTCGGATACAATTGGTATCCAAGGATTTAAGGTTCATTATACACTAGAAAATTAGCTCTAAGGAAACTTTATCTAAAGGTAAGGGTAAGACAAAGGAATATTTATGCTTTGTCTTACCTTATCAAATCATGTCATTGAATCATTAGGTTATCCAAGTTCAATGTAAGATTATCCTTAGGATATTTACCATCACTAACCGCTTCCCATTGTCCTCCATAGATTTCAAAATTGTCTGATTTTGGAGGTTTACCCCCCTGCTCTCTTTTCTGGTTTTTCTCCAAAGAAGCCTGATACCTTTCCCTAAAGCGCTTTTCCGGCCGTCAAGGTTATGCTCCAAAAACGGGTCGTTTTTATCAAGAGCAACACCATAAAAAACAGGTGCTACGAATTCCCGCCTTTCTCCTTCCGTTCAGATAGAACCATCCTGACCTTTCGAAATAGAGGTGTTAAATCATTTGGAAAAAGATGGTAAGATTCAAAAAACAAACTTTAACGGGTTTTAATATTTGAAGAAACTCTAATGGGCTTTGCCCCTAGCGTACTGCAATAAAAATTCTTCATTACCGTGGCTCAAACTTTGC
>BQJP01000032.1 GCA_021604765.1 Thermodesulfobacteriota bacterium
TGGTAGCCCCTACGGGATTCGAACCCGTGTTTCAGCCTTGAGAGGGCTGCGTCCTAGGCCAGGCTAGACGAAGGGGCCGTCTAAACTGTGGAGGATTACACTTTATCACAAGAATAAACAAAATCAACGGGGTCAAATCCCACATTTTTACCCAGTTCATCAAATAGTTATTGGATATGAAATCTTTGTAAGGTAAAACTCTCTACTATGAAAATTAACCTTATAAAGAAAACAATCCTAAACAACGCACTATTAATTTTACTTTTTGCCATTCTGGTTTCTTGTGACAGTGGAGGAGATTCAGATAACGGCGATACACAAAATACAGATCCGGTTAACCCGACTACACAGCCTGCTCCGCCTGACACTCCACCCACAAATCCGCTACTACCGCCGCAAGCGCCTCCGGTTAATCCCAATCCACCCTCAAACCCAACACCTGTAAATACTAATCCTCCCCAAATTCCGACCCCAGGGCCTACGGCGAGCCCAAACCCTGCTCCTCAGCCAACGCAGGCTCCGCCAAGTCCCACGCCACAGCCGACAAGCTTACCAATTCCAACTCCACCTCCCGGTCAACCTCTAAATGAGTTTCAATCTTCAGTTTTGGACTTGGTCAATATTGCGAGAGCGCAGTCAAGAAATTGCGGCAGCACATTTTTCCCCGCTGCCCCACCGGTAAATTGGGATGTTCGCATAGAGGGCTCGGCACTTAAGCACTCACAAGATATGGCTCAGAATCAAAATTTTAGTCATACGGGCACAGATGGCTCAAACACTGGTGATAGACTTTTAATGCAAGGCTATAACTGGTCTAACTGGGGCGAGAATATTCTGGTCGGTCTAGACGACGCTAGAGACGCAATAGACGGGTGGCTAGATTCTCCGGGGCACTGCAGTATTATCATGACCCCTTCTTATGAGGAAGTAGGCGCCGGTGTTGCTCAAGGGTTTTTTCAAAGCGGTATTGCTTCTTATTGGACCCTTGTTTTCGCGACTGAAAATTAAACTCCTCCTTGCTAAAGGTCCTGCGCTTTGCTATTCTCATTGCAAACGTTATGGCTGATAACAAAGAACTTGGAATAATAACAAGCGGCTCTTTGATAGAAGGGCTTCAAATGAGGCTCAACTCTGAGAGGAGTATAGAAGAAGTAAAAGCCGGAAAGTTTGTTGTTGTTTCGGGTCAGTATCACCAGTTTTTCTCTCTCATCACTGACGTTAGTCTAGATTCCTCATCTCCAAATATTTTGATAAATCCTCCCGCTAAGGATGAAGAACTCCTAAGGAAGGTGCTTGCCGGAACAAACACTTACGGCACGGTTGAGCTAAAACCAATGCTTATGCTTACACACGATGACGAAGAGCTAAGGCCGGTTAAAACTATTCCCCCTCACTTTTCTCCTGTATCAGATGCAACTCAAAGAGATGTGAGCACAGTCTTCGGTAAAGAAGATAAGCAGGGAAAGTTCTTCAATGTTGGATGTCCTTTGGATATGGACATACCCGTGTGTATAAATCTTGATCGTTTTGTAGAGAGAAGTAACGGCATTTTCGGCAAGAGCGGTACCGGTAAAACATTTCTTACGCGAGTGATGCTAGCAGGGGTAATAAAGTACGGAAAAGCTGTAAATCTGATATTTGATATGCATAACGAATACGGCTGGGAGACAAGAAGCGAAGATAGCTCCATAAGCGTAAAGGGTCTTAAACAGTTATTCCCTGAGAGGGTTGCTGTATTCTCGCTTGATCCCGATTCCACTCGCCGCCGTGGAGCAAAGCCAGATGTAGAGGCGTTTATTTCTCTTGACCAGATTGATATAGAAGACATAGCTTTACTACAAGACGAACTTCAACTAAATACCACAGCTGTTGAGTCTGCCTTCGCTATTTACCGAGAGCATGGCAATAAATGGCTGAGTGAGCTACTTTCATGGAACGAAGAGGATCTGACCGATATATCCAGAAAACTTGGTGCGCATCTTCAATCGATCATGGCGCTTAGGAGAAAACTAAACAGGCTCAAGTCACTTTCTTTTGTTGTTGATGATAACACTCAGAGCGAGGGAACGATTCAGAAAATGATAGAATATCTGGGACGTGGTATCAATATCGTGCTTGAGTTTGGCAAGAGCAACAGCTCGCTTGCGTATCTACTAGTAGCAAATATTATCTCTAGGAGAATCCACGATTTCTACATAGATAAGACAGAGGGTTACTATGCCACTGGGGATTCTACTGATAAGCCACGGCAGTTAATGATAACAATTGAAGAGGCTCACAAATTTCTAAACCCTCAGACTGCTAAACAAACCATTTTTGGAACAATAGCTCGTGAACTCAGAAAATATTATGTAACGATTCTGATAGTCGACCAACGCCCCTCTGGGATAGATGATGAAGTTATCTCTCAGGTAGGCACAAGGATCACAGCTCTATTAAATGATGAAAAGGATATTCAGTCAGTACTAACTGGCGTCAGCAGCACATCGGGTCTTCGTTCTGTTCTTGCTAGTCTGGATACAAAACAGCAGGCGCTTATCCTCGGCCATGCGGTTCCAATGCCGGTTGTCGTTAAAACCAGAGAATACGGTGAGCAGTTCTATAAAGAGATTTCTTCAGTTCCAGATGAGGGTAAGGCTGAAGAATATGCGGATGAACTGTATGGCTAGTCTTGAATTTGTAACTCTTTTTTAAATCTCTTAAAGTTTGCTACATAGTGCTCAGCTGAGTGTTTAAGTTCAACGATTTCTTCTTGTGTAACTTCTCTTATAACTTTTCCTGGGGATCCAAGAACCATAGAATTATCAGGTATTTCCTTGCCTTGAGTAATCAGACAGTTAGCCCCAATAATACAGTTCTTTCCAATTTCAGCATGATTTAATATCACTGCATTAATCCCTACTAAACTATTGTCACCTATTGCGCATCCATGAAGCATCGCCTGATGCCCGACTGTGATTCCCTTGCCTATGTTAAGTGGTATTCCTTCGTCAGTATGTATAACCGCACCATCTTGAATGTTTGTCCCTTCACCAATTGTAATGGGGTCATTATCTCCCCTAATCACAGCATTAAACCAGATACTCACATCGTTATGTATTATTACAGAGCCTATTACTGTAGCGTTCTCCGCTATGAAATAATCTTCCCCAACAATCTGAAGTTTTTTATCACCGAGTGAATAGATCAATATTCTCTCCTTTGCATTTCATATAGAATGAGATTATTTAACACTTATAGTAAAACATTTAGATCAACCTGTGCCAACCCTTTATCCCGGAGGCTAAGAATACTTTAAATGTTGGACTTGTTTTTAGGTATTCAAATATCTCAGATGCGTGCTCCTTGGTTCTAAATAGAGCAAACACCGCTGACCCACTCCCTGTCATTAAGACCGATTTCAAGTCCAAAGACGTAAGAATTTCTTTAAAAGCTCTAATTTCAGGGTGAAGAGCAAATGCCGCTTCCTCAAGGTCGTTTTTCAAAGGAGTAGCCAGTTTATTGTCCATAAATTTTGGAATAATGTCTTTAAGATTATTTTGTGAACTATGGAGTTGATTCGGCTCTGAGTTGTGAAGTTCATCCCACTTTTTATAAACCTCCTCAGTTGAGGTATGAATATTGGGGCATAGAATTACATAGTGAAAAGTCGGAAAATCTCTGAGCCCGTTTATTATTTCTCCCACTCCTTCAATGGTTGCTGTCTGAGAGCGAATAAAAAAGGGCACGTCCGCGCCGATTGTAGGCGCAATCTTAAATAAATCATCTTCTAAAAGAGCACCAGTGATCTTGTTTAACCCTATTAAAACAGCAGCAGCATTGCTACTTCCTCCCCCTAGCCCTGTGCCTAGAGGTATCTGCTTTTTTATGAATATATTTATTCTTAATTTGAGTTCACTTTTCTCAAGGAACAATTCCGCCGCTCTCCAAGCCAGGTTGTCCTTGCCCAAAGGGATCGTTATGCCGCTTGATTCTAAATCAATACCTTCTCCTTCTTCAACCCCAATACTCACCTCATCAAATAGATCAATCGGTTGAATTATAGACCTAATTTCGTGGTATCTATCTGGTCTGATACCCAATATCTCGAGAGTTAAATTAACCTTTGCGGGAGAAAGTAACGTTGTTGATCTCATCAGCTTTTTAGTATTACTGATATTTTTTATAAAGTTTATACCCTATTTTGCTTATTTTTTGCTATATTCTGCAATCTTAAATTATGGGAATTTTATAATAATTAAAGATATTTACCTTATTTTGGACAAACAATTAAGTAGTTTTCTTAAATTGTAACCATTTTTCTCTTGACAATTAAAGTAAAATACTTTATTTTTATATACGAAATCAAAACGAATTACTTAAAAATCATCCTCCATCCTCCTTTAAGAGAACGGGAGCACTTCTTGAGCAAGAAGTGTTCCCGTTTTTCGTTTTTTAGAAACCTTTTGTTTAAGTAGACCACTTATTATTTGAAACTATGTATCTTTTATGAGTACAGTAATAATAGTTCTGTAATCTAGTACTCACTTTTATTGGGGGAAATCTTGTTCAACAATACCAGCCGCTTCCTAATCTGTATTAGCTTATTATTGATCGTTCTTACTCTATCGGGCTGTATTATTTTTAGAATGCTCAATGTCAAAGACCAGTTGAATGATTTTGAGACCAACTTTGATCTAAACGATGAACGGGGCCTTACTCTAGTATTCAAGAATCCTGTGCTTTTGAGTGATGATGTTTTATGGCTGATGAAGGGGAGCCCTGTTTCCGTAAAACCAGAAGAAGAAGGTCAACTTTGGACTTATGTATTTCAAAAGCAACATACTACATCACAAGAAGAAGGAGATGAGTACGACATTCCCATATTAATGGTAATGCAAGACGATAAGCTTACCGAAGTTACGTTTCCCAAGCGTTTTTTAAAAAACCTTTCTATTCCACTCTTAAAAAAGATGCTAGCCTCCATGGGTAACGCGGACATAAGTAAACTAAGAAAGAGCGCAAGCTCCAAATACACTGGTGAAGATCCAACAGAGATTCCGACTTCAGATAACGTTATGGAAACTTTAGGTGTTCCATACGAGGTTGATGATTTAGGAGAGAATTCCAAACTATCATATTTGTATTATCTCGAAGACACTCAAGGCATAGCAAGTAAAGACAATTTAAATTTCGATCTCTGGTTTATTGCGGACAACCAAGATAAATCACTTAAAAAAGTAGGCGGGAAAATTAGAGGAATCAAACTATCAATGGATTTTGAGACAACTCAAGAATGACATTTAATTTTTTTCTTCTAATCTAAGCCCTTGAGGAACAATTACCCGCTCCAACAAATCAAACAGCCCCTGTACCAATAGAGCAAGCACTGCCGCAGGTATTGCTCCCTCTAGAATTAGACCCATGTTGTCCAACCTGATCCCGGTTAATATGGGCTGACCATAACCTCCGGCACCAATCAATGCACCGAGCGTCGCAGTGCCGACATTGATAACAGCGGATGTCTTTATGCCTGAGAGAATAGACCTTGATGCTATAGGTATTTCAATGAGTCTTAGCCTTGCAAATGCACTCAAGCCCAGAGCTTCTGCAGATTCTTGAATGTCCCGCGGTATGTCTTTAAGGCCGGTATATGTATTTCTTACAATAGGGAGAAGGCTGTAAAGAAATAGGGCAACGATGGCCGGTACAGCGCCGATTCCGAAGAATGGGATCATAAAAACTAAAAGAGCCAGAGAAGGAAGTGTTTGAATAACTCCTACAATACCTAAAACCAAATGCCCGACCTTTTGATTTTTGTACGCAAGTATTCCAAGGGGTATAGATACTATAATGGCTGCGCTAAGAGATATTATTACCAAAAAAAGATGTTGCAGGGTATTACGGTACAATCTGCTGAGAAATGTTTCCTTGACCGGCTTAGTATCAATAGAATATTTGTCTTTAAGATAATTTGATGCAACAACGCTATCGCTTAAACCATCGATTTTTGAAGCCGCGTTCATATCTAGAATCTCTTTCTCTGAGATGCTATCTTCTAACTTCAGAATATTCTTGAGCGCCTGAGGATTTCTATCCTCTAAATCTTTTCGGTATAAGAGAACGGAAAAATAGTCTTCAAAGTGTTTCTTATCATCCTTAAGAACTTTCAAATCGTAGTAAGATATCTCAGCATCGGTTGAGTAAAGATCTATCGCATCTATATGCCCGCTCTCAAGCCCACGGTAGGCAAGATCGTGATCAAGCCCTGTTACATTTTTTTGTGGGAGTCCATATGCGCTCTTTAAACTCGGCCATCCATCCCCACGGTTCATAAACTCATTTGTAAATCCAAATTTTAACTCCGGGTGTTTTTTTAAATCAGATATGGTTTTTATTCCAAGCTTATCGGCATTCTCTTTCTTCATTCCGATTGCGTATGTATTGTTAAAGCCCAGGGGTTTGCTGATGCCTATATCTTTTAATGCCAACTCTTCAGTAAGCTCTTTTAGATCAGTAATAGTTTTATTGGAAAGTATCTCTTGAGTAATGGTGCCAGTGTATTCAGGGTAAATGTCGATATCACCATTTAGTAGGGCGTTCCATAGAACTCTTGTTCCACCAAGCTCTTTTCTATATTCAACTTTAGCTCCTTCGCTACGACCAAGCTGTGAGATAATCTTACCAAGTATTACAGACTCTGTGAATTTTTTTGATCCTACTTTTATTACATTGTCAGAATCTTCAGGATTATTGCAGGCGGATACTAGTAGAAGAAAAAACAATGAGAATATCTTGAGGAGATTAAACACTATATATCTCCTATCTTTTCCAGATGGTTTCTCTGGGCATTAATAAAAGTTGTTACGAAAGGATTTGACGGTGTTTTAATCAGATCATATATATTCCCTTCCTGCATTATTTGACCGTCTTTTATAAGCACAATTTTATCAGCAAAAAATGCAGCCTCTCCCATATCGTGAGTGACCATCACTACGGTTTTGCCAAGCGTGCTAAAAATATCTTTTAGATCTTGCTGCAGCTCGCTTCTGATCAATGGGTCAAGCGCTCCAAGAGGTTCGTCTAAAAGTAAAATGTTAGGATTTAACATTAAAGCTCTCATCAAACTAAGGCGTTGTCTTTGCCCTCCTGAGATTTGTATTGGGTACCTTTGAAGCGCATCTTTAGGAAATTTTGTTAGGTCGCATAATTCATCAATACGT
The DNA here is from genome assembly GCA_021604765.1 of Thermodesulfobacteriota bacterium. Lineage (GTDB taxonomy): Bacteria > Desulfobacterota_D > UBA1144 > Nemesobacterales > UBA2774 > CR02bin9. The sequence goes on from BQJP01000032.1 coordinate 7,203, forward strand.
TTTTGAATACTGATTTTATCCCAACTGAGAAAGCTTGCCATCAGAGAAACATTCTCCTTAGCGCTAAGGTTCGGAAAGAGCCCACCTTCTTGAATTACATATCCCATTTTTCTTCTAAGAGAAATTAGGTTGTTAGGCCTTAGAGTGTCTCCCTCTATATTGACTTCACCGCTATCGGGAGATATTAACCCTATTATGGTTCTTAAAATAGTGGATTTTCCACAGCCGCTTGGTCCAATTAATACCGTTGTTTTTGCACTCTGTATTCTTAAATCAATTGATCTGACAGCTTGGTTATCCCCATAGTTCTTGGAAATATCGATAAGGTTTATCATGAGTATTCTATCAAAATTAGAATGATAGGACTTCGTCGTACTTTTTAGGTAAAGATAGTTGTTGTTTGCAGAAGTCTATTTTATTTAGATATAGATTCTTTTCATTCTCAGTGTCGGAAAGTTTATGAGATTTTGAGAGATAGTCGATTGCCTGATCATATTCTTTTAGTTTGATATAGAGCTCTGCCAAGCTTGCATTTAGAAGCTCGCTTTTCTCTTTATCATGCCTGGAATCTAGTTTAAGTATGGATTGTATACCAGCTCTCGGTCCTTTAAGTTCTGAAATGAGATGTGCTCTTTCAAGCGCAATTTCAAGGGAATCATTGATCTCTAGATATTGATCATATAGTGATAAAATCTTCACCCAGTCAGTTGACTGATAGTCCTTAGCAAGTGAATGGCACACACAAATACCTGCTCTAAGATGATACTCGCTAACTTCGCCACCACCTGCTGACTTGTTTAAATAGTCAAGCCCGTCTTTTATAAGACCTTTATCCCAAAGTAAGCGGTTTTGATTTTTCAAATCCGGTATTTTGGCGACATTGTTGATTATTGCTCTTAGCCTTGATGCTTTTAGCTGCATATACGCAATTAAAGCATATGTTTCTGGTTTGTCATTGCCGGGTTGCAAGCTAAGTTCTTTTACATATTTTATTATCTGTCTATATTCATCACGCTGCTCATAATTTTTTCCTTTATAAGCATCTACGAAACATATATTAAATTTCTCGTACTTTGATCTAAGAATTTCTGATAAGTCAGAATTCCTATGATTCAATTTTGTATCTGTGTCCTTAATTTTACTACCCCTTTTTTTCTATGGAAGTAATTATAGAAGGTTAATATAACAGATAAACTTTATCTAGTAAGATTTAGTTACCAACCTTGGGTCCCCGGTTCGCCTTTAAAAGGCCCTACAATATCACTTGTGATCCAGCCACCATAGAAATTACCAGGTTGCGGCTGGGCAATCTCCCCATCAACAAAACATGCATCCATATTCTGAGGATATATAGCTATATAATTTTTGATCGACTCAAAAGACGGAGTAGGAGTGGGGTAATACCAAGCTGCATCATGTGCCGTTTTATCATGAACTTTTATTGTGTAATAGGAAGCCGCACCTTTCCACTCACAAAGAGAGCGTCTGTCGCTTTTTACAAAGTACTTCATTTCTATGTCTTGAATCGGGATGTAGTAGACAGGAGGACTGGATGTTTCAAGTACCCTTTTTACATCTGTGCTGTCAGCAATTAACACATCGTTGAAAAAAACTTCGATATGTTTGTCAGTATTTTCCACTCTCGGAGGTCTTGGATAATCCCATACTGATTCTTGTCCTGGCTCGGGTTCAATTCTCTTTATATTCATATCTATTATTTGACGGTGAAATAAAGTATGCCGAATTTGCTTTCTACATCCGTCCACACTTTCTCTAGATTGTATGACTGAGAGATAAGATTTTTAAAGTCATCAACACTGTATTTGTAAGAATATTCGGTCAAAATAGTTTCTTCTTCTCTAAATCTGATAATGTCTCCATTTACATGCACGTCTTGGTCTGACAAGCTCTTGAGATGCATTTCTATTCTTCCGTGTTTGCTGTTGTAGAATGCATAGTGCTTCCATTTATCAAGGTTAAAGTCTGTATCAAGCTCAGAGTTTAATCGTGCCAATATATTAAGATTAAATTCAGCTGTTATTCCCTTTTTATCGTTATATGCGTCTTCCAGGATTTTTGTATCTTTCTTTAGGTCAATTCCTATTAATAGACCTGTTCCTTTGCCCATGCGGTTTCCAACACTGTTTAAGAATTCAGAGGCATAGTCAGGTTCGAAATTGCCGATTGTTGAGCCTGGATAGTACACTACTTTTTTAGAATATATAAAGTCAAACTTGGGCAGACTAAAGGGCTGTGTATAATCTGCGGATACTGGCAAAATTCTCAGATCTGGATAGTCACGGGCTAGAATATTCACTGAATTAATTAAGTGCTCTTCAGATATATCAATTGGTACATAACCTGCGGGACTTTGTAATCCTGAAAGTAAAAGCCTAATTTTTTTACTGCTCCCACTTCCAAGCTCTATCAATAAACTGTTCATTCCAAGTACTGAGCAAATATCCTCAATATTATCATTCATAATAGAGGTTTCAGTCCTTGTGAGATAGTATTCATCGAGATTGCAGATCTCATCAAAGAGCGAAGAGCCTTTTTTGTCGTAAAAGAGTTTACTCGGGAGTTCTTTTTGTGGTTTACTTAACCCCTCAATAATTTCTTCCAGGAGATTTTCTCTTTCAGGCTCGAATTTTTTTAGACTGCTTAGGTTGCTGTTCATTTGCGATTTATTTGATTGAAGTATCAGTCCTATTAATTTCCGTCTTTTGCTAACCTTATTCCCATGAACTGCCATCTTGCATCTGTAGGGAAAAAGTTTCTGTAAGTTTTGCGAATATGTGATTTTGATGTGGCACAAGATCCGCCTCTTAGTACCATTTGATTGCACATAAATTTTCCGTTGTATTCTCCTAACGCGCCTGGAGGTGTTTTATATCCCGGATAAGACGAGTACGAGCTTTGTGTCCACTCCCACACGTCTCCGAACATCTGTTTTGGATGATTGCTATTTGCCGTTTTATTCATGCTAATCGGATGAAAATTTAAATTATCAACAAAATTTCCTTCTATAGGTATATTAGATGCAGCAACTTCCCATTCTGCTTCAGTTGGAAGTCTATATCCTGCCCATCTTGCATATGCGTCAGCTTCAAAGTATGACACGTGAGTAACCGGTTCGTCAGGCTCAATTTCTCTAAGTCCGGTAAGAGTAAATTGCATCCACTCGTCATTTTGTTTTTGCCAATATAGAGGTGCTTCCCACTTATTTGTTTCAACCGTGGCCCATCCTTCAGATAGCCATATCTCAGGAGTTTTGTATCCCCCATCTTGAATAAATTCAATATATTCGGCGTTTGTTATTAATCTTGAGCCCAGTTTATAGGGATTTAAGTACACTTTATGGTTAGGGTATTCATTATCATAGCCAAACCCATTTCCATGATTGCCAATATTAAAAATTCCCTCGTTGTAACCTACCCATTTTAGTTCTCGATGACCATCTGATGCTTTGCCATTGGTCTTTTTGCTTAAGTATTTCGGATATAATGGATTTTCTGATAATACATGTTTTATGTCGGTTACTATCAGTTCCTGGTGCTGTTGTTCATGGTGAATTCCTATCTCTATTACTGAAGCAAGCTCTGCCCATTCTTTGTCACCGGCATTCTCCATAAAATGCAGCATGCTTTCGTCAACGTGGTTACGATAACTATAGGTTTCCTCAACAGTTGGTCGGGATATAAGCCCTCTTTTAGGACGTAAGTGCCTTTCGCCAGCCTGAACGTAGTAGGAGTTGAAAAGATATGCATATTGAGGGTTTGGAGATTTGTAACTTGGCAAAGCCTTTGATAGAACAAAAGTCTCAAAAAACCAACTCGTGTGTGCTAAGTGCCATTTAGTAGGGCTTACATCTGGCATAGACTGAACAACATAATCTTCAATCTCAAGCGGCTTAGCCAAAGTATGAGAGAATTCTCTAACAGTTTTATAGAATTCTATAATAGATTTATGCGAATGTTCGTTTTCTATATTCTTTTTATCTGAGTTAGTTGTCTGAGTTGCCATCTTGACCTCCGGCAGTATTAGTTTATATACGACCGGTTAAATGATTTAGATTTACGAAATTCCAAGTGTTCGGATTTGTATTATTAAACTAAGTTTAGCAAATACTTATCTTTTTTACAAAGAATACTTAGCTTTTGTTTAGATTTTGTTAATAATTTGGATATTTCTTGCTTAAGAGTGTCCAGATTTGAAAAGCATTTCTACCGACCGTCAGTTCTTTTGAAGATGTACGGTCGCCAATAATTTACTCTAATGGTTATCTCTTTCTAACTTTTCTTAAGTTTTCAATTAGGACTTTAATTTCTTCAGCTTTCACTTTCATGCTTACTCTGTTTACAACTAATCTTGCAGTAATATCTGCAATAGTTTCGTATTCAACTAGGTTATTCTTTTTAAGAGTTTCCCCGGAAGCTGATAGGTCCACAATAACGTCTGAAAGACCAACCAGTGGTGCAAGTTCAACAGAGCCGTAGAGTTTTACAATTTCAGCACCCACACCAAGTCTTGTAAAGTGCTCATAAGTGGTCTTAGGGTATTTTGTTGCAACCCTAAGTGATCTGTTTGATTTGAAGTCAAACCCTTTAGGTCCCGCTACGACTAATTTGCATTCACCAATTCTTAGATCCAGGGGTTCATAAAGAGCGTTTTTTTCTTCTAATAGAGTATCTTTTCCCACAATCCCACAATCTGCTGCTCCATATTCTACGTAAGCAGGAATATCAGTAGGGCGTATGATAAGAAATTTTAATTCCTCTTTTGGGAACTCAAATATAAGTTTTCTAGAATCTTTCAAAATATCATTTACTTTGTATCCAGCTTTAATAAATAAATCCCCAGCTTCTTCAAGTAATCGTCCTCTAGCAATCGCAATCGTTATCATTCCTTCTCCCTCCAGATTCTAGCTCCTAAATTTTCGAGTTTTTTGTCTAACTTGTCATATCCCCGGTCTAAATGGTAGATGCGAGATACCTCAGTTCTACCATTGCCCGCAACTCCGGCCAAAACCAAAGATGCGCTTGCTCTGAGGTCACTCGCCATTGTTGGGGCGCCGCTTAATGCTTTTACGCCTCTGACAACAGCGCTATTGCCTACTAGCTTTACATCTGCCCCCATTCTCCTGAGTTCTCCCGCATGTAAAAACCTTTGAGGAAATATTGTTTCCGTAATGATACTAAGTCCGTCCGCAACACTCATCAGGGTCATCATTTGTGCCTGCATGTCAGTTGGGAAACCTGGATAAGGAAGAGTTGTAAAATCAACGCTTTTTATCTTACCATTTCCTTTTATCCTTATTCCACTGTTTTCGCGGGTTATTTGAGCACCGGCTTCAATGAGTTTTCCAATTAGAGCGCCCATGTTTTCAAAGCGACAGTTTTTAACCAATACATCCCCACCAGTTAATACTGATCCAATCAAGAATGTTCCTGCCTCTATCCTGTCCGGCATAACTTCATACTCTTTTATTGGTGTCAGTTTGTTGACCCCTTTTATAGTTATTATGTCAGTTCCAGCACCGCTAATATCAGCACCCATTTCTATTAGGAAATTAGCAAGATCTGTAACCTCGGGCTCACATGCTGCATTAAGAATTACAGTTTCCCCCTCAGCCAGTACTGCTGAGAGTATTAGATTCTCTGTTCCAGTTACAGTGGATACATCAAAAGGAATTACACCGCCTTTAAGCTTTGGTGCAATTGTATCGACATAACCTTCTTCAATCTCTATTCTTGCCCCAAGAATTGAAAGACCTTTTAAATGCTGATCAATTGGCCTCTCACCAATTGCGCATCCACCAGGTAGTGAAACTCTTGATCTTCCGAATCTAGCTGTAAGAGGGCCTAGTACTAGAACTGAAGCACGCATAGTTTTTACAAGGTCATAAGGCGCTTCCCAAGTATCCATATTGGTCGAATCTATAATAAGCGTTCCGTTTTCGAATTCTACTTTTGCGCCCAGAATCTCAAGTAGCTGAACCATAGTTCTGACATCCGCAAGGTCTGGCACATTCGTGATAGTATTCTTGCCCTCGACCAATATGCAGGCTGCCATAAGCGGCAGTACAGCATTTTTAGCACCACTTACGGTTACTTCCCCTTCAAGCTTTCTACCGCCTTCTATGATTATTTTTTCCATTTAGCTTTTATCACTCTCTCTATTCCATTTAAATCTTTTATAGATGAAATTTTTGTAAAACCACAGTTTCTAAATATGTTTTGGACACTTTCTTTCTGATTATGCCCAATTTCAAGAATGCACCATCCACCATCTTTTAATATCTTTGTGGAATCTGAAATGATTTTTCTTATATAGTAAAGCCCATCCTGCCCGGCTGTTAGTGCGATTTGAGGTTCAAAGTCTTTAACTTCAGATTCTAACCCATCAAATTCTGCCTCAGTAATATAAGGTGGATTGGAAACAATTATATCAAATGATTGCTCTTCAAAAGAGTCTAGGAGGTCTCCTCTTAATAATGAGATTCTATCTTTCTGATTATGCTTTGTAATATTTTGTTTCGCAACCGCAAGTGCCTCACGAGAAATATCAGAAGCTACGATTTCTACATTTTCACATAAAGAAGCAATTGTTACAGATATACAACCACTACCGGTTCCTATCTCCAAAATTAAAGGGGACGTTCTCTGTTGAACTAAATTAAGTGTCTCATCAACCAATAGCTCAGTCTCTGGTCTAGGAATTAGTACGCTGGGATTAACTTTATAAGGTTTTGAGTAAAACTCTTTTCCCCCTAGTATGTATGCTATTGGCTCCCTCTTTATCCTTCTTTCCAAAAGCTCTTGAAACCGATTAAATTTCTGCAGATCGATTTCTTTGTCTGGATTCACATAGACCTCGGATAGATCGTCAATCACCGCTGATTCAGATAGCAGTAGATATGCTTCCAAACCTGGCGTTTCAATTGAGTGTCTGCTAAGGTTTTCTTTTCCAAATGAATAAAGTTCTTTTAATTGCATAATTTTTGTTATTCCCAAAGGCAAGAGTTTATCCGTCTGCACTATGTTTTCAAGCACACTCGGTAATCATTTGAATTTTTGGCTTTAGGAGAGCCCTGCTTTCATATAATTAGGGCTCATGTTTAGATAGGTTTAAACTGTAAGCAATCTTGCTCAATCTCTATATATCAATACGCAAAAATCTTATTTTTTCTCCATATGTGTATGGTGGTGTTTTAAAATTTTTCCGCTAGCCATGTAATATGCATCTTCCGCAATGTTAGTTGCTAGATCTGCGACCCTTTCAAGACCTCTAGCGATTAATATTAGAGTAAGTGCTCTATCTATAGTTTGAGGATCTGAAATCATATATGTTACTAATTCTCTTACTATCTGCGGTTCCAGCGCATCTACTTCGTCATCCTTTCTACACACTTGCACTGCTAGCTCGGCATCTTTATTAACAAAAGAATCCAGACTTTCCTGAAGCATCTCAATTGCTTTATTGGCCATCTTTGGTATGTCTATAAGCGGTTTTACAGGTGGTTTATCAGCCAAATACAGCGTCATTTCTGCAATATTGACAGCATGATCACCGATTCTCTCTAAATCGTTGTTAATTTTCATGATCATTGTCACTGTTCTAAGGTCCTCGGCCTCAGGGTGGAGCAGCGCTAGTATCCTTATGCATTGATTATCAATTTCTATTTCCATTTCATTTACTTTTTCATCACTCTTAATAACATCTTCAGCGAGAATCATATTGTTCTCTTCAAGTGCCTTAATACTCTTCGCAATCATCTCTTCTACGGAGCTTGCCATTTCAAAAAGCATTTTTTTTAATTTACTGGTTTCCTCTTCAAGCCTTATCATTTATATCTCCTATTATAAATACTTTCGCCCCAATAAAATGATTTAATCATTGCCGAATTCACTTTTTATCCAATTATGTATTTCGTTTCTTACTTTTATGAATCCACCAAGAATTTCTTCGTCTTTGCCTCTGAATTGTGAAGGATCTCTAAATGCTTTATGAATGTTGTGCTTAGCCCTCGGGAAAGTAGGGCAGGATTCTTTAGCGTTATCGCAAACAGTTACAACATAGTCGATATCCATATCCTTAAAAGTATCTAAACTTTTTGAGGTATTATGAGATATATCAATTCCTATTTCCTGCATTGCTTTGATTGCAAATGGGTTTACTCTCGATGGATGGGTACCGGCGCTATAAACATCAAATTTATCGCCGTAAAGACTATTAAGTAATCCTTCAGCCATTTGAGATCTTGCAGAATTATGAGTACAGAGGAACAAAACTCTTTTTTTGTTAATATCCGTCATGTTTTTTATATTTTATCCAAACTTCCCAGATACATAATCTTCGGTTTGTTTGTTGCTAGGGTTAAGGAATATCTTTTCCGTTTCGTCGTATTCGATCAGCTCACCCAGATACATGAACGCTGTGTAGTCTGAGACACGGGATGCTTGCTGCATGTTATGAGTTACGATGATAATTGTATAGTTTTCTTTCAGCTGTGTAATCAGGTCCTCTATTTTACCGGTAGCAATAGGATCAAGTGCTGAGCAGGGCTCGTCCATCAATAGCATATCAGGCTCCACAGCTATTGCCCGCGCTATGCACAGTCTTTGCATTTGCCCGCCTGACATTCCTAGAGCGCTTTCATTCAGTCTATCTGAGACTTCATCCCAGAGAGCTGCGCCTTTTAGACTCTTCTCTACAATTTCATCTAAAACAGATTTTCTGTTCTCTCCCGCAATCTTAGCGCCGTATGCTACATTCTCATATATTGACTTAGGGAATGGGTTTGATTTCTGAAATACCATTCCAACCCTTTTTCTTAGTTCTGTAATATCTATGCTAGGATCATAAATGTCTTCGCCTTCAATCAAAACTTCTCCTTCTACTTTTGCAGAGTCCACTAAATCATTAAGTCTATTGAAACAGCGAAGCAATGTAGATTTACCGCATCCTGAAGGTCCTATAAATGCTGTAGCCTTATGTTTTGGGATATCCATATAGATATCCTTTAATGCCTGTTTTGAGCCGTAGTATAGGTTCAAGTCGTTTACCTCAACTACGGGGTCCGGAACTTCAAATTTAGCATATGGAGCCTTTTGAGTATCCATATTTTGGTTTTCTGCAATATTAGACTCTATCTTCTTTTCCATTTCTATATCCCTTATTGGTTTTACATTTTGAGTATCCAATTTAATTCAGACCTCCGTAATTATTGCCCCTTATAGTCTTCAAATGATAACATTTATCAAACTGCAGAGGTAGTGTATTTCTTTTTAAGACGGTTTCTTATAACTATTGCTGCCAAGTTTAATACAATAACAATCAGTATCAGGAGTAATGCCGTAGTAAAAACCATAGGCTTTGCCGCTTCTACATTTGGTGACTGAAACCCGACGTCGTATATATGAAAGCCCAGGTGCATAAATTTTCTCTCGAGATGAACATACGGGAAGTACCCGTCAACAGGAAGCTGTGGAGCTAGCTTCACAACACCAGTAATCATAAGAGGAGCAACCTCTCCAGTTGCTCTAGCGATTGCCAGAATTAACCCAGTGAGAATGGCGGGCATTGCGCTTGGAATAACAATTTTCCATGTTGTTTCAAATTTTGTGGCTCCAAGTGCGAGTGAGCCATGTCTTATTTCTTTAGACACTGCCGCTAATCCTTCCTCCGTTGCAACAATTACAACTGGTACTGTAAGTAAAGCTAAAGTAAGGGATGCCCATAAGATGCCACCCGTTCCAAAAGTTGGATTAGGCAAAGATTCTGCGAAGAAAAAGCTATCTATGGATGCTCCGATACCGTAGATAAAGAATCCCACAGCAAAAACTCCGAATACAATTGAAGGAACCCCTGCGAGGTTGTTTACACAAATTCTAACTATACGTACCATCGTTCCCTGTTTTGCATATTCTGATAGATACAGTGCTGCAAGCACTCCAAAAGGAAGTACCACTATACTCATAATAAGAACCATCATAATAGTTCCAAAAATTGCCGGGAATACTCCTCCCTCGGTGTTTGCTTCTCTTGGCTCGTCTGATACAAATCCCCAGACTCTATGTAAATATAAACCAGCTTTCTGTAACCAGCTCATGGCATTAGGTCTGAAAGCAAGCACTACGTTTCCAAGCGCCATTTCCTTTTCTCTACCGTCTACAGATAACATGACTATCTTTTCTTTGGTGAATTCCTGGTATAAAACTTCTAATTCTTTTTCTTTTGCTTTATATTTTTCTTCTTCAAGGGCTATCTTTTCCTCATATTGCTTAATCTGGGTTTGGTCTCCACCCTTGAGCTCTACACCTCTGATTTTAAGCCTGTAATTTTCAATCTCTCTGTTTATACCGCCAATGTCACCTTTTTCTATCTTTCTAATTTCTTTGAAAATAGCCGCATATATTGGTATATCCTGTTCAAGCTTAGACCAGCATTCCTCATTGCCCTGACATACTACAGTTCCATCTTCGGTTATTTCCTTAATAAAGCCATAAAAATTCCCCCATTCCCTTCTTTCCATTACTACGGCGTATTTAGGTTCCGTTTCTGATACTATTTGATCATCATCAATCCATCTGAAATCAAGGCCGTATAGGTCTCTGTTTCCTATTTTGAGCTGAGTTCTATATTTGGCTTCTTTAGTGTCGGACTTTCCGCTAATTCCCCTTATCTGTTCACGGGACGTTATTTCCCCCATGACTTTTGTTCCGTTTTGAAGTTCAATCTCGGTTACGCCAGTTGGCCAGAAGAATCCAAGCCCCTTAGCCATAATTAGCCAAAGAAGCCCAGCAATCATAAGGAGGCTGAACATCAACGCTACACCAGTCAGCCAAACAAAAGGATCTCCATTTTTCCAGAATTTATTCATTATAATTGTCCATATTTTTTTCTTAGTCTATGTCTGACTATTTCTGCTACTGTGTTGATGAAGAATGTAAAGAAGAAAAGTAGTAATGCTGCTAAGAATAAAACTCTATAGAGTGTTCCTCCATGGGGCGCTTCAGGTATCTCAACCGCAATATTTGCCGATAATGCTCTGAATCCGTTAAAGAGGCTCCAGTCCATTATAGGAGTATTTCCAGTTGCCATAAGAACTATCATCGTCTCCCCGATTGCTCTACCCAGGCCAATCATTACAGCTGAGAATATTCCAGGACTTGCAGTGGGGAGTATTACCCTGATTGCGGTTTGCCACTTATTTGCTCCTAAGGCTAGTGAGCCTGCTGTCATGTGTTTTGGGACGCTGGATAAGGCGTCTTCTGAAATTGTAAAAATAATAGGTATGACTGCAAATCCCATTGCAAAACCAACAATGAGCGAGTTTCTCTGATCATACTGCAACCCAAGAACGCTATAAAACCATTCTTTATAATTTCCGCCAAACATGAAATTCTCTATAGGTCCATTAAGCCACAGCGACACTAAAATCCCTATAATTATTACAGGAATAAGTATAAATAATTCCGATCCGGGCTTAAATCTGCCTTTAATCCCCCGAGGTACAAAGTGCCAGATTCCAACTGTAAATAGAGTGAATAATGTTAGAACAATAGGCACAGTAAATACAGCTGGGATTATCTTCTCAATAATTGGCGCAAGCCATAGTCCAGCTAAGAAGCCTAAAACAACACTTGGCAATGCAGCCATTATCTCGATAATTGGTTTAATAGTATTTCTAAGAGATGGGTGCATGAATTGTGAAACACAAATTGCGCCAAAAATAGATATTGGAATCGCAAAAAAGAGGGCATATAGTGCACCTTTTAAGGTTCCGAAAGCCAGAGGCGTTAAACTTAACTTTGGCTCAAATTCATCAGTACCCCCTGTTGACTGCCATACATACTCAGGTTTTTTGTAGCCTTCATACCAAACTTTTCCAAAAAGGGTTTTTAGGTTTGTCTCGGGGTGCGGATTGTCTAATTCCCAGTCATACATCTTTCCTTTGTCATCTATAGCCAGTATTCCGTTTGATTTTGGAGCAAATGATAATTTTTTCACAGCAGGCCCGTCAGTTTTTAACTCTTTTAGAAGTTGTCCGGATGTAGCGTGATAAAGGTTGATATTCCCTCCTTCATCTGATGCTACAAAACCCCGATCTCTTGCTGATGCCGTTATATTTGTAATAGGTAGCTCAAGAGGTGAAAGTTGGTGAATTCTCGTAAGTATCTCACCCGTAGGCGAGGAGGAATCAGACACTTCAAACCAGACGGATACGTTACCCGCTTCATCTCCAACTAAGAGTGAGCGGTCACCAAGTAAGAACGCAAGTGAAGTTATAGCAGTATTCGGGCTATCTGTGGCATCTATAGCTCTTAGGAATTCAGGATTTTCTTTGTCACTAACATCCCAGTGGAATATCTTTCCGTTTTCTGTGCCAACAAAAAGATTTTCAATTGCTCTATCTAGTTCAATCGTTGAAACTTTGCTTCCATTAAGTTGTTCTGTTAATTCCTTATTCAGTAATTTTGGCTCTTCTGAACCAAAGTCATCCTCAGGTGCTACAAGAGCCGTAAAAACGAGATTTCCTGATGAAGTGTATGCTGCTGCTGCGGATACATCTTCTTCGTCTGACTCTTCATAGGCAATAATATCCAAAGGTGCGTCATATACTTTGAAAAGACTACCTTGAATGACTTCAGGAGTGATTGTTCTTTTGTCACCAACAAAGTCTATTTTGTAATTAGTTTTTACAGGGAGTATGAAACCATCATTGGTGCCGAAGCTGTATTGTTTATTGTTTACTGAGACAAAACTGGAAGTTATCGTACTGTTTTCTAGCTCTGTAAGGGGGAACTGCTTTATGGTCCTTCCATCTTTAAGTGACAAAAATGTTAATAATCCATCTTTTGTAATGACAAAACCTATTTCCCTATATTCTTCAAGCCCTGTTGCGATAAAGGGGAAAGTCTTATCATCCGTAGTGTCTATTGAATACGAAGATAGTTCAGGTGATTCTTTTAATATAAATGAACTAGAAAGCTCAGATTTTACACCCTGAAAAAGTGGAACTGTTTCTATGCCGATGAAGACTAATATCGCAAGAATACTCAATATAACAGCTATTCCACCAGTGCTTACAACGCCCGTCGCAATGAAATCAACAAGCTTCCTCCTTCTAATTCCGGAGGAAGCTCGTTGTGTTTCCTTTTTCTTCAGTCTAGTTTGAACAGTCATTTAATAACCGTGTGATTCGGATTTGGAATATAATTTTTGTTATTAAATTATTTAGCGCCAATTTTTTTCATGATTTTAGCTTCAACGTTAGCCGGTAGTGGAAGATATCCGTCTTTTACTACAACTTGCTGACCTTCGTTGCTGAGTACATACTTTAAGAACTCAAAACGAAGTGGATCTAAATCTTCATTAGGTTTCTTGTTTACATAAAGATATAAATATCTGCCTAATGGATATTTTTTACTTACTATGTTTTCAAGATTTGGCTCAGCACATTGGCCTTCTTCTTTGGCAATCTGAATAGCTTTTACACCAGAAGTGATGTATCCGATACCACTGTACCCAATGGCTCCCTTATCCTCTGTAATGCCTTGAACAACAGAAGCTGAACCAGGCTGTTCTTTTACTGAGTCTTTGTAATCGCCTTTGCAAAGTGCTTTCTTTTTAAAGTATCCATATGTTCCTGAAGCAGAGTTTCTTCCGTACATGCTTATTGGTACATTCGTCCAATCACCAGTTAGTCCTAGCTGACCCCAGGTTGCGATATCTTCAGCGCCGCCACAAGTTCTGTTTTTGGAGAATATTGCGTCAACTTGATCGATTGTTAAACACTCAATTGGGTTATCTTTGTTAACAAATACTGCAAGTGCGTCAATAGAAGTTGGTACCTCGGTTGGTTTGTATCCGAATGCCTTCTCAAACTCATCTATCTCTTTACTTTTCATAGCGCGAGACATTGGACCGAACTGAGCTGTTCCTTCAATTAATGCAGGTGCTGCGGTACTTGAGCCTTTACCTTCGATTTGACACTTTACGTTTGGATAATATTTTGTGAAATCTTCGCACCATAGAGCCATAAGGTTGTTCATTGTATCTGAGCCAACACTATTAATGTTCCCAGAAACTCCACTTGTTTTTGTGTAAGCCGGAATACCTGCGTCAACCTTTACGGGTTCTTGAGCTGTTGCATATCCTGCCATCAAAACGACAACTAATGCAATCAGGCCACTCTTAATCATTTTGGATTCTAATACACCATTGAACATCGGTACTACCTCCTTTAGGTTCGTATGATGTAGGAGTAAACACTAGCTATGTTAAGAATGTGTTAAGAAAAAGTGAAACCACAGTTAATCAAAGTTGCTAGTTTTCTTGTTAGATTCAGCAATAAACAAGATTTAGCATAAATATTCGAGGGTTTGATGGAAACTATGTTGCATCCTTGAAAATAAACCTATGATTGTGGTTTTTGATCATTTAATCTAAACTCAGTATAATTTGTTGGTACTAAAACAATAACTGAGGTCAGAAGAATGAGATATCATTTAACAGTAGCTTCAATTCTATTTATGGCTATATTAATTACTGCTTGTAGCTGTGAATTGGGATAATTAATGAAACCAAATAGTAGTTTCAAGTTTATAAAATAAAACAACAGAGGGCAAAACAATGCGTTATCACTTAACAATTGCTTCAATACTATTGGTCGCCTTATTCGTTACCGCTTGTAGATGCGGTGTAGGTTGATTAATCAAGCCAACCAATGATTTTCATAATAATGGGCGTATCAGGTGCAGGAAAGACTACTGTAGGCAAGATGCTTTCAGAAAAAATCCGCTCTGAATTCTATGACGCCGATCATTTCCATCCCAAAGAAAATATAGAGAAAATGAGTAAGGGGATTCCCCTACGTGATGCTGACCGTGAACTTTGGCTCAAATCAATTCAGTTTTTAATAGAAGTCCAAAATGGTGATGCTGTTCTTGCATGCTCAGCGCTTAAACAGTCCTATCGTGATATTCTGAATGTTCCAGACAAAAATGTAGTTTTTGTATACCTTAAAGGCGAGAAAGAACTTTTACGGAAACGACTTGTGGGTAGAAAGGGGCATTATGCCGGATCAAATCTACTGGATAGCCAGCTTGAGACACTCGAGGAACCCCAAGATGCCCTTACGCTTGATATCGGTTCTACTCCTGAAGTATTAGTTGAGGAAATAATAAAGGAATACGGGCACGAAATTTAAGCTACCTACAAACTGCGTTTGGTTTTTGCTGCTTTTTCTAAGATCTCTTTTAAAGTTTCAAAATCATCATTCTCTATAGCAGCCTCGATGTTTTCAAGAGAGCCTTTAAATTCTGAAATCGCTTTTAACATTTGGTCTTTGTTAGCTTTAAATATCTCAGTCCACATCTGCGGCGAGCTTGCTGCAACTCGGGTGTAGTCTTTTAATCCACCACCTGCAAAATCCAAAAGCTGATCTGCATCTTCGGCATTTAAGACTGTGTTCATTAGCGAGTATGCAACAACATGGGGTAGGTGGCTCACGATGCCAAAAATATGATCATGCGTTTCAGAGTCCATTTCATATACCTGGCTTCCAACTAACTCCCACATAGATTTAACTTTATTTTTGGCTGTAAGATCGGTTTTTTGAGTTGGAGTTAAAATACACCTTCTATCTTTAAACAGTTTGGGATCTATTGATCTAACACCGGAATTCTCTGTACCTGCAATAGGGTGTCCACCCACAAAATGCAGATTGTCAGGTAAATCAGCCTCGATCTCACTTACTACAGATAATTTGACACTTCCTACATCAGTAATAATTGCTTGATCGGTAGCAATCTCAAATACTGCTTTTGCAGTATCTTCTATCATTCCTACGTATGTCGCAATTATAATGATCTCAGAGTCGTATATTACTTCGTTTAAGCTTGAGGCTCCTTCATCTATTATTTCATTATCGAAAGCATATTTGATAGTTTCTTCATCAGTATCAATACCAACCACTACTCCAACTTGATTGGATTCTTTTAGCGCACGGGCGAGCGAGCCTCCTATAAGACCGAGTCCTACAATTGTTATTTTATTAAATTTCATAATTTCATTTACCTAAGACTTTTTTTATTCCATTAACAAACTTCTCATTTTCTTCCTGCGTACCGATAGTTACTCTTAGATGAGTTTTTAATCCGTATCCCATAACTGGTCTAACAATAACACCTTCTTTAAGAAGTTCGTTATATGTAGCCATTGGGTCCTCTCCTAAATCTATCAGAACAAAGTTTGTGTAAGAAGGAGCATAAGGGATATTCAGTTTCTCAAGCTCCT
This sequence comes from Thermodesulfobacteriota bacterium, assembly GCA_021604765.1. GTDB lineage: Bacteria > Desulfobacterota_D > UBA1144 > Nemesobacterales > UBA2774 > CR02bin9. The sequence continues at coordinate 23,505 of BQJP01000032.1, forward strand.
GAGTTACATAATGGAGCCCTTCTCTGTTTATAGTTTTTGTCCTCTCAATATGCTCAGCATCATCAAGTGCAGCAATAGCTCCTATCTGAGAGAGCGAATTTGAATTAAATGGATGACGCACTCGCTGCATATTCGAGATAATGTCCTCATGAGCTATTCCATAGCCTAGCCTTAGTCCCGCGAGACCATAAATTTTTGAAAACGTCCTAACTGTAATAATTGACTTCCCGTTATCATGATACTCAAGCGAATTTGGATAGTCTTCGTCGTCTACATACTCAAAATAAGCCTCATCAACCAATACTAAAATATCCTCCGGCACGTTTTCTATGAACCACTCAAACTCATCTTGTCCAACCATTGTTCCAGTTGGGTTATTAGGATTAGCTATGAATATGATCTTTGTTTTCTTAGTAATCCTTGAGTGCATATCCCTTAAGTTATGAGTATAGTCAGGCATAGGGGAGATCACAGCCTTAGCGCCAACTGCCTGTGTTACAATTGGGTACACAATAAACGCGTACTCCCCAAATATCGCCTCATCGCCCGGTTTCATAAAGGTTCTTGCTGCAATATCTATAACATCGTTCGATCCGTTTCCAAAGATTAGGGTTTCAGGCTTAATCCCAAGCTTATTTGAAAGTTTTTCCTTTAAATAAAACGCGTCCCCGTCCGGGTAGCGGTTTAAATTATGAACTGCTTCTGTTACGGCTTTTTCCGCGAGCGGAGACGGCCCGAGCGGATTTTCATTAGACGCAATTTTTACAGCGCCACTTATTCCTAACTCTCGTTCAAGCTCCTCAACGGGTTTGCCCGGAACATAGGGAATTAAATCTCCCACAAATGGATTAGGTTTTATTAAAGTCATTTTCCTTTTCTCTTTTGGAAATCAATTAGAATTACAAATCTATCACGGATGAGTACATACAACAATTTGGAAGATTAATTGGCTCTTTGTCTCATTACATAAAAACCGTCTTTAAAACCAATAAAAAATTCCGGAACCTGTGGGTGGTCGATAGGTTGTTCCAATTTATCGTCTTCCAGATTCTTTTCAGCCACATATGTTTGGTGTGTAGCCCCGTCCACTAAAACGTAATACCACGGTTTATCTTTTGGAGGTTTTGATAGAGCTACTTCTTCGTACCATTCCTCTGTACTGTTAAATACAGGGTCTACATCTACAATTACCCCGCGATAGTCAAACATTTTGTGATGAATAATTTGTCCTATTGTGAATTTCACACTGTTTTCTTTTGTCATAAACTTAGATTTTAACACCAAGATGCATTCGGGCAAATCTGATTAATCCGAAATAGTTTTAAACTTAAATTGAGACTTGTCCTCCGAATTGATATAATCATTTATCAATGTCTACCCAAACACCCATGTTAAAGCAGTACGTCGAAATTAAAAAAGAGTATCCGGACTCCATTCTCTTTTTCCGCCTGGGTGATTTTTACGAAATGTTTTATGACGACGCAAAAGTGGCATCAAAGGTTTTAGGAATAGCTCTTACTTCCAGAAACAAGTCAGGCAAGAACCCTGTACCCCTTTGTGGAGTGCCTCACCACAGCGCAGAGCCCTATCTTGCCAAGCTACTTAAAGCAGGCCATAAAGTTGCGGTATGTGAGCAGGTGGAGGATCCTAAGACAGCAAAAGGAGTAGTTAAAAGGAAAGTTGTAAGAGTCCTTACACCAGGCGCGATAATAGACACCGAGAAGCTGGACTCAAAGTCTAACAACTATCTTGCAAGTGTTTATGTAAACAATAGCTCATACGGATTTGCATATACCGATATTTCAACCGGCATTTTTAGAACCACATCTTTTAGTACCCTTGAAGCTTTAATAGATGAGCTTGCTCAGATTGAGCCAAAAGAACTTCTTCTTCAAGACGACGACTCCAGAGGAGATATCCCAAAAGCTGAGTTTGCTCGTTCAAATAATCCCCTTGTAACAGAGCTTGATTCATGGATCTGGGATATGGACAGATCAAAAGAAGTCTTACTCGAACATCTGTCCACAAAAACTCTTGAGCCTTACGGTCTGGAAGAGCATCCGGACTCAATTTCCGCAAGCGGAGCGCTGATACAGTATTTAAAAGACACTCAAATGGAGGAAATGCCACCTTTAGACGAACCCTCTTATTATGAAAGATCGGAGTACTTATTAATAGATGACTCAACTAAAAGAAATCTCGAGCTCTTAAAAAATATTAGAGGCGACAGCGAGCAGGGCACATTATTCTGGGTTCTTGATGAGACCATGACCGCTATGGGAGCCAGGCTCCTCAAGTTTTGGATAAGTAACCCTCTAATAAAAATAAAAGAAATAGAAACTAGGCTTGATGCCGTTGGTGAATTTAAAAGTAAACCGCGCTTAAAATCTGACCTGAGAGCTGTCCTTAAAGAAATTAGCGATATTGAGAGATTGATTGGCCGGATCTCTACAAGTTCCGCAAGACCTAGAGATTTAGGCGCGCTCAGAGATTCTTCTTCTCATATAACAGAGATAAAGAAAAAACTTGAGGACGCAGATACAAAAATCCTCAAACAAATTGGCGTAAGCATAGACGACCTAAGTGATATAAGAAATGTGCTTGAAAATGTTCTCCTTGATGAACTCCCAGTATCAGCCAGGGACGGAGGAATAATAAAGGAAGGGGTTAATTCAGAGCTGGACGATCTGCGCTTAATAAGAAGAGACGGCAAGAAATGGATAGCCGAGCTTGAATCAAAAGAGAGGGAATCAAGTGGAATTAGCTCTCTTAAAATCGGGTACAACAAAGTGTTTGGATACTATATAGAGGTAACCAAAACACATTTGGCTTCAGTTCCAGAAAACTACATCAGAAAACAGACCCTCGTGAATGCCGAGAGATATATAACGCAGGATCTAAAAGATTATGAAGAAAGGCTTTTAGGTGCTGAAGATAAAATCTTGGATATAGAAAGAGAGGTGTTTGAAGAAATTAGAGCGAAAGTAGCGAATGAATCGGAAAGAATTAGGCGAACAGCTTCTCTTCTTGCAACAATAGATGTTTTTTGCTCTCTCTCAGAAGTTGCTGAGAAATATGATTATGTAAGACCTAAGATTTCCAATAACCGATCTCTTGAGCTTAAAGATAACCGTCATCCTGTAATAGAAAGAATGGATTTAGGTGAGCGCTTTGTTCCAAATGATATTAAACTCGACACTAAAGAAAATCAGGTCCTTATAATCACCGGTCCAAATATGGCTGGTAAGTCGACACTAATTAGGCAAGTTGCCTTGAGCGTTCTAATGGCTCAGATGGGAAGCTTTGTTCCGGCAGCTCATGCACAGATTGGTCTTAGCGACAGAATTTTTACAAGAGTGGGAGCCTCAGACAACTTAGCAAAGGGTCATTCTACTTTTATGGTCGAGATGGTAGAAACCGCATATATCTTAAGGCACGCAACCGACAAGAGTCTGGTGATTTTGGATGAAATAGGCAGAGGTACCAGCACTTTTGACGGCATGAGCATAGCTTGGGCTGTCGCGGAATATCTACACGACCTTGGTTCCCGCACACTTTTCGCAACCCACTATCATGAGCTTGCCGAGCTTGCTGTATCAAAAAAGAGGGTCAATAACTACAACATTTATGTAAAGGACAACGGAGATAAAATTGTATTTTTGAGAAAGTTGATCCCTGGTGCTACTAGTCATAGCTACGGGATCCAGGTTGCAAAATTAGCCGGAGTTCCTGAGCAGGTTATTAAATCAGCCCGAAAGGTTTTACTTAACTTAGAGAAATCTCAAACCCAACTAAGAGATTCTATCTTAGGCGGACAAGTTTCTTTATTTGATGATGCGAAGAGTGAAGCAGTCTCAAATGATCACCCACTTCTGGAAGAAATTAAAGAACTTGATACCAATTCAATCACCCCTCTTGATGCCCTTACAAAACTAGCCGAACTAAAGAAGAAACTGGAAGAGGATTAGATACATAATTGGAATTTTGATGGACCTATGACTAAAAACAGCAGATCTACCGGCAAAAAAGGCGAGGATTTAGCTTGCAGGTTCCTTAAAAAAGATAAATACAAAATCCTTGAGAAGAATTATAGCTGTAGGCAGGGCGAGATCGACATAATTGCCGAAGATAGAAAAGGTGTTCTTTGTTTTGTAGAGGTTAAAGCCAGAAGTCGCAAGGATTACGGTCTTCCCATTGAGGCCGTTACGTACTCAAAGCAAAAAAAGCTATTGGCAACAGCCTTCATATATCTAGAAAATAAGAAGATAGAGTCCAAAGATATGCGATTTGATATAGTTTCGGTAGACCTTAACAGCGAGGAAACACAAATTGTTAAAAACGCTTTTGATGTGAATTATTATTAATCAAACCAAATTAATTTGTGACACACTCTTCTATATCCAATTGTTCTATGTGCTAAGTAAATCATACTTTTTTCAATCTAATTAATTATTACTCTTGACACTATAAAATTCGTGCTTAAGTTATATCTAGTTTTTTACTAAATGGGTCAAAATTTAACTTAACAATTTCAGTTCAGGAGGATTATTCAATATGGCTATAAAACCGCTTAGCGATAAGGTTCTAATTAAGCCGTCAAATGCACCGGAAACCACCAAAGGTGGTATCATAATTCCGGAGACTGCATCTAGCACTGAAGCGGGACAAGCTCTGGAAGGAGAGGTTCTCGCTGTGGGTAATGGTCGACTACAGATGGACGGCTCAGTTATGCCCCTCGTTGCAAAGAAAGGCGACAGAGTTGTTTATATCAATTACGGAGGTACCGAGGTAAATATTAAGGGTGAAGATTGTCTTATCCTTGAAGAAGCCGCGATACTTGCGATTCTAGAATCATAAAAATAACAGGAGGCATTAGAGACTAATGGCAAAGGACATAAAATTTGACAGAGAAGCACAGGACCTGGTCCTGACCGGAGTAAACTCTCTGGCCAACGCAGTAAAGGCGACACTAGGGCCAAGAGGTAGAAACGTACTGATAGAGAA
>BQJP01000033.1 GCA_021604765.1 Thermodesulfobacteriota bacterium
GGATTCTGGCGGCGCTTAACCTTGTTGTTCGCATGCGAAACATGGTTGCCTACCAGAGGTTTCTTTCCTGTTATCATATCTTTCTGTGCCATTGGTCTCTCCTTCTTAATACATAAAACAGGCTATTAGTATTCCACAAGAAAAAGATTTGTAAATATGAATCTAAAATAAAGAACTTAAGCTCTAATTCTTACGTATAAGTATATTGTGTTGAAAAAATAATCAAAAATCCCATATTTTAGATTTTTGTTGGGAGAAATAACATTACGAAAATAGTTGTTGTATACAAAAATTTGGTGTGTTACACCTAAGATTGAGTAAATACACTTTACGGAGGTATGTAATTATGAAGAAAGGAGCAATTCTTTTCTTATTTGTTGCATTAGCATTAGTCATGTTTTCTGGACCAACCTTTGCAGACAGCGTTGATAAAGCTACTGACGCTATGCAAGAAGGCAGTGACATTATGGACAAAGCCCAGGATAAGATGGATAAAGGGCAGAAGATGATGGATCAGGGCAAGGAAATGATGAGCATGGAAGATGCTCAAGCCATGGAAGGCACAATTACCTGTGTTCAAGCCGATCAGGGCGGTCAACTACAAAGCTTGACTACCTTTGAAGAATGTACAGGAACTCTAGTCGTTGTTACTGCTGATAAATCCGCAGCTGTTGTTGCACCTAAAGCTCAATCTAAGGCAATGAAGGGTGGTAAACAGACAGTGGCAGGAGAATTAGCTGGGCATACAAGAGGTTACATTCTTGCTTCATCGTCTGCATTGGATGATAAAGGAGCTACACAGACCGTATCAGGTTCTTTAGTTTGCCTTCTTCCTAACTATGAGGACGGAACAGTAAAACCTGTGGTTGCTACAGCACCTTGTGGTGAAAAAGATCAACATCTTCATGTTGTTCATACCAATGACGGTCAGGTATATGCCCTTCATGGTACAGAGGAAGCTATTCAAAATCTAGAAAATAGTACCCAAAGAGATAATGTTGAGCTTCAGGGTCAGGTGCAAGGAGAACAAGGAGCTTGGGTTCTCTACGTAAACTAAGAGATTAATTAAGTTTTTTTAGGGGGAGATAAAAGTCTCCCCCTTTTTGTTTGTGCTTAACTTATTGTGTTACTACAGTAATTTTCCTTTCTGTGTTGTTAAATGGCCCATCAACTAAATTCCCATCCTTGTCTAAAAGCTGAAGAGTTACAATATATTCTCCACTTGTTAATCCTGTTACAAATGCGGGGTTCCATTCATATAAAGTAATTGAATATTCCTCTGCATTAGCCTCATTTTTTCGAATGGTATATTTTGCTTTGAAATCATCCCCGAGTTCAGCGTTAATAAGATAAAAGTCTAGCATAATCTTTTCTGCACCATGCCCCTCATATTTACCTTTCGGTCTGCTGTATATAATAGTAGGCTTGGATTCATCAAGCATAAACTCCCCTTCTTGCTTGCCGATATAGAAATTTGCTATATCTACTGAACCCGAATCTTTGACGCTTTCATGGTATGATCGGCTAGGAAAGACTAGGAGTGTATGTGGCCCCTCATCTAAAATACCTATGTCAAAAGGCTTTCCTGATTCATAATTAGCGAAGTAAGGGTCGTTGTCCAATATTATGTGCGCATGCTGTCCTTTACCGGAATTTGCAATTTCTTGCGCTCTTGGTGTATCGGTCTGTATGCCAAGTTCATAGTTCTCAACATCAACCACTACAGAAAGTTTGCTGTCTTCTAAAACATCACCGTCTTTTAGATTGGAGAAATGCGCTTTTGCTCCCGGAAACCCTGGAGACCTTTCGCCAACAACAATTCTCACAGCAGGTTGTTCACTATCAGTTTCGATTGTAGGATCAGCTTCCTCGATATTTTCTGGTTGTTCAACTACATCTTGGCTCACTTCTTCTTTGTTTTGACTACACCCTAGTGCTATCAGTGTTAAAAAAATCATAATGCTGAATAATGGTAATAAGACGGTTCTTTTCATTTTATTTACTCCTTTTGAATTTGGTCTCTGTTATGTATTCTAAATTATCAGATGCTGTAATCCAATAAAAATTTCATAATATCAAATTAATGCTTAGGGAGATATGAATGATTAGTGAGAATTTATTGGCTGTAATTGCTTGCCCTGAAACTAAAGAGGATTTGGTAGTCGCTGAAAATGATATTGTTCAGAAGATAAATGACTTGATCCAAAATGGTGATTTGTTAAATAGGTCCAAACAGAAAGTTACCGAAACTATAGACGGCGGTTTAATCCAAAAAGACAGTCGAGAATATCTCTATCCAATTAGAGATGAAATACCAATTTTACTAATTGATGAGTCAATTCCTCTTAAAAATGTAAAATAATATTTAGTCTTCTTCCTCATTAATAATTTCAATTTGAGTATTCTGCTGAATTTCTATAAAAGAAGATTTATATTTTCCAATCTCTTCAATACTTATCTCAGCCAGTCCTTTCTTGGCTAACATGATATTCAACATTTTTCCACCGGGCACAAATACATATGCTGGAATATTTCCATGACTATCACGAATATCGTTTCCCGGTTCAATATTTACCAATGTACCTCTTTTGAGAATTGATTTTGCATATTCCTTGGCCTCTTTCTGTTTATCAGGATAAATACTAACTCCAATTAGCTTTATGTTTTCATTGTCCAGTCCAGACATTTGGCATAGGAATGTATCTCCGCTTTTAACTTGCATAACTGTGCACAGAAATTTATCAGGAGTGAGAAATGCAAGGTCCTCAGATACTTCTTTGTACTGACTGCACGCAGAGATTAATAACAGGCCAGTTATTAAGATAATAAGAGATTTTAGTCTATATTTCATATTATACTCCAATGATTTATTGTTTAATTTCTCTCCAAATTAGGGCTATAATGAAAAATGCTGATGCAGTAACTGCAATAGAAGCACCGGTCGGCATGGATAAAACAAAAGAAAAAAAGTAACCCAATACTGCTGATAATATTCCGAATATTACAGATAATAAAAATACCAGTTTTAGATTTTCTGTTATGTATAACGAAGCCAATGGTGGCAGAGCAAGCAAGGCGAAAACTGGAAGTGCTCCCATAGCTCTTGTTGCTACTGCCACAACCAGAGCTACTGTAATTAAGAGTAATGTATTTAATCTTCTGACCGGGTATTTAAATAATCTGGCGGATTCGGTATCAAATGAGACAAATATAAAGTCCTTATAAAATAATAGATGAATTATGAATACTAGGACGGCGATTCCGGGAATTAGATAAACATCAATTGGGTCTACTACCACTGCACTTCCAAATAATATTGTCGCAATATCATGGACACCTGAGGCAATTCTATCTCCTAGGATAATTACTCCTCCGGATGCTGCCAAGAATCCAAATGCAATGACCCCTTCACGGCTTATGCGGCTGAAATCTCTTTTAAGAGCATAAAATCCAGCTGCTATCATAGTTAAAATCAAAGATAGAGCAAATGGTCCTATCAAACTTGAAAATACAGCAAGCCCTATACCTTCAAGATAAAATGATAGAGCGACTCCAAAACTTGAGATTTGAGTGAGTGTGGCGCTTACAAAGATTATTCTTCTTAAAACAACATAGACTCCCAGAAATCCACAAATAGCTCCTGTAAATGCAGCAACTATCATCGGATCACGCCAGAGAAAATAACTGTTTATAAATTCGCTTAAAATTTCCATTTAGCACACTTTTAATTCAAATTTAAATTTAGTCCAAAAAATTTGCCTAGGTCTTCTTTATCTAAAATCTTATTTTTTTCACCCGCTTCAAAGAAATTGCTGTCTTTATCTATCAAAATAATATGATCTGAATATTCAGAAATAGTATTAATGAAGTGACTAACCATAATTACAGCAAGCTTTCTCTGGCTTTGAATTTCTTTCACAAGCTGCATTATTTCTAACTCCCCCTTCATGTCCACAGAAGCGGTGGGTTCATCCAAGACTAATAAATCAGGTTCTCCGGCTATTGATCTTGCCAGGAGGGATCTTTGTTTTTCTCCACCTGAAAGAGATCTGAAAGTGCGGTCTCTCAAATGTGAAATACCTGCATATTCAATAGATTTTTCCACTACTTCTTTATCAACTCGAGAAAGCCTGCTTGCAGGTTTTACTCTGCTATAGCGCCCCATTAAAACCAGCTCGTAAACTGAGATTGGAAATATAGGATCAAACTTCTCATTCTGGGGAACATATCCAAATACTAATTCATTTTGAATCAAAGCCTGTCCTTTTAAAGGAGGTATCAAACTCAATACCGTTTTAAGAAGAGTGGTTTTGCCGCTTCCGTTTGGACCTAGCACTCCCCAAAACTGATTGCTCTCTATAGAGAGATTAATAGAGTCCACAAATGTTTGATTATCATATCCTATGGCAACATTTTCCAGCTTGATTAATTTTGTCATCTTCTTGCACTATTCTACAATAATAAAACCCCGGAGCTCTTATAAGGAGAGCATTCCGGGGTCTTATGCAGGTATGTAATTATATCATCCTTTATCTTGTGACATGGATTTACTAATTGATCCTGTTTGCTGTTTTAGAGCAGAAGTGATCTCTCCCACTATTGCATCAAAAAGCTCAAAATAACTATTTATTCCCTCATTACCTTCAACCATTGCTGGTAGTACTAGAAAAGTTGCACCTGTCTTCTGCGCAATTATTTGAGGAGTTTTTTGTGGATAATAGTTTGCAGCTACTATCAAATTAACATCAAGAGCTTCCATTCTTTTTATCAGATTTGCAACATGAGATGGGGTCGGCGGTATTCCAGGCTTAGGCTCAATAGTGCCTGCTTGTTTGAAACCAGCCCAATCTAGAAAATAAGCCCATAATTTGTGGTATGTAACAACTTCTGTTCCCTTGAATGGAGCAAGTTCGGTATTCCATTCACTTATTTTGAGTTTCAAGGTACTTATGAAATTATTGAAATTCTCTTCATAAAATTGAGCATTTTCAGGATCTATCTGTATTAATCTGGCTGCTATGCCGCGGGCTACTGGTGCCCCGTTTCTTGGATCCAGCATATAATGAGGATTACCGCCAGGATGTATATCTCCCATTGATCTATCAACCGGGCCAATGGGTACTTCTAATCTATTTTTGATAGATGTTGATACATCGTAATGCCCTATTGCATTTCCTCCTAGAATATCAGAGTTTCTCGCACCTGTGATCAATATCGGGAGCCATCCAATTTCAAGCTCGAGCCCATTATAAACCATCATGTCAGCTTGATTTAATTTTGTAACAAATATTGGTTTAGCATCAACAAAGTGTGGGTTCTGATATCCTTTTGCTAAGCTAATTACTTCTACTCTATCTCCTCCGATCTCTCTTGCGATGGCAGCAAAATCAGGCACTGATGTAACAATCTGCACCTGTGCCATTGCGCCTACAGAGATTAATAACGTTAGCACAAATGTTAACGTTGCAGTAATTGTGACTTGTTTCATTGATTTTATTTTTTTCATTGTTGTTCTCTCCTGTGATGGAATTTTTAGAAAGGATGTGCACCATGTGCTCCGATTGCATACTGGAATTGTAAGAACACAGCATGCTGATTTTCTGCAAAATCCTGATTAAGATAATCATATTGCAATCTAATCTGAGAAAATTCACTTGGACTAAATGTAACCATTGGAGAGATTCTGTAAGTTCTACCCAAAAGTCCTAGCATTCCTTCTTCTTCCTCACCTTCTTCATTTCTGATGGTGGCAAATAGATTTGTAGCTTCGATATCTTCACCTTCTTCAACTTCTGTAACAGGTGTGTTCGTATCAATTATCCCAAACCTAAAACCGGTGTCCCATCTCTTGGCGAAGCGATATACTGCCTGTCCATACCATCCCCAGTTTTCAAGGTTTTGCTCTGGTGTTCCAGCGTCTAAATACATAAACTCTGACTGAAGAATAAATTCCTGATATGGATTATTTTTGAGAGGTCTGTATTTAGCATAAAGATCTATACCGTAGAGATTTGATCTTTCTCCTGCGGCTGTACCATTTGAGCCTGTAGCAAAAGAGCCACCCAGAGTTACACCCAAAGCCTCAGACAACTCAAAGAAATTGGACATATGGAATATGTAAAGGAGTCTTCCTAAGTCGTTGGCATCTTCATCACGAGCAAATGTTGGTGTTTCAACGTCCGGGCTTCCACCTGATGCACTTAACTCTAAGTACCAAGGTACAGGAACAAGGAAGTTAGCTTCTATACTTGTGGGGTTTAAATGTTCTCCAAGAAACTGTGCTGCTGGAAGAGGTAGTGTAACAAAATTCTGAGCGTGTCTGTGAAGCTGATTTACCCTTCCAAACTTAGCCCTTGCTCGACCTACTCTAAATTGAGAATTTAGAGGCAAGCTAAATAGTGTTGTTCCATATGCTTCCTCAAGCTCTACACCTTCTGTACTGAATGAAAGAAACATGTCATATCTGAAAAATGAGTCAACCACTCCTTGAAAGCCTACTTCAACTTCCTGGACGTTGACACCGGTATTTTCAGGATCGTTTTCAGCAAATACAAAAGGTTCATCCTGTGAATAATATGCAGCGGCGAATGTGCCGATAACACTTATCTCCGGATTAAACGCGTTCAGAGCTTTGCCAAGAAATCCCTGTTGAGTCTGTTGAACAGGAGGTTCTATAACAGTTAAATCTGTTTCTTCCTCCTCAACTATAATTGTCTTCTCTTGAACAGGTGCTTGTTTTTGCTTAGCTTGTTTTTCAAGCTCTTGATTTCTCTCTTCAAGATCTTCCATTCGATCCTGCATCTGTTTCATCATCTGCTTTAATTCTTGTAATTCTTTTTTTACATCTGTATTTTCATCAGCTTTTGCTTTAATAGATAAAGGTGCTGATAAAATAAGAGTGAAAATAATTAATATGAGAAAATTTCTACTTAAATTCATACTTCACCTCCAATTTGGTATATAAAATGTATAAACCGTATGCAATTGCCTTTTGGGAAGTAATGAAACAAGAATCAGAAAGCGAAGAGCTAAACTCCGGACAAAGGAATTAGTTCACTTTCTATCAAATTATAAATTTGTATGGTTTTCCCAAAGGCAGTTTTGGGTTATACGGTTGGAGGTGCCCGGGAAGGCTTGTTTAAATCTACAAAAGAGTGTGGAACTGTAAAATCTATACCAATATAGGCTATTAACTGACCAAAATTGCTGGCGTTAAAAGAAATTTCTGTTTTAGGAACTTGTAAGTTTCCCTGTAACAAACAGGCCGAACAGTCTTCAGCAGAATGACTTGCAGAACTGTGCGAGTCGACTGCAAGGTCTATAGAATCTCCAATCCCGTGATTATGAAAACTTAAAGAAAATACAAAAAGCACAGCAAGAGCTGGTAGGAAAAACCTGGAAATAGCATTGTTTTGTAAATCTCTAATTTTTTTCATGCTGCACCTGATTTATTTTTCAAAGATACCATCTCGTTTGCAATCGAGCAAGCAGCTTCCTCAACAGTGAGTGAAACGTCTAGGTTAACACCATGTTTCTTAAGCTCTGAAAATAGGGATCCTAGAATAGGCGGTTCAACATGACACTGTGAGAGTTTCTCAATTTCTGAAAAAATTTCTTTAGGACTGCCTTTACCCACTATTTTGCCTCCTTCAGCAATTAAATAAACTGTATCGGCTATTAAAGGAACTGTGTTCATATTGTGAGTAGAGAGTAGTATGGCTGTTCCATTTTCTTTGTTTACATCATTTAAGAGATTGATGAGCTCCATCCTGCATGTTGGGTCAATATGTTCAAAGGGCTCGTCTAGTATTAGCAACTCTGGTTTAGTAACAAGAGCGCCTGCTATACCGACCTTCGCTTTCTCACCCCCGCTCATATAATGAGGAACTTTATCTCTTAGATGTTCTATCTCTAACTTCATCAGGATATCGTCAACGAGTTTATCAATTTCTTCCTGTTTGTATCCATAATTTCTAGGAGAAAAAGATATATCCTCACTTACTTTAGGAGCAATAATCTGAAGATCGACGTTTTGTAGCAAGACCCCTATTTGCTCTCTGACTTTTTCATAGTCTTTGGCCGGGTCTACTCCTAAAACATGAATATCTCCTTCAGAAGATGTTAATAATCCCAGAAGAAGAGATAGCAAAGTAGATTTGCCACTTCCGTTTGGGCCAAGAATAACAACCCGCTCGCCTTTATTAACGGTAAACTCTTGACCGTCAAACACTAGGGCTGTTCCGTCGGGATATTTAAATTTTAAATTGCTGACTTTGACTAATTCTTCCAAATTAATTCCTCAACTAACGAATTGTTTATAAATTGCTGACGCAACTAATGCTAATATGGAGCAAGCCACTATATAGATACTAAATTCTAAGAATCTTTTATCTATAACAGTGGTAATTACAATCGCGAATATTAAGAGTCCTATCAAGATTGCTAATAAGTCATTTCGATTGATGCTCATTTTTGTATCTTTCGCGGCAATTCTTTCGCCATATCCTCTTATGTTCATCATTCCATAAAACTTCTCTGAGTAATCAAAACCTTTTACTAAGAGAAGCCCGATTCCTGAAGAGAAATTCTTAATATTTCTAAGATATTTTCTGCGAGTTAGGCCGCCTCTTACTTTTAAACCTTTCATAAGCTCATCCGTAAGTTCAAGCAAAATAAATACTGATCTATAGGTGACAAGAAGTCCTTCAGCGATCACCCTAGGCAAGAATGGACGCAGTACATTGAAAACATCTGGATAAGGAGTCGTTACAATTAATAGAACCATAGTAAGAGCAGCGGCTAGGGCCTTTAGTACTACTACCCCAACTTTGACCCAGCTTCCATTCCAAACTAGGAATGCGAAAATGAGTGCAAATATCGCTGGATATGCAGCAATTGTTATAATTCTACTAACAGGGAGTTTGGTCCATATAGCTATCGTTACTAGAGCTATATAGATGCCCGCTAGCATATAAAACTCATTGGTAAGAATGATTGAAGCTATAACAAGTGCAGAGAACATAATTTTCCATAATGCCTTAGCTTTATGAAGAAAGCTTGTTCCGTGATTTGCATAATAATCTATTATTGCAACGTCCATAAACTTAGCCCTAAGTTCTTTGGGGGAAAAGCAGATCTGGTCTTACTCGGGACACATACTTGATAATAAAAGCCGTAATTATCCCTTCTAAAAGCCACCCTATTCCCAATAGAATTAATATTGTTTTTGCAAAACTCTTTATATTTATTCCCTTAATTAGCTGATCTGGAATATTGCCTTCATTCGTAACTTCGGTGGGATTATCTCCCTCAATTCCAATAACAATTTCAGGGTTGACCTGAGACATATAAACAACACCAACTAAAATAGAAGTGCTAATGATAAGTGCTATAACAGCTGCAAGTCCTGAGGACCACATGATCGAATCTCTCCCAATAATGATCATAAAGAGTTGAAACAGATAAAAGCCTATAAATGCTTCAGCGCCAACTACTACTGTATTTAGACCGACAACTGTGATTCCCCCATGGCCAAACATAGCGATAATTAAGTCAACTATGAATATTGAAATAAAAGCCACAGCAGGTCCTAAAATTATTCCTGCGATTACGCTTAGATTAATATGATAGGCAATGGGAACGATAGGAATGGTCATACACACAATCATAAGGGCAGAAATGATACCGATTAAAGGGATTTTCCGCTTAAGTTCCGTGCTTTTTGTTCTATAGATAGAAAATGCCAAGATGAGGGCTGTTAATAACCAGCCCGACATAATCAACCATCCCGGTAAAATTCCGTCTGGTATATGTAAATGAGACATATGCTTACATTACTCCTCTAATGTTTATGCCTGACATTCTTTGCATTTTCCGAATAACTGAAGAAAATGAGTATTTATTTGAACTCCAGTCTGTTCTGATATTTGTTTTGATAAATCTTCCATCGGACATTCAGTGTATTCAATGACACTGTTACAATCTGTGCAGACTATAGGGTGGCGATGCCCCTCAGGAGCTATCGCATAGCTATGACAGCCGTCTTCCAGATGTACTTTTACGACTAAATTTAGTTCAACAAGTGTTTCAAGTGATCTGTAAACTGTTGCAAGCCCTGTTTCTGGTAGAAGCTCTTTTACATTCTTATGGATTTTGTTAATTGATAGATAGCTTTTGCTTTCCTGGAGAACTTTTAATACAGCCTGGCGTTGAGGGGTGCATTTAAGGCCCTTTTTGTGGAAAAATTCTTTTATTTCGTTATAGTTGCTGATCGAAAACAATTTACCCATCACATTTTACTTGCTTATATAAGCCGTTCTCTAATTGAGAAAGTTTCTCAATTGTATATGCTGATGTTATTTGTGTCAAATACTTACTTCATGTTTTCAATAACAGTCTATTGCTAATATATGATTGCTTGTTTTTCTCAGGTATAATGTGTCAATTAGTGAATTGGCTGTTTTTATATCTTAGATAATTTAACTTCAGCCTGTTTACAGATAGATCGTTAACGAGGAATGCTTTTCCTAAACTAAACAACTTACTGACGTTGCCGAAAAAAACTTTACTTTCATCTAATGACAATACCGGTAAATTGAAATTTATAATAAAATCATATGCTTCGTAATAGTGGTGTATGGTGGGAGTAATTTAATACATGTTATCTTTTGAAGAATTAGGTTTATCCGAAGGGACGCTTAAAGTCCTAGAGAAAAAGGGTTTTGAAGTACCTTCGCCTGTTCAGGAAGTCACAATCCCTGCAATATTAAATGGGGATAAAGACATAGTAGCTCAGGCTCAAACTGGGACCGGAAAAACAGCTGCTTTTGGACTTCCTTTTGTAGAACTTTTGGATGAACGTGCCCGCTCTGTACAGGCCCTAGTGCTCACACCTACAAGAGAACTTGCTATACAGGTGGCAGAGGAAATCCATTCCCTAAAGGGAAAGAAAAAACTAACTATTATTCCCATATATGGCGGTCAATCTATAACCCTTCAACTGAGGTTACTAAAAAAGGGCATAGATATAGTCATCGGTACTCCGGGGAGAGTGCTTGATCATATTAGTCGCGGAACTTTAAAGCTGGGAAATATCTCTCATCTTGTTTTAGATGAGGCCGATGAGATGCTTAACATGGGTTTTTTAGAAGATGTTAAAAATATAATGAGTCATACCCCTGCTGATAAAAGGACCATGCTCTTTTCAGCAACAATGCCAAAAGAGATTATGCAGATCGCCAGAGAGCATATGAGAGAGTTTGAGGAATTCAGGGTTACTAAAGATAAGCTCACGGTAACGCAGACAGATCAGATTTATTTTGAGGTTCCCGCCTCTGCTAAGTTTGAGGCACTGTGCAGAATTATTGATATTGAGGAGGAGTTTTTCGGTCTTGTCTTTTGCAGGACAAAGAAAGACGCTGATACAATAGCCAATCACTTAATTGAGCGCGGATACGATGCAGATGCCCTACATGGGGATATTTCTCAACCCCAGAGAGAGAAAATATTAAATAAGTTTAAAAAGCGGTTGATTAATATTCTGGTTGCTACAGACGTGGCGGCGAGAGGTATAGATGTTCATGATCTTACGCACGTGATTAATTTCTCCCTTCCGCAAGACGCTGAGTCATATGTCCACAGGATAGGCCGGACGGGAAGAGCAGGCAAAGAGGGGAACGCCATAACTTTTATCACATCTGAGGAATATAGGAAACTTAAATATATAAGCAGAGAGACAAAAACAGATATACGTAAAGCCAAGCTGCCAGATGTTAAAGATGTTATTAAAACAAAAAAACTCAGAATAAAGAATATTCTGGAGGATATAGTAAAGGACAACCCGGGAAATGAATATGTAGAAATGTCACGAGAGTTGCTTGAAACAAATAACCCGGAAGAAGTATTAGCGGCACTGCTAGAGTATTCATTTCAAGACGAGCTTGACGTTAAAAGTTATAAAGAAATCGGTAATGCTCTTGTAGATACACAAGGTAAGACAAGACTATTTGTTGCTCAGGGAAAGATTGATGGTCTAACACCTAAGAAACTCATACACTTCATTCAGAACAAGTGTGGTATTAAGAGCAAGAAAATAAGGGATGTGCAGATTTTAGAAAAGTTTTCGTTTGTTACACTACCATTTCATGATGCTGAAGTATTACTTTCTTACTTTAAAGGTAAGAAGAAAGGCAAAGGGCCTTATATAACAAAAGCCAAAAAATCCCGTGAGAGAGCTTCATCGCGCTGAGTATTAGGAACTAGGAATACTGGACTTTCGTTAAATGATTGTTGAATAGTTACGTTAATGTATCGGGTTGCAAGATTATACGCTTCCATTCCTATTATAGATCCGACAATTTTTTATACCTGTGACAATATACGACATGGTCGTTTACCATTCCTGCTGCTTGCATATATGCATAGCAGATTGTTGAGCCTACAAAACTAAATCCTCTTTTTTTAAGATCCTTGCTCATAGCATCAGACTCAGCTGTTTTAGCCGGTAGATCACTCATCTGCTTCCATTTGTTCTGTATTGTTCTCTTGTTTACAAATTGCCAGATATATTCATCAAATGAACCAAACTCTTTTTGAATTTTCAGAAATGCCTTGGCATTTTTTACTGCGGAATTTACCTTCAGTCGGTTACGGATAATTCCAGGATCTAATAAAAGTTTCTCAATTTTTTGATCGGTGTATCTTGATACCTTATCTACATCAAAATTATCAAAAGCTTTTCTATATCCATCTCTTCTTTTAAGAACAGTTATCCAGCTAAGACCTGCCTGAGCACCGTCAAGAATAATCATCTCAAAATGCAGACGGTCGTCATGAACGGGTACACCCCACTCTTTATCGTGGTAATCAACATAAATTGGTTCGGTTCCGCACCAATCGCAGCGTTTTGTCATTAAAGTTTCCTATGATTTAATTATCGTCTCGATTCACAGTATCTGGTGAGAATGCAGGTAAGCATACAGCTATATATTTTGCCCCGTTTTCATTGGGTGTGCTGTATCGAACCCATTCTCCCGCTTGGGTAACGATTGCTTGTCCAGCGTTAACTTCAATTGAACCGTTTTCATATTCTACTGTGAGTACCCCTTCAAGGACCAGAGTGAACTCTTCAAATTCGGGTCGTTGTCCTGGTTCCACCCAACCTTGTGGAGAAGTCATACGGGCAATACTAACATCAGTATGGTTAGAGTTGACTCTGCCTGCGAATTCTTCAATTTTTTTGGGCTTATTTCCTGCTGCTTCAATAATAGTAGGCTTTTCTATAAGTGTTGGCATTGTTTTTCCTTAAATGATTTCCAGATCATGATAGTTCATATGAGCCTAAATGGCAAGAAAAGAACCAATTAGAAATACCCATATTCTAACAATCTAATAAGTTAGATGTATTGTAAAAAAAGATTGCTTTCGGCGCTTCAACAAATTAGAATTCAAGTAAAGGCGGTTAGTAAAAAAAGCAAAAGGAGGCATTGTAATGAGAAGAATACTAACTTTAGCTTTTATTCTGGGAGTTTTTATCTCTTTTAATTCAGCCCTAGCGCAATCAGGGGATGGCCCCTTATGGGTAAGCGGTGAAGTTGCATCTATTTTTGAAGATCAAGACGGGGCTATCTTTAGTTTAAAACTAGCCAGTGGTGAGAATTACAATATTTCGGTAACAAACGAGCTGCTAGAGGATATAAAAGTAGGGGATTATGTAACGGTTGAAATTAGTAAGGGATGGGCTGAGCTTATCGAAAAGGGGGATGCAAAAACAGGAGCAACCCCAAAGCCAGAAAAGAAAAAAACGGGGCCACAGTGGGTAGCCGGGGAATTGGTAGCAATTAATGAAGGACAAGAGGATAGTTTGCTTAGCATAAAGTTATCGAATGATAAAATTTTTAACGTATCAGCATCGAATGATAAAATCTCCGGCATAGATATAGGGGATTATATTACAGTGAAGATTCTAAAAGGATGGGCTCAATCCATTACAAAGAAGTAAAGCTAAATATCTCGGAATCCTTTTGATGAGAAGTTGTATCATAACAAGTGTAAATAGATATTTAGTTATTCGACATCCTATACCCTCCTTCTTTAAGGAAAGAAGCCCTTTAAGGAAACTTGAAGGGCTTCTTTTTATTGAATCTCTTTTAGTGTTTCACGAGCTATAACCAATCTTTGAATTTCCGAAGTCCCTTCATAGATCTCTGTTATTTTTGCGTCTCTAAAGAATCTTTCCACCGGATAGTCTGTGGTATAGCCGTAGCCACCATGGATTTGAATAGCTTTGGTGGTTACCCACATAGCGGTTTCTGCAGCAAAGAGTTTGGCCATGGCAGATTGTTTGCCATATTTTATGTTTTGATCTTTCATAATGGCAGCTTGCCATACAAGTAGTCTTGAGGCCTCGGTTTTTGTTGCCATATCTGCAATCATGAACTGAAGTCCTTGGAAATCCGAAATAGGTCTTCCAAAGGCCTTACGCTCTTTCATGTATCTCGCGGATTCCTCAAGTGCAGCTTGTGCTATGCCAACGGCTTGTGTAGCTATGCCAATTCTCCCTCCGTCTAATGTATGCAAAGCAATCTTAAAACCCTCACCCTCGCTTCTAAGTAAGTTCTCTCTGGGTATTTTACAATCTTCAAAAAATATCTGTGCGGTACTTGTAGCCCTTATGCCCAATTTGTCCTCAAGCTTACCAATATTTATTCCTGGAGTCTTCATATCGACTATAAATGCAGAAATACCCTTATGCTTTAAGCTTCTGTCAGTTGATGCAAAAACTATAGCAAGGTCAGCCTCTGCGCCGTTTGTTATCCATGATTTAGTTCCATTAAGGATATAATAATCCCCATCTAAAAATGCAGTTGTTTTCATAGATGCCACATCAGATCCAGCTTCAGGTTCGCTTAACATGAAACATCCTAATTTGTTTCCACTGGCGAGATCCTTGAGAAACGATAATTTTTGATCTGTATTTCCAAAAGTTTTAAGTGGAGAGCATACCAAAGAGTTATTTACAGACATTATAACTCCAGTAGAAGCGCATCCTTTGGATATTTCCTCAAGCGCCAAAACGTAGGAAAAATAATCTAAACCACTCCCCCCATGTTCTTCGGGAACATTCATGCCCATAAAACCAAGCTCACCAAGTTTATTAATGATTTCTTTGGGAAATCTATGTTCCTTATCATTAATTGCCGCCACAGGTTTTATTTCGTTTTCCATAAATTCTTGTGCGGTGTTGCGGACCATTTTTTGTTCTTCTGTAAGGCTGATAATTGACATGTTAATTCCTCCTGCCTCTTGACTTAGCCGACCGAGCGCTTGCTCGTATTTATTGTATTAAATATTAATAAGCAAGTCAAGTGCCTTATGAAATAGAATTGATTATCAAATCAGTTTGAATTTTAATATAGTTCTTAAGTGAAAAGTTCTTTTGTGCAACCCAGCGTCTAAATGACCACATCTGTCCCTGTACCATAATATTGTTAGCTACTATTTTAGCAGTGCGCCTGTCGATCTTAAAAGTTTTTTCTTTAATGCCCTGATTGATTATATTTTCAAAGATTTTAGTTAATTCCATCTCTTTAGAAAGCACATAGTTTCTGTCTTTTCTATTAAGAGATTTAGTCTCCTGATATAAAAGCAGCGTATAATCTTGAATACTATCAATAATGTTAAAATAGTCACGGATTGCACCCCGCAATTTTTCTTTAGTGTCTTTTTCGGATTTTAGTGATGCCTCAAGCTTGTTGCTCACACTTTTAAAAATATGATCACAAACTAAGAACAAGATATCTTCTTTTGTTCTAATATAATCATAAAGAGCTCCCATACTCATACCAAACTCTTTAGCTATTTCTCTCACAGTAGTTTTATGAAATCCTTTTTCTACAAACAATTTGACAGCTGCATTAATAAGCTCCTGCCGTCTTATGTTAACCAGTTCTTCATTTTTGATATTAGATGCTATACGTGCTTTTGAGTTAGCCATAGATTTACCTTCCTGGTTTTAGTCGTTCATATATTCTGATAGGAAATTATATACAGGTTAATATTAATATGAAACCGTAAGATTTTCTTAAACGTATATTATTAATAAAGGTACTTACTAAAAGGAGAGAAGCAGTCATGAGTTTGAAACTAGATAATATTTTTTTCTATATAACTATTATATTCGCAATGTTTGCAGTTAGCACTGCAGTATTTGCAGCTACTGATTTAAAATTGAATCCTAACTTAAACTATTCTAGTGATTCTAATGATGGACCTCTTATTACTGGTAAGAATATGTCAGACGGCACGCTTAAACAGGGCATGCCAGCATATGTAATCTTCTATCATCGGGAGTGTTATAACTCAAAACGTCAGGCAAGAAGGACTGTAGAGTTGTATGAGAAATACAACGGGAAAGTAGATTTTATAGTTGTTGATCTTGATAACCCGAGATCAAGTGAGCAAACAGCATTACTCAAAAAGCATTATAAAAGATACATCCCACACGTAACTATTTATGACAAAAAAGGTAAACCAGTTTACGACAAAAGCGGAGAGGTAAGAAACTCTCAGATGTCAGAGCTTTTAGACGGTCTTATCTAAGCATAAGCCTTTTTTATTTAAATGGATTTAGAGTATTTATATCTGCCAATGTTTCAACTAACTTTGGCTTTTCTACGTAGAGTCTGTACTGCATCAATTTAAATATCGAGGACAGATCTTTCCACTCCGACATGAAAGACTCAGGACCAGTGATAACTTCCTTTGCTTCTTTGATAGTTTCATCTACATATTCGGAGAATGTTTTTTCGTTAATCTCATGCTCAAGTGCGTCAATGATATTAGGCAACTCATCTCTATCAAGCCATACACCGTGGCAGTTTTTGCAGTAGTCAACATTTACCCCTGTATGTCCATATTCAATGCTGACTGTTGGGATGTTGCATGTCGGACATTTAATAGCCCCTTGTTTTGAACTGAATTTATCTTCGTGCTTCCAGATCTCAAAATCAAGCCAGTTAAGGTTTGGGTCGATTAGGTCTTTAGCCTCTCTTAGCTCACCTTTTTCAAGCCATATACCTTTACAAGAGATGCATTCATCAACTTCAATTGATCCAATTAATTTAACATTTAAATCATTTCCACACTTTGGACATTCCTTCATTTATTTCACCCATTACTCAGAATTTTGTTAGAATAATTCAACATCTTTTACACGATCTCCAGCGAAATATATAAAAACACAGTTATAAGTAGCCCCTCTTTTGTCCTCGCAGCTATAAGTCCATTTTTCATTGTACCTGCCTTTTGTTGGAGTCTTATTCTTTGTTTTTGGTGAACCTATAAGTTCAAGTACTTCGGTTTTTGTCCGTCCAGTTAAGTCCAAACCAGACCTGATTTCCCTCATAGCCTCATTTCCGGTAGACGTACTTTTGGCATAGGCAGCTTCGCTCAAGTTAAAATAAGAAAAAGGATCAAACAAAAACTGAGCGGATAATATCAGAATCAATATAGGTGCTGAATTTCTTTTTTTCAGACATTTAAGTTTTTTTGACATTTTTGAACACCCTTATTCTAAAACTTTCTTACCCCCCACTTCTAATTAATAGTAACCGAATTTATGTCATATTATAAAATTGTTTTTTTATGTGCGAAATAGACAAGACAAACTTACTGTTTATCGTTTCCTGATACCGAGCGAACGATGCTCTCATTTCCAAGTATCCACTCTAATATAGCTTCTCCCGCTATCCTGTGTCCCAATTCATTCGGATGATTGTCTGTTGGTGTTGAAACTAAATCTTGAGGAGGGTAATTGGAGTAATAATCGTATAGGTCTATTACATAAAACCCATTTTCGTCTGCAATATTTTCTACCTTGTTATGCAGATCTTTATATTTATAACTATCCCAAAAACCATCTTTTACTCTTAAACCCTCATTATCAATAGTGGGGAATATAATTAAGAGTACAGGAATGTTTTTTTCCTTAGCTGCATTTTTGATAGACTCAAATCCTGAAACCACGCTCTGCCATTTCCGTTCGTCCTTATGCAGGTAAATATAATAATCACCACCACCAAGCATTTTTACATCATATATTTGTTTAAATTTAGCAATCAAACGGAAGATATTTACATGCTGCCACCACTTCGTTTCATTAAAGAATGCCGGTAGAGGTTGAAGCGAGTCTATCTCTGGGTCATTCAACACATACCCAATGATTATTAGCTCAGGATCCCATTTGAGACCCTTGTGCTTAAGAGCTATAGCTTCCTGCCTGGTTGTGTAGCCCCCCACTCCTAGGTTTAGAACTTCAAACCTGGTTCTGCCGTTTTGTTCGTTTAAGATTTTTTCTAACACATTTGGGTATGTGTCCTCCCCTCCTACTCTGTAGCCGAACGTAAATGAGTCGCCGATTACGACTATTCTCCGTGCAGGATCGGAATCTGAAATAACGGGCTCGTCGTCTCTCATCCCGTAGCTATTGGTTCGGATAGAAATTGAAAGAGCTTTGGAATCTTTGTTGGGAGCCAATTCATAGTCTAATCCGGGAATTGGGGATTGCCTGACAAATAGCTCACCCAGTTGTTGTTTTGAAAGAGGTTTGGGTGGTTTTAGGTAGCTAATGGGGTTAAAAAAGTAGAAATAGATCTCCGCTATTATAAGGACCATAAGAACAACAGAAAAAGCTAAAAGTAGTTTGAAAAATGTTGTCCTCGTTTTTATAGGCATTTAGCTTTTATATGAAAAATTATTGAGCTGATTTTCTGAAGTTTGATTAAACTAAGGAATTCATCTATCACAATTAGTCTGCAAATTCAAAAGCAAGTTTGTTTGATTTGATAACTATCTTTACATTTCCACCACTAGATAATTTGCCGAATAAAATTTCTTGAGATAGATTTTGGCTGATCTCATTATCAATAAGTCTTTGGATGGGGCGTGCTCCGAGTTGTTTATCGTAACCTTGCTCCGCAATATATGTCCTTGCTTTAGGGGTTAACTCAAGTGTAACTTTTTTAGCTTTGAGTCTAGCTGCTAATTGTCCTATCATTTTATCGACAATTTTTTCTACAACCTGCTTATTCAATGCGCTGAAATGAAGTGTTGCGTTGAGACGATTTCTGAACTCAGGGCTAAAGTAGCGCTCAATGACTTGCGCGCTTTTATCCTCATATTCCTCTTTGCCAAACCCAACGTTTCTTTGATTACTCTCTCGTGAGCCTGTATTAGTTGTTAAAATTAAAATAATCTGTCTGAAGTCTACTTTCCTGCCATTCGAGTCTGTTAAAGTTGCATGATCCATAACTTGAAGGAGCACATTATAAACATCTTCATGAGCTTTCTCTATTTCATCCAGAAGTAGTACCGCATGTGGATTCTGATTGACAGCTTCAGTTAACTGACCGCCCTCATCGTAGCCCACATATCCAGGTGGTGAGCCGATCAAACGTGATACAGTGTGTTTTTCCATATATTCACTCATATCAAAGCGGATGAATTCAATACCCATAGCATCGGCGAGTTGCTTTGCCAATTCGGTTTTACCTACACCTGTAGGCCCTGCGAACATAAAATTACCAACAGGTTTATTGGGTTCGCTTAGACCGGAACGTGACATTTGAATCGCAGTAACAAGCTTGTCCACGGCCTCATCTTGACCGAAGATAACTTTCTTCAAATCACCAGAAAGAGTCATGAGCCTGTTTCTGTCATCAACTTTAACAGTGCGGGTAGGTATCTTGGCAATTTTAGCTACAAGCGCCTCTATATCTTTCACGGTTACTTGTTTAGTTTCGGAATCGTATTTCCTTAATTTAACGTCAGCTCCGGCTTCGTCTATTAGATCGATTGCCTTGTCAGGCAGTCTCCGATCGTTCATATATTTAGCAGAAAGATCCACTGCAGCTTTCAAAGAAGGAGTTGAATATCTGACACCATGGAATTGTTCATAGTACTTTTTTAAGCCCTGTAGAATTTTAAGGCATTCATCTTGGCTTGGCTCGTAGACATCCACTTTCTGAAATCTTCTTGCTAGAGCATGGTCTTTTTCAAATACGCCTCGGTACTCTTTGGAAGTGGTAGTTCCAATGCACCTGATTTCTCCATTTGCCAGTGCTGGTTTTAGCATATTAGAAGCATCCAAGGTTCCCCCGGATACAGCACCTGCGCCAATTACGGTGTGGATTTCATCAATGAATAAAACTTTTTTCTGATCGCCTTTTACACTATCTATTATTGCTTTTAATCTTTCTTCAAAGTCCCCTCGATAACGAGTTCCAGCAGTAAGAGATCCCATATCTAGCGCATATATATGAGTTTCTTCTAATGCTTCAGGGATTTTCTTTTCTGCTATCCTCAGTGCAAGCCCTTCTGCGATTGCTGTTTTTCCAACCCCAGCATCACCTACAAATATTGGGTTATTTTTGCGTCTTCTGGCTAAAATGTGAATTGTACGATCAATTTCAGCTTCTCTACCGATTAATGGATCTAGTTTCCCGTCGATTGCTTTTTGAACTAGGTTGGTGCAATACTCTGATAGAGGATCTTTTTGTTCTGATGCAGGTTCAGCATCAGTTTTTGCAATACTTGTCGCTCTCTCCTGCCCACCAAGTTGTTGGCGACCATGAGAAAAGTACCGTACTACATCGTAACGATTAACACCCTGCTCATTCAAAAGATAAACAGCATGAGACTCGTCTACTCTGAACATAGAAACTAGTATATTGCCACCATTTATATCTGGTTTATCAGCTGATTCGGCGTGCATCGCTGCAAGTCTAAGCACAAATTGGCTTCCTGCCGAGTATTGCGGATCTGGTAAAAACTCAGAATCAATCGGAGGCATATTCTCATTCATAAAGTTATCAATTGAATCACGAAGCCTGTCCAGATCAACTCCACATCCGATTAACACGTCGGATGCGTCAGGATCGTATGTTAATTCGAACAGTATGTGCTCCAAAGTAATGAATTCGTGTCTTCTTACTTTGGCTTGCTCAAATGATCGTTTTAGTGTTTCTTCTAGTTCTTTTGATAGTGTCATTCTTCCTCTCCCCCGCTTTCTACTTCGAGTACACAGGTCAGTGGATGTTCATATTGTTTGGCGATTTTATCAACCTGCGCAATCTTGGTTGTAGCCTCATCGTAAGTGTAAACGCCTACTGTGCTTTTTCCCGCAGTGTGGGCTTCTAGCATGATTCTGGTAGATTCTGTCTCATTTTTATAAAATACTCTCATCAGTATCCAAACCACAAAATCCCGGGGTGTATAGTCGTCGTTAAGCAGCACTACCCTATACATATCAGGTTTTTTTAAGTTGATCTTTTCTTGAGTAAGAAGATCACCTTCGAGATCACCTGGTTTGATTATCTTTTCTTCCATTTTATTTACTTACCGTATAAATATTTCAGTGGTGATTGTTTATTATATTGCGTTATTAGATGATCAGTGTATTCCCTCTCTCTTTCTAAATAATCACCAATAGCTCTTTTTGCTCCTTCGTTCAAAATTAAATGAGAACTATAAGTCGGCACTGCCGCAAATCCCCTTAAGAACTTATGCTCTCCCTGGGCGCCGGCTTCAAAAATTTTGACCCCATTATTTATAGAATAATCTATTAATCCATAGAAACAACATTCAAAATGTAGATTCTTGTAATTGTAAAGTGTTCCCCAATACCTACCGAAGAGTCTGTTGTTCTTAATTACATTAAATGTTCCACCTACCCAATGATTACCGTCACTAGCCATTATTAAAACTAATCGGTGTCTGAAATTTTGGAACATTAAGTCAAAGAATTCCTGGTTTAAGTAAGCACTTCCCCATTTTCGGGAATGGGTATCCAGATAAAATGCCCACATTGCCTCCATATGTTCTTCTTTGATATCATCTCCATATAAGGTGTAAAGCCGCAAGCCCATACCATCAAGCGATCTTCTTTCTTTTCTGATCTGTTTCTTTCTGCCAGAGCGCATGTCACAGAGAAAATCGTCAAAGCATTTATAATCCCGATTTTTCCAGTGGTACTGATGTGTTTTTCTGCTTAAGAACTGATAGTTATCTAAGAATTCATACTCATTTTCAGTCAGATAGAGAAAATGGATAGAAGAGCAGTTCTCTTCAATACAGAGATCAATTAATCTTTTTATCATGATATCGGCGCATTCTTCAAAAGAGTAATCCGGATCAACTAAAATTCGCCTTCCTGTTGCGGGAGTGAAAGGAATTGCGACCACAAGTTTTGGGTAGTAGCTGAGCCCCGCAGTTTCAAAAGCTCTAGCCCATTCCCAGTCAAATATATATTCTCCATAAGAATCCAGTTTTATATATGAAGTAATTGCTCCAATAATCTTATTTTTATCTCTAAGCACTAAGTAGCGCGGATTCCACGTAGTATTGGGACCCACGCATCCTGATTTTTCTAAAGCTTCCAGAAATTCGTATTCCAGGAACGGATTTTCAGAGTCAACAATATCGTTATAGAGCTTTTTGTCCACTGGCGATATGGAATCATAAACACTGACCTCAAAACAACCTTTAATTTGTGATTTGGCTCTCGACATTGGTTTTATTAACAAAATCTCTATTAATGTGTAATCTACTTAGTATAGCATCTATATTGATCAATCAGACCTGAAATTCTTGACTGATTGGATTGGAGAGAATAATCACTTGAATAAAACAAAACTCAACAATGCATACTCTGCTAAGAATATTTTTATGATTTTGCTTACTGTTTTTTTTGCTCTGATAATTTCCAGTAAGATCTGGGCACAAACTGAAGATGAGGACGTTATCTACTTTGATTCTAATACAAACAGTATAAGTGAGGAAAGCCAGGAACTATTAAATAACAGGGCGGAATCACTAAAAGATATCTCACAATACATAATAACTCTTGAGGGATATTCAGATATAACGGGAAGAGCAGATTACAATTTGGAGCTGTCCAGAAAGAGAGCGCAATTAGTAAAAGATTACTTAGTCAATCTAGGCATAAAATCCTCCAGTATAGAAGTAGTTGGAAAAGGCGGGACTGAAAAATATGGTGCAGGGGAAACAAATGAAGCTCTTGAGCAAAATAGGAGAGTCAACTTAATTGTAGATATCCCATTTGTGCCCGCTATTGAATTAGAACCTCAACAGATAGAAAATCAGGAGCAAGTCGAGCCGGATACTACTGAAGAACCAGTGGTTACCGCAGAGCCAGAAGTAACTCCACAACCGGAGGTTACGCCAGAACCTGTTATAGATAATACTGCTCAAGAATCTTACGAAGTAGCCGCAACCCCAATTCCTGTACAACCTATTTCAGAAGACAAGTCGAAAAGGATAGAAAGAATAATAAGGCAAAATGCGTCTGAGGGCATCATTTTTATTACGCCAAGAGATATGCAAGTTGGTCAGGTTTATAAAGTAGAGGCTGAGGTTTCCAGTGCATTTATAGAGACTTTATCAAAAGATTTGCAGGATTGGTGGTTTGAGAACAAGATAGGTCTGAGTCTTAAAGGAAACACCTTCGATATTACTACACAGTCTCAGGACAATGGTGATTTAAAGATCGTTGGGAAAGATACTCCGGCAATTTGGCAATGGAATATAATACCTAATCATGATGGTATAAATTCTCTTGTATTAGCTCTAGTTATAAACGTCCAAGGATCAGAAAATGAAGTAGCACGTGGAGAATTTGCTACTTTTCAGAGGGTTATTGATGTTAATCCTAATTTAATTCATTCTATTACAAGTAGTTATTGGGTTATGGGTGTTCTAATCCTTTTAATAATTACAATAGTTGCTTGGATATTAAGCAGAAAGGTCAGATTAAACTAGATAATTTTAGGGGGTACTTATGGGGTGGCTAGATAAATTAGTCGGCAAAGCGGAGATGATAAAAGGCTTGGATCATGTTGCAATAGTTGTTAGTGACATGGATCGTTCGATTAAATTTTATACCGAAGTTTTAGGCTTAAATCTGCTTTTAGATGGAAGGTCCGGTGGTGGGGAGAAAAAGAGTTTTCTCGGCACAAAGTCCAAAGCAATAGTAGCTCTCAGTGAAGACAAAAATAGATTAGAACAAAAGGGGCAATACGTTGAAGGGGTTAACCATGTAGCTTTTGGTGTGGAAAATATAGAGAAATCAAGTAAGACACTAAGCGATAAAGGAGTAGAATTTGTCGAAGTGAAAATGGGAGATGATGGCAAGCCAGAGGCTTATCATTTTCTAGACCCTGACGGACTTGAACTCGAAATTTATGGTCAATCTGAAAAAGAAGTACCTAAATATTAGTATTTAACCCAGCACGTAATACGGTATAATAACTTTGGAAAAAAGGTCTTTAATTTTCATAAACCGTTAATATATTATATGTAGAGTGATACAAAAAGAATCAGGAGCTACAAGTGAATTCTGTAGACACAGAAAAATATAGTTTGCCAGTAAGATATGGCCCTGAAATGAGAATCCTCATAGTAGGGGGCGGAATAGCTGGATTAACACTTACTGCTTTGCTAGAGCAAAGAGGGTTTAAACCTACTCTTGTAGAGCGAATTCCCGAGTATGGTTCGGTGGGCTACGTTATTGTACTGTGGCCTTCAGGCAGCCGGATTCTAAAAGGGCTTGGTATCTACAGGGACTTATTAGACGTTGGCTTACAGTTCACCACATATAATGTATCAGACCAAAAAGGGCAGATGATTCATGCATACTCTGTTAAGGATGTTGTTGATAAATACGGCCCTATGCTCAGTACATACCGACCAGACTTAATTGAAGTCTTAAGAAAGGCTGTAGGCCCGAATTCCATCCGAATGAATACAACTGTAGATAGAATAGAACAGACCAATGATGAAGTTTATGTAACTTTCAGTGATGGGACACAGGATACTTTTGATCTCGTTGTAGGATGTGATGGCGTGCGTTCTAAAACCAGGGAACTTGTTTTCGGAGATATTCCTTTAACTTATAGCGGAATGACCGGATGGAGTTTCTGGGTAAAACCAAACATCGCAAAGACACGCGAAATAAAAGAGTACTGGGGTACTGGAAAATTTTTTGGTATATGGCCCACTAAAGGCCGATTATCAGTATTCACAAGTATAAGAAAAGAAGATCAGGGACCAGACCAGGTTGAATCCAGAATAGACAGAATTCAGGATAATTTTAAAGACTTTGGAGGACTAGTTCCAGACATTTTAGAGGGACTTGATGATCCAAATGAGATATTTCATGGTTACTATAACGACTTGAAAATGAAGAAATGGCATAAAGGGAGAGTTGTGCTTGTTGGTGATGCGGCTCATGCTATTTTACCTACCGCTGGAGGCGGTGTATCGATGGCTATGGAATCGGCTGCTGTTTTGGCAGATGAATTAACCAGGGCAGATTCCAAATATATAGAGCAGACTTTTGATATTTATATGTCCAGAAGACGCTCGCGTGTGGGTAAAATTCAGGACCAATCAAGAATGATGGGGAAATTTGCTTTTGCTGATAATCGATATATATCTTCTGCAAGAGATTTTCTTATGAAGTTCTATTCAAATAGACTACATGCCCGCTACTGGGACACAATGCTGAAAGAACCTATGTAATAACAGGATCTGCAACCCTTTTATCATTTCCACATTCCCAGATACATTAAGATCATTTGATAAGTTGTAATTTTAATTAATATTGCTATGGAAATTCTGGGTTTGCTTAGTATCCTTTTAAGAAATATATAAATATTATGAGAATATCTTAAACTAAGCTACTTCAAATAGTTTCCTTTGGAGGTTTTAAAACAATGAGAATGGCAGCAAGAACGTCAATTTTTTCAATAATATTAATAGTCATTTTTTTAGGGTTAGGAATACAAGTCAAAGCCCAATCCAATCAATTCCAGTCCCTATCACCTTTAGTTAAGCAGCTAAGCCCTTCAGTCGTGAACATCAGTACAACAAGTGTTTCTAAAAGCACTGGACGCTCTTATGGCTCTCCTTTCGGAGAAAGAGGGGATGAGCCTTTTGATGAATTTTTTGAAAAATTCTTTGGTGATAGCCCAGAGAGAGAATTTAAAAGAAAAGGTTTAGGATCCGGCTTTATTTTTAGTGAAGACGGGTACATAATCACTAATAATCATGTCGTAGAGCGCGCAACAGATATCAAAGTCATCCTTCAAAATGGAGATACTTATCCCGCAAAAATTATAGGTAC
>BQJP01000034.1 GCA_021604765.1 Thermodesulfobacteriota bacterium
ATTGCCATTTTACATTGCCCTTGGCGAAGACTTTCACAAGCCAGATGGATCGTCGTTAATGAAGATGAACACATAGTATCAACGGTTAAACTCGGTCCTTGTAGATTACAGACATATGACAACCTATTTGCGATACTGGCAGGATTCCCACTCAATCCCATTGGTATAGCACCATCCACACCAATGAGTTGATATTCTTCATACATCACCCCAACATAAACACCAACCTGGCCATCAATCTCTGCATTGTTTAAATGTTCACGGGTATACCCACTATCTTCTAAGGCAGACCATGCACATTGTAAAAACAACCGCTCTTGTGGATCCATTCTTTCAGCTTCTCTAGGTGAAATATTAAAAAATAAGGGATCAAACATATCAATATCTTGAATGAAACCTCCCCATTTGCTTTTAACAGCACCTGATTCAAAATAAGGTTTGTAATCCCATCGGGACTTAGGAATTTCAGTTATACAGTCTTTTCCTGCCACAAGATTTTCCCAGAAAGCATCCAGATCCTTCGACTGTGGATAGCTCCCACTCACCCCAATAATCGCAATATCTATAAAAGAAGTAGCGGCATCAATCCTTTTTGGAGAGGGTGTTAAAATTAAGGTTTTTCTTTTATCAACAGCTATGTGACTTTTCACAAGGCTTGTTAAATTTATTTTCATTAAAGAATATAAAGTTTCTTTATGATGCTCTATAAAATACTTGGCCAATCCCAATAAATTACTATGTTCGAAAAAAATTGTTCTTGGTAATGTCCCAAATATTCTTTCCAAGTCATTAGTAAGGGAAAGAACCATAACAGAGTCAATGCCATACCCTTCAAATGGCAACAGCTCATCAATCCGATTAACACTAAGTTTTAAACTTTTTGCTAAATTTATTTTTAGATAATCGATTGTTCTTTCCATAATATCTGAACTCGAATACTCTATTTTTTGACTGACTTCTTTTTTATTGAGGCTGTCTGAGGGTAAAATTTGCTCACGTATTTTTTTAATATCCCCCTGAAACACAAGGCATTGCTCATAACCAGAATATATTGCAGTAGAAAAAGCCAATATCCCAGCTTCCGTACTTAGTGAAATAAGCCCAGTGGTTTTTTTAATCCAGGCTTCTGTACTGGCATCAACATGCATACCACCGCTCTGCCATAAAGGCCAGTTAATGGAGAGCGTCTGTCCTTGACGGCCTCCTTGCCGCACTAATGTGTTACGAAATGCTACATATGCATCTGAAAATGCATTTCCAGCCGAATAATCAGCTTGGCCTACACTACCTAAAACAGCCGCAAGCGATGAAAACACTACAAAAAAGTCTAAAGGAGAATCTTTTGTAATCCTATCAAGATATAGCAATCCACTAGTTTTTGGAGACAATACCTGACGAATTTCTTCGTGTGTTTTTTTGAGAATAAATGCATCCTTAATTACACCAGCACTGTGCACTATCCCCTTTAGTGGACCATGTTGAAGAACAGTTTCATTATAAAATTCTTTGACTGCTACTTCATCACAAATATCTAGTGAATAATAATAAACAGATGAACATAACTCCTTCAAGCGCATTAATAATTTATTTCTTTTTCCATCAAGTTCTGATCGACCTGTCAAGAGAAGTGTAATATTTTTATTGGAGCAAAGTTTTTCTGAAAAAATCATCCCTAAGCCACCTAAACCACCGGTAACCCAGTACACACCACCATCTGTCAATGAAAGAGTATTCGTAAGTTCAGGGGTTACTTCAACGAGATTCTTAACCAACCTAGTTTGTGATTCATCATACCGGACTTCTATAATCCCACTATTTTTTTCATACTCTTGGGGGAAAATACCTGCGAGCTTATGAATATCACTCATATAGAAAATCTTTCCTACAACCTTAGGGTTCTCTCTATTTGCCGTTCTTAAAAGTCCAGATAAAACTGAATATTGATACTGATCTGGCACGACAAACCAAACACATAGAGCTCCTTTGTGTTTTTCTGATAAGAGAGATTTGATCCAATCAAATGCAACCAGAAATATAGTCTCTGCATCTGATGCTGGATTATCTAATATAGGATGTTCCACACATTTTTTTATGATCGCTACCTCAGATGAATTAAAACCGAGTAAGAAAATCTTCGGTTCAAAATCAGAAGGTCTAGCATCTGCATTATCTGTAACAGGTTGCTTTTCCCATAAAGCCTGTCCTAACAAAAGATTAGACACCCTTTCAGCATTAAACTCTTCTATAAGAGGTACACTAGCGATTTTTTGAGCGTCTACATCTTCTGGAAGCCAGTATTTTTCCGGTAAAAATGGGTAACAAGGCAAGGATATACGGTTTTTTCTTTTCCCTGCGTACAGGCTTACCCAATCAATCTCATATCCATTTACCCACACAGATGCTAAGAAAGATTTATTATCAAGTGATACCTCAGCCTTCTCTGTTATAGAATTTTTCTTACTTGATTCTCCCTGATAAATATAACTGATCCCCTCGTGCGTACCATCAAGAAAATATCCCAATCCTTTTTTCAGTGCATCTATACTTTCAACCAGCAATGCTAATCGATATTCCATCGCATCGCGGCCAACTTGCAAGGTATACTCGAGATCTTTGATATCAACTTTAGCCGCATCATTTTTGCGAAGAAACTCTAAAATATTTTTTGCGCAGACAGTCAGTCTTTCTTCCGTTCTTGCTGATAACAGTATTAGACTAGAATAATATTCATCACTCTTTGTTTTTTGGACAACACTACTCTCAATAAACTCTTCAATCACAAGATGGGCATTAACACCTCCAAAGCCAAAACTACTAACCCCTGAACGACGAGGTATAGCACACCTGTCTTTGTCGTAAAGTTGTTCCCAATCTTGTGCTTTTTTAACAATATAAAAAGGGCTATTTTCTAAATTAATATAAGGATTTACTTTGTTAGCGTGTATGCTAGGTGGTATTTTCTTATTTTTTATAGCTAGTATCACTTTTATTACACCAGCTACCCCTGCGGCAAGCTCTAAGTGTCCTATATTACTCTTAACACTACCTATTCCACAGAAATCATTGGTATCACTTATATATTGATCTTCCCTCACACTAGAAAATGCTTTTTTCAAACCGTCAATCTCAACAGGGTCCCCAAGAGGAGTACCGGTACCATGAGTTTCAATGTATGTAACTGTATCGGATTTTATATTTGCTCGACGATGTGCCTCTTGAATCAGATCTGCCTGTGCATTCATGTTTGGTGCAGTTAATGATTGCGATCGACCACCATGATTAATAGAACCACCTTTAATAACCGCATACACATGATCTCCATTCGTAACGGCATCCTTTAATTTCTTTAATACCAAGATACCAATACCCTCTCCACGAACATAGCCATCAGCATCACTCGAGAACGCTTTACAACGCCCATCGCTGGATAACATACCTGCTTTAGCAAAACTTGTATGCACATCCTGGTCAAGAAGAGTATTCACACCTCCCGCAATAACCAAAGTAGAAAGATTATTTTGTAATGCTTCTACCCCCCGAATAATAGCAACTAACGAACTAGAACAAGCTGTTTCTATAGGCTCACTTGGCCCCTTCAAATTTAAATAATATGACAAACGGCTAGGCCCAAGTGAGGGAACGACAGAGGTTGAGCTAAATCCCTTTATTTCTCGATTTTTAGCAAATACTCTTCGTTGATAACCTGTACTTGCTGTTCCAACAAAAACACCTGTTTCTGTTCCAGAAAGACTTTGGGGAGAATACCCAGCATCTTCTATTGCCAAGTATGCATACTTCAACAATAATCTCTGCTGGGGATCCATCAGTTCCGCTTCTATAGGAGAAATACCAAAAAATAGGGGGTCAAATTCATCGATATCTTCAAGAATCCCTCCCCACTTTATATTTTCTTTCGTCCCAGAGTCAGCAAGACTCTTATCCACATTCTGCCAATGCCATCGACTTTCAGGAATTTCTGAGATGCAATCCTTTCCAGAAATCAAGTTTTCCCAAAAGTCATCTAGACTTTTTGCCATTGGAAAAGAGCCACTTATCCCAACAATAGCTATATCACCTTCTTGAACAGGCTCTGGTGATAAAGCTACATCGCTTTCCCCCACCTCATCAAGCGTCTGGGCTACGTCTTCATGATTGTTAATATCACCAATAAATTCCCCATATTTCTTGGCAATATCTTCCTCGTAATCATCGAGAAGGAAAGTGCAGAAACCACCAAGTGTAGGATATTCAAAAAATATTGTTGGCGTCAGCTCAAGGTTAAAGATATCATTAACACAATTAATGAATTCCGTTAAGGTAATGGAATCAAATCCGTAGGCACTCATTTCCTCATCTAAAGGAAGATCACTCGATCTTACCTTTAAAATAGAACATGCTTCTGATATTAGTTCTTCAGTAAGGGCGCTCTGTAATGCTGTCATGACAGCAAACTTTTCTGTACCATTACTCGTCGGTAAAACCGCCGACTGCTCATCTTTTATTTTCTCATTAGGCTTGAAGATCTCTTTGTTTTTTAACTCACGAATAGAGAACCCATCAATAGTGACGAAAACCTCCCCATTAACATCTAAAATTTCCAAGTCATATTTTTCTAACATTTCTTTTTCACGCAAGGGTTTACTCTTTTTCACATAGACATATCCCGGTGAGCTGCATTTCCCATAAAAAACAATAGAGTCTACTGAAAATGGTAATTGTGTTAAAGAAGAATCTTCGTAACCTTCCTGCTTCAGAAAAAATCCAATAACAGACTGGAATGCCGCATCAAGAAGACTTGGATGCAAATTAAAACAATCAGCGGTTGGCTCCAGATAACTTGGTAATTCAATCAACGTTAGTACATCAGTATCACTCACCCACATTTTTTTTATACACTGAAACCCTATTCCATACCCTAATCCAGCCATGCTGAAATATTCATATATTTTAGAAACAGCTATCTCTGAAAAACAGCCACGTTGTATCTCCTTGATACTCTTTTTTGTCCTGTTTAAATGGACTTCCTTAACCACAATCGTTCCTTGGCTATGAATAACCAACTCACCCTCTACTTTTGATGAAACTTCAAAACGAAAATTTTCTGGCACATGAGAGGAACGTAAAACAGTGGAAATACAAAGCTCACCTCCGGTTTTTTCAGCGATAATAGGTCGAGACCAAATGATATTTCTTATTTCCGTAGTAACACCAATATCCATCCTATTACCTGCTTCACAAGCAAGCTCAATATAAGCAGATCCAGGAAGCACCCGTTTACTGTTAACAAGATGTTCAGAGAAGAAAAATTCAGCCCCAGTGAATGAAGAAGTATATTTAATATTATTATCGGAAGAATCATTCGTTTGTAGCAGTGGATGCACTTGATTATCTTTATTTTTACAGTTAAGTACAGGGATATCATTTTCTGGTTCTGGCATCCAATAACTTTCTTCCTCAAAAGGATACGTTGGTAATGATACTCGACTAGGCGTGCCTCCTGAATATAAAACCTCCCATTGAACAGGCATCCCCTTAACCCAATTAGCTGCTATAGATTCCAAATCCTCTTTTTGAACCCAAGCAGATAATTTAGAGATTATCTCTTC
This sequence comes from Thermodesulfobacteriota bacterium, assembly GCA_021604765.1. GTDB lineage: Bacteria > Desulfobacterota_D > UBA1144 > Nemesobacterales > UBA2774 > CR02bin9. Next base: position 5,607 of record BQJP01000034.1, read on the forward strand.
CTGTGAACCAAATACTTCCTTGATATTTTTCTTTATAATACAGTCATAAAAAAACAAATGACTTTTTTCATTAGAAATAAATGATCTAATTGCTTGAGATAACTCAAGGAAATCTCTTACAATAAAACAGACCCTTTCAGACATAGGTTGACGGCCAACTTGATAAGTATATGCAATATCAGATAAAGAAATCTTTTTACCCTCTTCTGCAGAATCATTCTCTACAAGAGAATCAAGCAAGCTATTGGCATAAGCCCGTAATCTCCCAATACTTCTAGCCGAGAATGGAATGAGAAAGGAACCATCAACTCTCATCACATAACTCTGCTTATTTTTTTCCACATATTCTTCTATTACTACATGAGCATTATTCCCAGTCATACCAAATGAACTAACGCCAGCCAATCTGCTTAATCCCGGAGAAGTAGTCCAATCTAATAATTTTTTATTAATATAGAACGGACTTTTTTCTAATTTAATATATGGATTTAATGAAGAAAAATTTGGCATATATGGGATTTTCTTATTTTTCATCATCAAGACAACTTTCATAATTGATGTCAAACCCGCGGCACCTTCCAAGTGCCCCAAATGCGCTTTTGCAGAACCAAGAGCGCAAAAACCACTCTCACTAACATATGGCTTAAACGCAGCTTTTAAAGCGTTTACCTCTATAGGGTCTCCCAAACTAGTGCCTGTGCCATGAGCCTCAATATAACTAAGGTTTTTTGGGTTAATACCAGCGTTCGCCCACGCCTCTTTTAAAAGTTTGGTTTGCAACTCTGGCCGTGGGGAATAAGGATTATTAGCTCTGCCAACATGATTTATTGCGCTACCTTTAATAACCGCATGAATATTGTCTCCATCTTTCTGTGCTACTTTTAGTGGTTTCAATAAAACAGATACAACTCCTTCTCCTGGCACATATCCATCAGCTTTCTCATCAAAACTATGACAATGCCCTGTTGGCGAAAGTGCTTGTATCCTAGAAAAATACACATAGTGCAATGGACTTAATAATAGATTTGCTCCTGCAACAATAGCTTGGTCACACTCTCCTTGTTTTATAGATTGACATGCCAAATGCAAAGCAGTCAGTGAAGACGCACAAGCGTTATCCAATGGAATAGAGGGTCCCTGCAAATCAAATAGATACGAAACATACCCAGATAAGGAAGACATAGCTGCACTATGTGCTTGATAGTCCACAAATGAAGTTTGAGCGCGGACAATTTCATCCCAATACTCTTTAAAACAACACCCCACATATACACCCGTTCTTGAAGCTGCAATAGAATTTATTACACCTGCATCCTCAAAAGTTGCCTGGACTGACTGAATCAACAAGCGCAGTTGCGGATCAATCCAAACTGCTTGACGGGGTGAAATACCAAAAAAATTTGGATCGAATTTGTCAACACCTTCAATAAAGCTTCCCCACTTTGCATATGTCTTATTATCTTCTTTTGCATTCAAAGAAAACCATGGTTTATAATCCCAATGATTTTTAGGAATTTCCTGAATAAGATCATGACTCAATTCAAGATGTTGCCAGAATTCTTCTAAATTATTCGACTGTGGCAGATAACCATTCATGCCTATAATGGCAATATCATCATCTTCTGAGGTGCTAGATTTTTCTGTTATCTCGACCTTTTCTAAAAATTCCTGTTTGTTTTCAGGTTCATCTGAAATACTTTGATGGTGGCCAAAATACTGTAAAAACTCTTCCTTATTTTCTTCTGAAAAATGTTTTGCAAGGGAACGAATATTTTGATGTTCAAAGAATAGTGTTGGGTATAGCTCCATGCCAATTTCTTCTTCAATTTTTTCTACAGAACCAATCATATTATTAGAGTCAAGTCCCATATCCATAAAATTTATATCTAAGGAAACATCTTCTTGTGTTGTTTTTAAATCATGTGCGATTTTTTCTTTAATATAATTTTGAATACCTTCTTCAAGACTGTCCGCGCCTTGTGGCACTCTCTTAGTCGAAGGAACAGCCTTACTAGCAACTTTCTTCTCAAGAGGAGTATTAGTAGAAAAAATAGCCTCTCTGCTTGGCACTGTTTTAACAGTAAAACCAACCATAGTTACGAGTAAATTTCCTTTCGAGTCTATAATCTTAATATCACATTCTGCTATCTGATCATTTATCATGACTCTTTCCACTAAGCAGAAAAAGTGTCCCAATTTCACGTTAGTAATATATGGAGAAACAATAATATTTTTAATAAACAATGGAACTCGATGATTTTTGGCTGGAGAATCACCTAATGCGTAGGAAGACACAACATGGCAAGCATCGAACACAGAGGGGTGAATATAATAACCCAACAAGGCCTCTTGCATAGTTGGAGTTAAATGGATTTCCCCCAGTACAATCCCATCTGAGACTTTAAAAACCTTACTTACATTCAACAAGCTACCACGGTAACATTGTTGCAATGGATCATTATAGAAAAGATCTCCAGAGTCTACCCTCATTGGATTCTTGCAAAGCATCTCCAAGTCAACAACTTCGTCTGCCCAAGATATTTTATCTTTACTAATTTTAAAATCAGACGCTTGAATTTCAGATCCACCTTCTTCTTTTTGAAAAAAAGTAGCTATACCCTCTCTACCGGATTTCTCTTGAAATCTCCCTGTAACAGTAATCTCTTCATTGGGCTCAAACATAACTGCATTTGAAAATGCAATTTTCTCTAAACACACCGCTTCATCTATATTTCTTTTTCTTAGAAGATCAATCGCTAAACTAAGATGCGCGACCCCCATCAAAACTTGCTCATCATAAATCAAATGATCTCTCAATAGAGGTTCATCGTAAATAAAAGATCTCACTTCTTCAGAAGAAGATATATTAGGTTGTTTTTTCCCTAACCAAAACTGCTTTTTATTGAAATCGGTTGTCATAATATTCCTAAGCCTCCTCAATAATCATATGGCAGTTTGTACCACCAAATCCAAAGGATGAAACAGATGCTATTCGAGGACCATTCACACACCTCCAATCCGTCAATGAAAGATTAGGATAAAAAGGGGATTCTGAGAATTTAAATCTCGGATGAGGCCTGTCACAGTGTAATGTCGCAGGAATCTTCTTATGTTTTAAACTAAGCAATACTTTTATAACACTTGCTATGCCTGCGGCCATCATTAAATGGCCCATATTAGATTTTACTGATCCTAATGCACAATAGGATTGCTTATTAGTATATTCTTGGAAAACCTGAGTTGCAGCCCTGATTTCAATAGGATCCCCCAGTAAAGTACCCGTTCCATGCGCTTCAAAATATGTGATATCTGCTGGGTCGACCTGACTGTTTTTAAGTGCCTCCGCAATCACCCTTTTTTGTCCCTCTTGACTTGGCACTGTCAAACCTACTGTATAACCATCATTATTCACAGCAGATCCTGAAATAATACCCAGAACCTGATCGCCATCTCTAATAGCTGCATCATAGTCCTTCAGAAGGATCAATCCTGCACCTTCTCCCAGCACAATTCCTTTCGCTCGTTCATCAAAAACATATGCCTTACCATCATCGGAAAGCACACCAGCCTCAGTAAAACCAATGTGTGCAAATGAATCCATCAATAGATAAATTCCACCAGACAGTGCCATCTCAGATTTTCCATCAAGGATATACTGACACGCATCGTGAATAGCAACTAGAGAGGATGAACAAGCAGTATCTATAACTTTCGATGGCCCAGTTAAATTATAGAAATTAGATATCCTTGCCGCCATCATATTACCAATAGAATTCACGAGCATATGTTTCAATTGATTTTCTGGAATGACATGCAGATAATTTCTTATATAATTATTTTCTTTTGCACCAAGAAATATTCCAACATCCCTACCATCTAAGTAATCTCGATTATAACCTGCTGCCTTAAACAGTTCCTCAGATAATTCCAACATAATCCTCTGTTGCGGGTCTATCGTCGCAGCTTCTTCTTCAGGCACCTTAAAATAATTTGCGTCAAACATGGAGATATCACTTAAAAATCCACCCAGATTTGTATATTTTTTTCTGAGCATAGGACTATTCCCACCATGAAAAATATTTTGATCCCAACGACCCGGAGGAACCTCCCTTATTAAATCATTTCCCATAGAAAGATTTTCCCAAAATTTTTCCACAGATTCTGACTGAGGAAAACGACAAGCTTGTGCAATAATAGCTACTTTTTTTCTTGGTTTATTAAGTTGAGAAACACTTCCTTCCATTCGCACGTCTACTTTACTATTGCGGGCTAATCGCTGTGTTTTTTGGGATTTAAAAATGTCTTCATCAATCAGATATGATGCTAACAAGTGAATGGTCGGATAATTAACAAACACACTAGGCTCAATCACACAATCATATTTTACTTCTAACTTATTCAACAATGACATCATATAAATTGAGTCAACGCCATACTCAGATAATGGTTCATCTAAAGCTAAGGCTGACGCCTCTATTTTCAGCACTTCTGAAAGAATATTTTTTAAATCTTGATAAGCAAGCTCTAACTTATCATTAGTTGGCATACTCTCGGTCGCCTCTTCCTCACTAAAAATATTGCAGTATTCACGAATTTTTTCATGCTGACCACTCAGCACAACAATATGATCGTCTTCTTGATTCAATGAAAAATCGAATGCCGAAATACCTTGTTCAGTTTCTAGAGAAACAATTCCTGTAAGGCGCTCGAACCATTCTTCTTTCTGCTGTGTAATCTTCATTCCCCCATTACGCCAAAGAGGCCAGTTTATTGAAACAGTACGCCCTTGCCGCATTCCAGCTTCAACTAGTTTATTTCTATATGAGGAAAATGCATCCAGGAAAATGTTCGCACCACTATAGTCTGCTTGACCAATGTTTCCTAAGACGGCAGAGATTGAGGAAAATAACACAATAAAATCCAGTGCTAACTCCTTGGTTACCTTATCAATATATTCTATGACCTGAACTTTTGAACGCCAAACTTGTTCTACACTATACAATTCTTTTTTCTGTATAAATGAATCTTGAATAGATCCAGAGGCATGCAATATCCCATTTAATTTTCCAAATTTTTGTTTAATTTCTTCGACAATATTTTTCACATTTTCTTTTTTACTGAGATCGCTCTGCCGATACTCAACATGTACTCCTTGTGAAGACAAACGCTCAATATACTTCTTATTTTCTACTGTTAATGTTGATCGGCCACTAAGAACCAAAACACCTGCGCCACACTCAACTAAATAACCTGAAAATATTTTCCCAAGCCCACCCAGTCCACCAGTTATCCAATAAACACCGCCAGACTTTATTGGAGGCGCCAATATTTCAGGTCGTTTTTCAATCTCTTTCAATACCGAAACATAACGTTCATAGTCAGACAAGTACCGTATATATCTATCATTCTCAACTGAGTTCAGCTCACCCATAATGCAACGAAATAATTTATGCGGCTCTATAAAATTTTCGAAATTCAACTCAAGTAATTTCCCTTGAAACTTTTTATTTTCCAGAAAAGCGGTCCTGAGCAAACCCACAATAGGCTGATATAAGAAATTCTCAGGGACAAATGGCACAACAATGACAAAACGATCGGTTTTCCCTGCGAGGTTGTTCAGATGGTTTTTAATCAATGAAAAGGTTTTAGAAAATATATCTAAGGTCCGTTCAGATGCTTCAGCGTCAACAGAAGAATAGATACGCTCTATATCACAATCTTCACTATCAAACTTTAGCATCTCTTTCGGGCAATCAATAAACAAAACTGTTTTTCTACTTATGGTAGCTGTAGACTCACCTAAATTTTTTCGGACTAAAGATTGCTTCAAAAAGATCAGGTCATCTAGTTTTTTATTAATTTCCGGAATAAGCTCAAATTTCTCAGTTTTTTTCACCGAATGAACTTCATTAGTATTCAGAGTCGCTGAAAGCCAATATTTCTCCCTTGAGAAAACATATGTTGGCAGAGATATTCTCCTCGCAGCGATGTTCTGTGGAAATAACATCCATTCAATTTCGCCTCCGTTAACCCACATTTTAGCCAACTGCTTTAACTTTCTCTTTTCAATCCAATGCCTAATGCCTTGCATTATATCTTCATCATGACAAAAAATGTCTACATCATTGTTTTCTCTGCCTATTTTTCCCGTAAAAATATTATCGTTCCCCCCCCCCCCCATATATGTTAAAAATTGCTCCCTTAATTCTTCAACCGTTCTAGCTAAAAAAACCACTCTGTGCGACATGGCTTCCCGACCTACCTGAAGCGTAAAAGACAAATCAATTAAATTAACATCTCGCTGCAATATATATGTTTGCAACTGAATAACTAAAGCTCGTAAGCTCTCTATTTTTTTCGCTGACACTGGAATCATCACTGGCTCACCAGAAAAATCTGCCAACTTTTCTGATACATTTCTAGAAACTTGATATTCCTCGATAACCAAATGTGCGTTTGTTCCACTAAAACCAAACGAATTTATCGCTGCACGTCTTGGCTTATTCGAGTTACTTTTCCATTCTTTCAACTCCGTATTTACATAAAATGGACTACGATCAAAGTTTATATGCTCATTAGCTTTCTCAAAATGCAAACTAGGTACCAACTGTTGATGTTCCATGAGCAGTAATACTTTCTGAAGACTCACCAACCCCGCTGCGGCAGAAGTGTGTCCGACATTACTTTTAACTGAACCAATTGCGCAACTATGCTCAGGACAAGCATTAAAGACATTCATCAAAGCATCCATTTCTATAGGATCACCCAATTTTGTCCCTGTTCCATGTGCCTCAATATAACTTATTGAAGAAGGGTCAATATCAAAACGTTGATATAGTGATTTTTGCAATGCAATCTGTGAATTTGTGCTAGGCGCAGTAATACCATTAGTTTTTCCATCCTGATTAATACCAGAAGCAAGAATAACACCATAGATATGGTCAGAATCTCTTTCTGCATCCTCTAACCTTTTCAAAACAACCGCATTCACCGCTTCACCAGGCACAAAACCATCTGCTTTATCATCAAATACAGCACAATACCCTTGCTGTGAGAGCATTCCAGCATCACACATCCGTAGGTAAGATTCCTTATTCAGATATAATGTGCCCCCCCCCACAAGAGCCATATCAATTTCATCATTGCTTAATGCCTGACATGCTAAGTGTGTGGCCACCAAGGAAGATGAACAAGCTGTATCAATAGACACTGCAGGTCCAGTTAAATTCAGATTATATGCGATACGTGCAGCAAATATTGCTGATGAAGTTCCCATAGCCGTTTGCGCCAATCCCTTGTACTCACTATGCTCATGTAGCTTATACGCATAATCCGTTTGCATAACGCCAACATAAGTCCCACATTGAGTCCCATTCAGCTGTTTCGGTGAATAGCCTGCATCTTCAAACGCAGCCCAGGCTTCCTCTAAGAAAATACGTTGCTGAGGGTCCATGCATTCAGCATCTGTAGGAGATAAACCAAAGAACAAAGGATCAAATTCGTCAACATCATCAAGCATACCTAATTTATTAGTATATATTTTACCTCTAGATCTCTTCTGTAGATCAAACTCACCATTGTCACGCCATCTTTCATTTGGAATAACCCTAACGGAGTCAATACCATTAGAAATATTTTCCCAAAATTCATCAGTATTTTTGGCGCCCGGAAATCTTCCCGCCATTCCTACAATAGCTATTTTTTTCAATGGACGACGTATCTCTTCAGATTCTTTTTTCTCCGCCTCGGAGTAACAATAATCATTAACCGAAGCCTCATCCTTTATTTCTGGTTGAAGGTTAGCCTCAAAAGCAGAGGAATGTCGCTGCTGTAAATCTCGATCTTTTACTATTTTTGAGGGTTTTTCAGCTGAATGTAAGCTAACCTCATCACGATTACTGTGATCTGTTATATCTTCCTCTTTGACAGGCGCACCAGCACTAGATTTAAGTTGTGTGGTGAGGTACAGAGAAAATTCGGCTATGTTCGGATAATCATAAATTTTTGATGCTGCAATTTTAATTCCAAAATGCTGCCCTATTTTCCTTACCCATTCAACACCAATAATTGAATCCAAGCCTAAGTCGATAAAAGAAGTCTTCTGGGTAATTTCGTTTATTTCTAAAAAAAGCAATTCTGCCAGTTGCGCTATTAACACTAACTTTATATCGTGCATTTCAATCTCTACGTTAAGCGTAGGGCCTTCTTTCATTGAACTCATTGTTGGTAGTTCTCTTAAACTAATGAGTGGTTTAGTTGGTTCCATATTTTCCCCTTTAGCTGCATTATTATGCTTAATAGGCCTAATGCAAGTTTGTAATTTAATAAGCCCTTCTGTCTCAAGTTGTTGGTTAACAGGAGTTATTGGTAGGTCTTCAAGAGTTTTCTCTTTTTTTCTTTTGTGTAAGGGAAACCATATTTTGTTCTTCTTAAATACATATGTAGGTAGTGAAATAAAATTAGCATCTTCCTTTCTGTAGATATCTTTTAAAGACACTGAAAAACCTTTCACCCATTTTTCTGCAATACTGTATAAGTCTAAATCCTCATTTGAACACTTCTCTTTGCTTAAACTTTCTTTCTCAGATACCCCATACAAAACAGTGTTAGGGTCACAGGCCTCACTATTTGTTAAGAATTTATTTAGTTCACTCACTAATGTTTCGAGCGTGGGTACAATAAAAGCTAAACGATAGGTCATAGCCTCTCGACCAATCCCAAGGGTGAATGCAAGATCCACCAAAGATACAACATCTATCTCTTCTTTCAGAGAACTCTCTAAAAAATCAGTTAATTTTCTAGCATATAATAGCAACCCATCATCATCAGCAGCAGACAATATAATTAATGATAAGCAATTGTCACTGTTTGTCTTTATTGTTTTTTGTTTTTTTTGATATTCTCTTAAAATAAGATGTGCATTAACACCACCAGCTCCAAATGAACTTATGCCTGCGGCTCTAGGAGCATTAGGAGTTATCGGCACCCAGGAAGTTAAATCACGCTGAACAAAGAAAGGTGTATTCGAAATATTAATATTAGGATTAAGCTTAGCGGCATGCAGAGATGAAACTTTCTGTTTATGTTTAAACTGTAACAATACTTTAGTAACACCCGCAATTCCAGCAGCTGCCTCAAGATGTCCAATGTTGGATTTAACTGAGCCAATTGCACAATATTGTTTTTTATTCGTAGAGTTTTCGAAGGCACGAGTTAGGCCGGTGATCTCAATGGGGTCACCTAATATAGTTCCTGTTCCATGCCCCTCAATATAATTTATATCTTCAACATTCAGGCCAGATTTTTCTATTGCCAAGCTAATTACATCAGACTGCGCCTTGGGGTTAGGAACCGTATATCCTGAAGTGTGTCCACCATGATTCACAGCACTACTTAACACAGTGGCGTATATAGTATCACCATCTCTTTCTGCGTCGATCAGACGTTTTAGCAATACCGACCCAACGCCTTCTCCTGGAATAAAACCGCTTGCACCTTCCCCAAAACTACAGTTATTATTATCACGAGAAAGCATTTTCATTTGAGATAAGTATACGTAGTTTTCTGGATGCAGATATAGATTCACACCTCCTGCCAACGCAAGATCACAGTCACAATTAATAAGTCGTTCACAAGCTGAGTTAATTGCCACCAATGAAGAAGAGCACATTGTATCAATTGCTAAACTTGGCCCATTGAGACTGTAAAAATAAGATATTCGATTTGCGATCGAGCTAAATGAAGTTCTTGGAGAGAAACCATTCTTCAATTCCTCCCCTGAATGATGTAGCTCAAAACCTGTTTTAGTAACTCCAACAAAAACGCCCACTTTGAATTTATCTAGCTTGTCCCGTGTATAACCTGCATCTTCAAATGTATGCCAAGAATTCTGCAAGAATAACCTTTCTTGTGGGTCCATATTCATTGCTTCACGTGGAGAAATCCGAAAGAATGCATAATCAAACTCATCAAAGCCATCAATGAATCCCCCCCATCGACTGTAACTTTTACCTTGGTCTATCAGAAAATTCTCATAAGGAACAAAATAATCTTGCCAATTCCATCTCTCTTCCGGGACCTCCATTATAGATTCTTTAGCATCTCTTAGATTACGCCAGAACTGGTGAATATCTTTAGAGCCCGGGTAACAGCCCGCAACACCAATAATAGCAATCTCCTCTGTAGCCTCCTTAGAGAGCACACTGTTCTTATTTTTCAGAATTTCGCTTATTGTTTCCGATTTTTCAAGACTATTATATTTTTCACGCCCGATCCATTCACAACATTTTTTTTTGTATCTCGTCACAAAATATTGGGCAACTTCTCCGAGTGTTCTGCACTCATAGAATACTGTTTTAGATATCTCTCCAAGAATAACACTAAGTTTTTTATTAATCTGAATTATCATAATAGAATCAACACCATAGTCACTAAACAGCTTGCCCTCTTCTATTACTTCTACGGGGGCTTTTATTATATGACTAAATATTTTTCTTAATTCAAAAAGAACCTCTTTTTCTAAACCAAGTAAATCTTTCTGGCTAGAGTCATCAGATATTTCATTAAGATTTTCATTTTCATTATCACCAAATATCCATTCACGAATACAATGCATATTTCCAAAAAGCATCAACACATGCGATTCATTAGCCACTATAGCCTGATAAAAAAGTTTGAGCCCAGATTCTACAGTTAAAGGGAAAATACCTGCTGAATCTTTAAAATATTCAGCAACCTCACCTGGCATTTTCATTCCGCCATCTGTCCAAAAAGGCCATGATATTGAAAGTGATCTGCCATGACGTGTTTTATTATTAACGAGATCAGCACGATATTTCATAAATTCATTGAGAAAACCATTGGCAGCAGCATAATCTGCTTGTCCAGAATTTCCCACATTACTAACAAAAGAAGAAAAAGCCACAAAGAAATCCAGTACAATATGTTTCGTTGCCTGATCTAGCACCACCATGCCGTCAACTTTTGGCTTTAAAACCGCATTAAGTTCCTGTTCCGTTTTTTGTATAATATAACTATCCTGCGTAACTCCTGCAGCATGAATAATCCCATCTAACCTTCCATACATACTCATAATTTCTTCTATTAGCGCATTAACCTCTTTTACATTGGTCACATCAAGCGAATAGTATCTAACATTTTTTAAGGATCTCTCACGGATCTCTTGGATGTTGTTGTTAGCAGAACTCCTACCAATCAAAACAATTTTTGCTGTCGGCTCTTTACGTATAATATCTTCTAACAAGATCCGCCCTAAGCCACCCATGCCCCCAGAAATCAAATACACCCCGGAGTGTTTCCAGGGCGTTACCAGGGGCAAATCTTGAATTTCTTGCCAAGAATAATGGCTCCAGATAGATTGAGAGTGTTGAAGTTCAGAATAAGGTAATACACTTGCTTCTTTAATCAACTGAATTAATGTTGAAACCTTTTCCATGATGGGATTCAACATTACCAATTGTGTTCTTATCTGTGGGTATTCAATATACGCTGTTCTTAACATTCCAGCCAAGCCATGCCCTGGATAAAATTGTTCAGATAGGGGAATCACCACCTGCAATAAAATATCCCCCGAAATCTTCTGCTTAATAAGGTTTTGAATAAAAAATAATATAGCCCAAGAATAATGTCGGAATTTATCTTCTATCGCTATTTCATTAGAAGACAGTCGTATAAATTCAGGTTCTTTTACGTGTGCAGTATCAGAAATCGGAAGAAAACAGTTGGCCTCAATCAATAACACATAGTGTTTTACTGATTTTTCATCAGATTTAATTTGCTGATTGATAGGTATCAATTTAGGCTTTAAAGCAATTGTTCTTGTAACATCCTCATCTGCCGTCTTATCACAATCAAACTCTTTTTTTATTCCCGGTGAGAACCAATATTTATCCCCCTTAAACTCATACCGCGGCACAAATTCTCGATTATTTGTTAATTCACTACAATGCTCGGCAAGAACCAAATGTGCACTAACACCACCAAAGCCGAAACTGCTCACACCAGCATAACGTGGTATTTTTCCTTTGAGAGAATCATCAGTAGCAGTCTCCCAAAACTTTTTTTCCTTAACAAGATAAAATGGTGTTTTCTTAAGCTTAATTAAAGGGTTTAATTCATGATGGTGTAACATTCCTGGCAGCTGCTTATTTTTCATCGACAATAGAACTTTTATCACCCCAGCAACACCTGCTGCCGCTTCAGCATGCCCCATATTCGATTTTAAGCTCCCTAAACCACAGTGAGATAACGTTGCCGTGTCATATCCCCACTTCATATACAACGCTGAAAAAGCCTTTTTCAAAGCATTTATTTCAACTGGATCACCAAGAGATGTACCTGTACCATGCGTTTCGATATAGGTTATATGTTTCGGGTCAATACCCGCTTGCACATATGCTTTCAATATAAGATCACTCTGTGCATTGGCATTCGGTGCTGTTAAAGATGTCGCTCTACCTCCATGGTTAACGGCACTACTTTTAATAACCCCATGGATTGTATCGCCATCAGCAATTGCTTTTTTTAGTGGCTTTAATAAAAGTGAGGCAACCCCTTCTGAGCGTACATAACCATTAGCTCGCTTATCAAATGTTTGGCACTGTCCATCTGGACTAAGCATACCTGCTTGGCTAAATGCAATCGAAGTATTTGGGGATAAGATCAAATTTACTCCGCCAGCAAATGCCATCTCACATTCACCATTTAGCAATGCCAAAATGGCACGATGAATTGCAACTAGTGAACTAGAGCAAGCCGTATCAATCGCTTCACTCGGACCACGAATATTCAGCAGAAAAGAGATTCTATTTGCTAACATAGAACGCGATAAACCAATCGGTGTGTAGGGGGTTAGTTTTACATTATTCTTCGTCAATAGTTCTGCATAATCATCTCCCATTACCCCAACAAACAAACCTATATGCTTACCTGAAACCTCATCTGGATGAATGCGTGCATCAGCCAGTGTTTGCCATATTATTTGGATAAAACGACGTTGCTGAGGGTCCATTGACTCCGCTTCCAGTGGCGATATGCGAAAAAAGTTTGCATCAAATTTTTCAACATCCGCAATGAAACCGCCCATTTTTATTTGAGGATACTCTGCATCTATAAATGACTCATAACCCCAGCGAGCCCTAGGAATCTCACTTATCATTTCACTACCGGAAATCAAATTATCCCAGAACATGTCGATATTTTTGGAACACGGTAGCTCTGCCGCCATACCAATAACGGCTATATCTAGCGCTGTATCTTTATCTCCTGCAGCATCTGTACTTGTCTCTGACTGCTCTACTTTTTCTACTGAATCTGGAATATCCTTCTCAAGTTTTTTTTCAATTAACTTACATAACTCTTCTAGAGTCTGTACTTCGTAAAAAATCGTAGGATCTAGGTCTATCTCAAAACTATTACTCAATTGAACGGCAAGATCACGACAGGCTAAAGAATCAAGGCTTAAATCTATAATTTCAATATCCAAATCAATTTTTTCATGATTAATCTCTAAAATTCCAGCAACCATCTTCATAACATCATTCTGAACCATACTAGTTCCAGATTTTTTGGTCTCCCTATCAGTTGAGCTCACACCATTTAACCAATAAGATTCTTTAGAAAAGACATAGGTTGGCACAGAAACCTTTTTCGGTTTGAGCGCTACATACAAATCACTCCAATCAAATGTTTCTCCTGCCACCCACCAACATGCTAACTGAACTAAGTTGCGATTTTTTAATGCCTCTTTTTTTGAGTGTATCTCTACAAATTCATCTGGGGTATTTTTTCCCGCATTACCTGAAAAACTAACATCCGAAGTACATTCCCCATGCAAATATGCTTGCAAATGCGCGCCTAACTCCTCTATATTTGATGTTACAATAGCAAGACGTTCGGCCATTGGAGCTCGAGCAACCTGCAGGGTATACGCAATATCAACTAGCCTGACCTTTTGGTCAGACAATATAAATTCTAAAAACTTATTAACATATCCTCTAAGGCTTTTTTTATTTTTAGCTGAAAAAATAAAAAGCTCAAGCCCATCCTTATCATCATACGATTCTAGGCTTCTAATTTTTCTTTTAAGCCCCCCCCCTTTTAAAAAAATATTTTTCCATTTTCTTTTTGTATCATTAGAGAGAGACTCTTCTAAGACTATATGTGCTATAACCCCCCCCAGACCAAATGAGCTTACTCCAGCCCTTAACGGTAAGCGTTTTCCAATAGAGTTATGGGAAGGGGTCCATATTTCATTTTTATTGAGAATATAAAATGGTGAGCCATCTAGGTGAATCTTTTCATTTAGCATAGAGTGATGTAGCGTAGAAGGTAACTGCTTATTTTTAAATGCTAATAGCACTTTCAAAATTCCCGCCATACCAGAGGCCGATTCTAAATGTCCAATATTAGATTTTACTGAACCTACAGCACACCGCCAATCTTTAAGTGTCCGATATCGCTCTAACCTTTTACATGCTTCTTGTAACGCACTTATCTCAATGGGATCACCGATAGATGTACCGCTACCATGGGCTTCTATGTATGTAATTGTCGATAAATCCAGCTCCATATTACCGTATATTTTTTCTAATAATTGTGCTTGTGAGTCTACACTTGGAACAGTAAATGATGAGGTATTACCCGCATGTTGAAATGCGCCACCTCTGATAACCCCATAAATATGGTCACCATCTATTTCAGCTTGACTTAGCTTTTTGAGAAGAAATAAACAACCACCTTCACCACGAACATACCCATTTGCTCCTGCACCAAAACTTTTACATAGGGCATCTTCAGACAACATACCGGCAAGATAATAGGAAATACTAGTGTCAGGTGTGCAAATCAAATTAACACCACCAACTAGCGCTGCTTCACATTGTTCTGTGCTTACCGCATCTACCGCTTGACAAAAAGCAACTAAGGAGCTTGAAGAAGCTGTATCAATAGAAAGACTGGGGCCTGAGAAATTAAAAAAATATGATAACCTATTTGATATCGAAAATGAGCCGACCCCAGTACTCAAATAAGGACCAACAACCTCATGTGTACTTCTTGACAACAGCGAGTGATAACCCGTGTCTGACACACCAATGAAAACACCAATATTTTTACCAAACAAATCCGGAGGAGCGTAACCAGCATCTTCCAAACAAGTCCATCCCATTTCCAGTAAAATTCGCTGCTGAGGATCAATTAATTTTGCTTCTCTAGGGGCGATATTAAAAAAATCAGCATCAAATAGGCTAATATCCTCTAAAAATGCCGCTTTGTCTATTCCTCTATGACGTCTGTTCAAATCAATATTTCTAGGCCATTCCCATCTATCCCTGGGAAGCTTAGATACAGGATTTTCTTTTTCTATCAATAAGCGCCAGAATTTGTCAGGGGTGTCGCAACCTCCCGGCAAACGACAACTCACACCGACTATCGCAACACTTTGAGATTCTTTTTTTTTGGCAACCATAAAAATAACACTCAAGGAATAATTAATCTTAGATGTTATTATGATTATTTTCTACAACGTGCTGCATTCTGTCATAAAACAGAAATAAACAAAAGCTCAGGAGTAACATTCCATGAAAAATCTACATTCGCGGATTTATTCCTATTAAATTAGATTCAACAACTGCCGGAGGAACTTCTATGCCGCTCTCCTGTTGATAGAAATCTGAATTATGATCACAAAAATAAAAAGACCACCATTGTTCAAATTCTTCATCTGCCATTCGCAATAAAGGTTCGATCACACCCCAGCGTTCACGTAAGTGTGCATTGATATATGGATGTGTACTCCAATTCCCAACTGTTGCATCAGCAGAAAGCAGTATATTTGGTAGAACAAGGTATGCCAGCGTACTATCGAACGAAGGCAATACAGGTACATCCAAGTTGTTATAAAGCGATAATCTTGCACGGACCATATTGTTATATACAAAAAAGAACGCTGGTTGCTTCAATGACAACTGAGTTATGCCAGGAAAAAACACACTTAAAAGTCCTGATGTGAAAAAATAATCATAATAATACACGGCATTAAAACCACTGAAGTAACGCTTAAGCGTAGCCAGAAATACACCTCTCTTCTCTGGTTGTAAAGATAGGTTTTCGGTCAAATGATAAGCATTATCCTTTATATCTTTTATCAAATTATCAGCCATTTGATATGGCTTTTCACAAAAAACCGCACGCACCACATCACCAATAACTCGAGGCATTTTCAAAGGATCATCTGCATATCTCTGTGCTACATCGGAAAACACTAACCTAAGTCTACGATATAGTATATCTTCTATCCCTCCCACAGCATCTTCAACCACCCCTTTAGGATCAAGAAAAAGACTATTTGCTGTAATAAGACGTTTCCGTTGGTTATTGATGATTGTCTGCCTTAAAAAGATTTCTGAACTCACGCTTATATCCACTTTATAATCGCCAAGTTTTAGGTGTATCAACTTCCTAGCACCAGAGGAAACAATATCTGAGGCTCCAGGATACTGATAAAGGCTGGAAATTAAAGCTTCTATCGTAACATCAGGGGAGGAAGGTAAGGGAAATAAATACAAATCATAGTCATTAGCCTTAATATAGTGACGATTTTCTGGGGATAGTGAGGCAGCCACAATCTGCCAAACAATACTTCCAACAAAACGAACAATATAATTTTCTTGTAGAAACTGAACAAAATTCATTATTTCACAGGGAATCAAGGCTTGGATTTGTATACTCATTTTCCTTATTTCAGCATCAGAAGATGCATCCATCTCCAGAGCAACAACTGGTGCAACAGCATCTCTCTGCTCCTCCTTTCTTGATATTTCGGGTAAGGCCGCTGGTAATAAAGGAAAATCGTTACAATTCGATACATCTGGAGCACAAGATGTTGGTGTTTGCAGACCAGCTGAAATATCAAGTTGCTGAAGAAGAACTCTATATTTCCTTCGAAGAACAGAATTTTCGAGAGTTGATTCTAATAAAGGCGACACACTATCATCCAATGTTCCTGCAAAAAATTTTAATTGACGAATCGAGTCTTTCCTTGTTTCTACGGTCTGCGCAGAAAGTGTGCTCGCAGACTGTTCTCCTGCCAAAAATTTTCGCTCTTCATTCCTCCGTTTCAAATGGTAATTACTCCACCCTTTAAATCGAAGCAGTAACTCATTCAGCCCTGCAAGATTACGTCGGCAGTTCTCGATAAAATATCTAACAGCTGAATGTATTGCTTCTCTATCAAAATCCTCTTCTGTTAGCTCCCCTAACAAACGTTTTTCTAGCCTAAAGTACTTAATTGCTAGTGCATAATGTTCAAAGGCATCTCTTAACATTGAGACTACTGTCACAACTGTTCTATGTATGGTGTTGTTATGCTTTGCTAAGGATTTTTTTGAATAAAAAATCCCTACCTGTTCTTCGCTTACGCTATACACATAAAATGCCGCATCGACAGCTTCCTTAAAGCAAAAAAATTCTCTGCCACCTAACAGCACTTCTGCCTGAGATCTGTGTGCGTTAGCAAGCCCATCACACGCCTCAGCCTGCAAAAACAGAGGTGTATTTCTAAGATTTACTAATGTGGTATAGCAATCAATAGCTCGGAAGTAATCACATGCACCCAAAAAAGTTTGCCCCGCCAAACTCAACTCTCGAGCAGTAGCAAGTATATCTGGCACTTCTCTAACCTGCTCATCTGACAATGTACTATCATAGAGATTTCGCTTATCAGCACCCCTATCTTCATCATCAACTAGCATTTCTTCAGCTGGAGAAACATTCGCTTTGGGGATAGGCAACTTCTTTTTTTCCGAATGCTTATTCTTGACCTTCTCAAGCAAGAATATATCTATCTCTTTCTTTGTTTCTTCTACAGTGAAACGAAACTGTTTAAATCGCTTACTAGAACAGCTGATCGGGAGCGCCATAGTAGCCTTGTAGGCTGCCCCTATCTCCTCCTTGACTTTTAAGGCAATCTTATTGCTTGATGGATTTTGAAAAGCCACTTTCTGATAAAAAAAACAAATATAACTAATCAATGACACAAAAGAACTAAAGTCTAAAAGACTACAATTATCGAGCGAGCATGCTACATAACTTTTTAGAACGCTCTTATATTTACCCAGCTCATTAAACAACTCTGGCACAGTCTCTCTACCTAAGTATTCTGCTGCGGCATACAAAATGCTGTAAAGCCCTATAATAGGTTTCTCTTGAGCAGTAGCATCACCAGACTCCATAGAGCTAATTTTACCAAGATAACTTCGACAACTACTGGAGTATAAAAATATCCTTGAATACATTCTTCTAGAAATTAATGGAGCATGCTCCATCGGAAGCGTCTTACTCAAAAAGTTCACCGTCGAAACACCTGTATGACACTTCGTCGCAACAAGATCACTCAACCTAAATTCTCTTGTTATTTTTGGCGTAACATATACATCATCTTCCAACATCGGCCCATAATTTGTTACGGCAGAAACACCCAGTTCGACAAACTCGAAAAGCTCTCCTTCCATTGGACGACCGTATTCTAGGACCGAATACAAACAAGACATCATATCAATCAATGGCTGAACCATAAGCGTATTCGAAGCAGAAATTGACAGGGCATGAGAAATCGCAGAGTGAATTACTCGAACACAATCAAACAGTAATGCACGATATCCTCTAACCTTTTGAATTGAAATTTTTATCAAGCTCAACACATTAATGTCGCCGACAAGAGCTCTCTCCCCTCCTTGAAGCAAACAGAACGTCCCCCCCATTGAAAGCCAACTAATTTGCAGAATAATATGATGCTGATATGCTTTCATCAACAACTCCACAAACTTCGGCATCCTTTTTACAAGCCAGATACTACCCTCATCTTCATTGGTTGAAGCCAAACTTTTCTGAAAAAGTTCAGAAATACTAGTTATGTGAGCACTTATCACCTTTGGATTATTTTCAGAAACACCGCAGAAACTCACCATCGTTGGTAATAGCTGATCTATGACACCCATCGTCCTCTTCATCCAACAATACACCAGCTTCGATAAATTAGGCATAAGGTCAGCATCTGACTGAACATGGAAAGCAGTAGATGCAATACCTTCGTTAAGCTCCCCAAGATATTTACTCAAAATATCTTTTGAAAGAGAAGACTCTAGAAGTTTCTCAAGTTCCACCAGCTGGTAAGCTGTCATTGTGCTTGCAGAAGCAATAATTTTCTTTCTGCTTAGGTCGGTGAAGGTTCTATCTGAGACAGTATATATTTTATTTTGTTTTTTACGGGATGCTTGCATAAATTTCCTTTTATTTGAGTGACGCGGCTATAAATCGTGACTTTCCAAAATGCTGCAATCAACTACATTAGCTAACGCCGCGTCCAGGTGGTACCACCATCGTTATCTTGTAACTCTACGCCCATCGCTGCGAGTTCAT
>BQJP01000035.1 GCA_021604765.1 Thermodesulfobacteriota bacterium
ATGACTTATGAACGCATAACAAAATTTGAAAAGGAGGATAAATAAATGATAAGCAAGTTAAGATTTTCATTGATTGCTGTTATAATGCTTGTCCTTTTAGGATTTGGTTTTCAGAACCAGGCTAAAGGGCAAATAGGGCTAGACGGCTTGTTCTGCCCAGCTGTGCCAAATACTACTGGCTGGCTTGAAACAGAGATTGTCGGTTCAGGGCTAATTGTTCCTGACTTCACTGGCGCTCTTATCGGTACAGTAGAAAGCGTAGGGGGAGATAATGTTGGTGGATTAGACTGGCATCACGTCGATTTCACTTCTTTTGCTACCCCGACACCTACAAACGAGACTGGCTCACAGCTCGTTTCTTGGTGGACACTAAAAGACACAAGGAACACATATCTTCAAGTTACGAATAGTGACAGTAACTCAGTTACGATTCACGTTCGTATTCACAACGAAGATTGTGTAGAAATTAGAGACTTCTGTGATACATACACACCAAATGATACTCACGAATACAACTTTAGCGACTTAGTTACTAACCAAGGAGCTTCAGTTAATATTCCTGGTGCTGGTAACGTTGAAGGCTGGGTTGTTGCTACAGCTGTTGAAGATTGCGGAACCGATTCTGAGCAGGCTATTGAGCACAACTCTTTGTCTGGTCAGCTAATTGTTCATGATAGCGACGACTACCTCTATGGTGTTAATACATATGCAAGACAGGCTGTATGTTTTGATATCATTACACCTATAGAGATTAACCTAGTTGAAAACGGAAGCTTTGAGTCTGGTGCATTACCCCCTTGGTTTATTACTCAGGGTAACGCTGGCGTAATTGATGAAAATGGTATTTCACCATCAGTTGAGCCTCCAGACGGTGACTTTCAGGCTTTCTTAGCATCCTCTGATATTGCTCCTAGCGGTGCTTATCAGGGTATTTTTATTTTCGAAAATGCCACAAATATGCTAATACAGACTGGAAATGTTGAAACTAACGTTTCTGTAATTCAGAGTAACATTTTTGTAACAGACAGTTCCAACACAGCTACATATGATCTTTCTTTCTTGGCACCTGCCGATACTTTCATATTCGGTTGTGACAACTATGCAGCTGCTTTATTGTATGACGTAAACGTTATCCCAGCTGCAGTTGTAGATGCTGAGTGCTACAGTAACACTGGAGCCGGATCTATCGCTACAACTAGTGGAAATGTTAGTTGTACAGTAGCTTCAGATGACAACATTGCATATTCCATAAGCCCATTTGCATTTGATGGAGGAAGGTCAAACTACTTCGCTGGTTCTCTATCAATTCCAAACGCTGGAAGCTATGCGATTCAGTTTGTTACCGGTAATGTTATTGACGGCTTCCTTTGTGAGACTGCTGGAGTCATCTTTAACGGTACCAATGGTGCTTTAGTTGATGATGTTGAGGTTCTTGATACTATCGACGAATTTGATAATTGCGATGGTACATTAACAGGTGCTGTCAATGCAATGCTAGATGTTGTCAGACCAGATACCTTAGCTGCTCAGTTCAACATATTGCCTGGAAACGCCAGTGCAGGAGCTGATGTAGTACACATCAACTTTGCAGATGACTATGGAGATGACGGACTTGGTCCATACAGACCTATTGCAGCTTTCTCTGCAGTTTCTGTTGCTATCTTTGATGATTTTGAACAGGAACTTAGTTGCGGTGATGCTCTTGTTTGTTTCGTAAGACTTGGTGTTGATGATGCATTGGTTAATAGCGATGACTTTAGCCCAGTGACACCTACACCTACACCAACAATTACACCATCGATTACACCTACAGCACCACCTACACTTATTCCAACACCTACACCAGGTGGTGGTGGTGGAAGCAGTAGTTGTTCTATCGCTGCAAGCCCAGTTCAACTTGGAACAGCATTGGCCAACGTACTTATACCTCTAGTACCTGTAGCCTTCGCATTCGGAGTTAGAGCTGTAAGAAGAAGAAAGAAATAAGATAAACATTGATAACGATTATTAGTGGCAAGCTCATCGAGCTTGCCACTTCTTATTCTTTCTTTTAAATTAGAAATTAAAGTTAGTTGAAAATTATACCGAGAGAGTTAGTAACATAGCTCTCTCGGTTTTTTTTATCTAAAGTGTTGTTTATTATATAAAGCTAATTCTCAGTTTATAGACCTGTACATTAAGTTGTAAAGTAGTACTCTTGGTTGTAATACTTTAATTATTGAGATCCCCTATACTTAAAATGAAAAAGCAACTGGTAACACTAATTCATTACGGCGAGCTTTCCTTAAAAGGAAAAAATAGAAGCTTATTTGAGAACAAGCTTGTAGATAATATAGAAAGAGAAACAGGTGGGAAAGTAACTAAGTATCGAGGCCGGTTTGTCCTTGAAGACGGTAATCCTGAAAATCTAAAATATGTCTTCGGAATATCTTGGTATGCTCAGGCCCTTAGAGTGGAAAAGGATGTTGAGACGATTGTCGCTGCAGTTCTCAGTGAAATAGAAGGCCGGATACCAAATAGAAATAGCTTTGGCGTATTTGTTAAAAGAGCCGATAAAGACTTCTCCTGCAGCTCAATGGAGTTAGAAAATATAATTGGTAAAAGTATCTCGGATAAATTTAAAACTAAAGTAGATTTAAAAAACCCTGATCTTAGTGTATTCGTAGAAATTGCGAATGATGTCTACATTTACTTTAATAAGACTCAAGGTCTACGTGGACTCCCAATAAATGTTAGTGGCAATGTCTTATCATTACTCTCCGGAGGCATAGATTCCCCCGTGGCTTCGTATTTGATGATGAAAAGAGGATGCAGGGTTAATTTCATTCATTTCCATGTATATAGCGATAATAAACATATTGCTGATACTAAAATGATGGATGTTATTAGTACAATGAATAAATATCAGGGAAATACACGTATTTTTTTAGTCCCATATTATCTATTTGAAATGGCATCATTAAAAGCATCCAACATTAACGGCTACGAGCTAGTATTGTTTAGAAGGTATATGGTTAAGGTAGCTGAAAAAATAGCCCTTCAGAACGGATTTAAAGCCCTTGTAACGGGAGATAGCTTAGGACAGGTAGCTTCACAGACAATGGATAATATAGCTCAAATAACGAAGATTATTTCATTGCCGATTTTCCAACCCTTAATAGCCTATGACAAACAGGAAATTATAGATTTAGCAAAAGATATTTCTACATATGAATTATCCATAGAAAAGTATAAAGACTGTTGCTCAATTATTTCTTCTAACCCTAGAACTAAGGCAAATACCAGACAAATAGAAGCATTAGAAAAAAGTATGGATATAGAAAGCCTTATAGTACAAACACTAGAATTGATTTCAGTGATAGAGGTATAGGAAAATTATTTTGTTTCTATTTGTTGACAAGTTTAGGTGGTTCCGAGTAATTCATAAAACCTTTTGTTTGGGGCGGACCGTTGTAAGCGAGCTTTTTCCATATTTGCGGATCCGAGTAGTATAATCTAACAATTAAATATCTAAATTGATTGAAAAAAGTGGAGTTTTTTGCTCTTACATGACTAATTAGAAGATTAATTTCTTCTTTGTTAGTTAGACTGTAAAATGCTTTATTGTATTTTGATCTGGAAAGTGAGTTTATGTTCCATAGTCCCGCATCAAAAAAAGTTGCTGCGGCTCTGTCTTTATTAACGTAATTCATAACTTTGTTTTTGATGTCTATCTGTTTGGATCCAGGTACTAGCCCTTCCGCAAGTGCTTCCATTACCTTCTGAGTATCTGGGCTAAAGACTATGTAGCCTTTCTGAATCTCAATACCTTTATCAAAGGTCTTAGCAAAAGCTGACCCCGGGATAGAAGATATAACATTGCCGCCAATAAATCCGACAGCTAGAGTTTTTAGAAATTTTCTTCTAGAATTTATCATAACTATATTTGTAATTTATTGTCTTTGTCTTCTGGTTTGATCGTTATATTTTTCGATCTCCATATTATTCTCATTGGCAAGTCTTCTAGCGTAATTATCAAACATTTCCCCGATACGCTGTGATTCTAATATGTGCCTAATCGATTTTTTGTTAACTTTAAGGGGCATTTCTTTAATTTCGACTATTTTCAGCACGCTAAATGTGCCGTTAGGTTTCTGAATAACTTCGGAAATTGATCCAACTTCCTTGTTCGCAAACTCCTGGGCTAATTGTCTGTTATATCCGATATCTGTAACTGTAATAGCGTCTTCAGGGTAACTATTAGCTATTTCTTGCAAATCTTCTCCACCCTCGGCTTTTTTCTTTATCTCAATTCCCAAGTTGACGTCAGGCATTGAGATTTCATGAATACGGACATGCATGTACTTATCCTTATTATTATCATAATACTTTTGAATATCTTCATCTGTTATTTCTTTTGCCGGCGGCATATCTTCCCTTAAGGATGCTTTAGTTTTCTGAATAACTAAGATCCTTTCAAGATCTCTTACCTTTCTACGAATTTCCTCATCAACACCCTGTTGAAGCCCTACTTGATAAATAATTTCTTCGGTTATTACAAAATCGAGGTTTTTGCCGTTTAAATCATCTTCGTATATAGATTTTCCATTTACACGAGCTACTACCTTACCAGCTCTTTCAGGTTCAACTGTACTTTCGGGTTCAATAGCACTTTGGTTATCCGTAGTAGTTTGAGGTTGTTCACTTGCTGAATTCTGGTTCTCCGGTGGGGTTGAAGTGTCCTCCGAATCAGATTGATTGCATCCGATCAGTATTGCAAAAGTCAATAATAACAACAACTTACTAAATTTCATTGTAATACTCCTCTAAGGTATAAAGTTCATTATAATAAGCCAAATTTATAACTTATAAATTGACATAAAGCAATAGGTTATTTATATTATGCAACACTAATAATATGCCTCCAAAGAAAGAAAAGTACGACTGTATTGTTGTTGGCTCAGGGCCTGGCGGTGCGCCATTTGCATGGAAACTAGCTTCACAAGGAATGAGCGTTTTGATACTTGAAGCAGGTCCCCGGTATAATCCTCTTAAAGATTATGCTCTCAACCAGCAAGACTGGGAAACAAAGGGCTTTCCCTATAAAACAAGAATAAAAAATACCTTTGGTAAACAGCAGATTCTCAATCCGCAATATTCCCAACTTAAGTCATGGAACAAGGCCAAGGGGGATCTAAATCGCACCAAAAGGAGACACTACCATAAGTATCAACAGGTATCTGGAGTAGGTGGTACAACACTTCATTATCAAGGAGAAGCTCACAGGTTAAACGAGAGTGCATTTCGTATGAAGACTCTATACGGAGAGCTCGTGGATTGGCCGATTGATTATGAAACTCTTGAACCTTATTATTCGCAAGTGGAAGAAATTATTGGTGTAGCGGGACCTGACAAAATTCCTAATCATCCTCGTAGTAAACCTTATCCTTTAAAGCCCCATAAGTTAAGTTACGCAAGCCAGTTAATACAACAAGCATGCGAAAAACAAAATCTCAAATTAGATCCCAATCCGGTTGCTATACTATCTGAGCTCTACCGTGATGCACCACCCTGTAATTATTGTAATGGATGTGTATGGGGATGCCCACGCAAAGACAAAGGTAGCGTTGATGTTACATTTATACCTATTGCTGAGGACACTGGTAATTGTGAGATTTTAACATATGCATATGCCTCCAGAATTGAAACGGTAAACACTCAGGGCAAAAAGAAAGTAAGTGGTGTTTCTTATTATGATAGAAGTGGTAAAGAACATTTTATTAAAAGCGATTACGTGACAGTAGCTTGCGGAGCAGTAGAAACTCCTAGGCTACTTCTGAATTCTGATATTAATCAAAATGACCTTGTTGGTCAGAACTTCATGGAAACCAACTTTTATGAAGTAATAGCTTTCCATCCGGATAGGCTTGATTCCTACAGAGGGATACCTATGGATAGTATTCTCTGGGAATGGAATAACCCTAATCCTGAGAGAGGATTCCCGGGAGGATTAAGGCTTTCACCAACAGCTGGAAGTGCTATGGGTCCTATAAATTATGCTATGAGATATTTTGAAGGGTGGGGAGATGACTTAGTTAAAGGCATGGATGAGTGGTTTGGGCATGCTATGGGCATGGCTGGGATAGCAGAATTTTTTCCTAATAAAGATACATTTGTGACTCTAGATCCAAAGGTTAAAGATGATTATGGACTGCCGGTTGCTCAGATACAGTCATTTCTTGGAGAACCGGAGCTTAAGAGTTTAGAATTTATGGAAAAAACTTCAAAAGAGATTTTAAAGGCCAGCGGCGCAAATGATATAGTTGAAACCGCATCTACATATGATTTCTTTGCTGCTACACATGTTTTCGGTACTTGTAGAATGGGGAATGATCCTGAAACCTCAGTGGTTGATTCTTCCCTAAGGTTTCATAGTATGCCTAATCTATTTGTAACAGATGCAAGTGTATTTCCTACTTCAGGCGGTGGAGAATCACCTTCACTTACAATAGAAGCTTTGAGCTTAAGGGCTGCGGACCTTTTCTTAAATGATCTCAAGAAAGGTTAAATCTTGATGATTCGACTAGTTTCCAAGCTTATTCTTATTGTCCCAATTCTTTTTCTAGTGTTATCTTTAAATAGTCAAAGTGTTGAAAATACGGATTTACCACAATTTTCTAATGTCCAAACAGCGACCGGTATCCCATTTGTAGGTAAGATTGGGCAGTCCGCAACCTGGGGCGATTACAACCTTGATGGTTGGCCTGATCTTTTCTTGTCAAACAGCGACCGTAGGCCCAGACGTAAAAGACCGCGTCAGGTCATAACCGATATATCTCAGCTTAAGAAACCCAATATTCAGAGATCTTTCTTCTTTCTTAATCAGGAAGGACAATTTAAAGAGCTATCAGATTACTTAGGCATTCCGAATGGTCAATATAGGACCGCTACTTGGGCGGATTACAATAATGATGGTTTTCCAGACCTTGCACTTGGCACTATTAAAGCTGGTATGCCTATAGAACTATATAAAAATATAGATGGGATTTCTTTTCTTGATATATCTGAAGAAGCTGGAATTACAAAACAAGGATCAACAGTTGTTCACGGAGTATGGGCAGATTATGACAATGACGGAAATGTTGATTTATTCCAAGCAGGCAAGACTTTATCTTTCCTGTATAGAAATAAAGGTAATGGGACTTTTGAAGAACTAACTGAGCTTGCGGGACTTAATGGGAAGTTCCTAACCAACTCAGCCCTGTGGTTTGATTCAAATAATGACGGTTATCAGGACCTATTCCTGGTTAATAAGGGGAGCAATAAACTGTTCCTCAATCAAAGGGACGGAACCTTCTTGGATATTACAGAGAGTTCGGGACTTGAGGGTCGCCAGATTTGGAATACAACCTCTGCATGCGCTGGTGATTATAACGGGGACGGCTACTTTGATATATACGTTACCAACATAGGAAGAGCAAGTGGAAACGCTTTATATAGGAATAATGGAGATGGTGCATTTACAAACATAACATTAGAAACTAATACTGATGATGTTGGGGATGGTAGAACTTGTGCATGGATTGATTTTGACGCAGATGGCAGGTTAGACCTCTTCTCAACAAATCATTTGCATCCAAATAGACTATATAGGAACTTAGGGAACGAAGTATTTGTTGATGTGGCTCCTTTGGTTAGTATCGACGAGCCCATTATAGACGTTTTTTCCGCTACATGGGGAGATTATGACCGAGATGGGTTTCTTGATGTATTTTTAAACGGACATATAGGCACGGGATTAATGAAAAACAGTGGTAACTCAAATAATTCTGTTACTTTAAACTTAATAGGCAACGGTTTACAAACCAATAGCATGGCAATTGGGGCACGGGTTGAGGTTATTTCTGGTGATGAAACTCAATTAAGAGACGTCTCAGGGGGGAGGGGTTGCTGTGAGCAGGATATGCTCCCCGTGCACTTTGGTATAGGTCAAAACAAAAATATTGATATCAATATTAAATGGCCAAGCGGAAATACGTGTTCGTTTGATAATGTTGTGGTAGAAAAGCCGAGCCATTTTACTATCCATGAATTAGGGTGTGATATAATTCCCTCTGACGTAGTATCAAATTAATAGTTAGGAGTATCAATTAATATTAGGATGAATCATGAGTAAGATATCTCTATCTGTAATCCTCCCGGCTCATAATGAAGCTGAGAATATTAAAGCAACGGTTCAGAGCTGTGTCTCCTATCTGCAAAACAATGTATCAGACTATGAAGTAATTGTAGTGAATGATGGATCTTCTGACGATACAAAAAAGATAGTGGAGGAGCTCGCCTCAATTAACTCTAAGGTTATTCTTGTTAACCATGAGGTAAATAAGGGTTATGGATCTGCGCTTAGAAGCGGTTTTGATGAAGCGAAGAGAGACTTTATTTTCTTCATGGATAGTGACGGGCAGTTTGATATACAGGATTTGGATAGACTCATCCCACTAGCCGGTATGGACAAAGTAGTAATAGGATATAGAGAGGATAGGGCAGATTCGTTTGTTAGATCATTGAATGCGTGGATGTATGGAAGGTATATTTACTTAATGTTTGGTTTAAATGTAAAAGACATGGACTGTGCATTTAAAATTTTCCCTACGAAGGCTTATCAGAATATCAGGCCGATAAAATCAGGAGGGGCTCTATTTACCGCGGAGTTTCTGATAAAATTAAAAAGAACTGGGTTTAGTTTTAAAGAGGTTCCTGTCAGACATTTTCCTCGTCAGTTCGGAACCCAATCCGGCGCAAATTTGAATGTAATATTAAGAATGTTCAGAGAGTCATGGAAGCTAAGAAATGAACTTAGAGGTAGCTAGTAAATCTGATTTAAAAAGTAATCCTTATCTTCAGTTATCAATAATACTCCTTATTGGATTTCTCTTAAGAATATATCTATCAACAGTAATAACATTCGAAAATGACTTTAAGATTTGGCAATGGTGGGGCGAGGGATTATCTAAAGTAGGTTTTTCTAATTTCTACAGTAACTACTGGTGTGATTATATGCCTGGATATCTCTATATTCTGAGGTTGCTCACCGATATCCAGAATGAATTTACTGGGCTTTCACCCTATATACTTTTCAAGCTTCCGGCAAATCTATCTGATTTAGGAATTTCTATTCTGATTTTTGTATTTTTAAAGCCGATTTCAAGCACCAGAATTGCTATGATCTCTTCGCTGGCTTACTTTTTTAATCCAGCAGTGTTATCAAATTCAACATTTTGGGGACAAGTTGATTCTGTTCATGCATTTCCAATACTACTGGCAATAATTTTAGGTCTTAGAAAAAAGTTTGTTCTATCAGGTCTTTTTGCTGCTCTTGCATTCATGATAAAGCCTCAAAGCATTGTGCTTTTTCCAATTATAGGTTTTATTGCAATTGAACCATTCTTTCGTTCTGAGAATAGATGGAATATTAAAAACTTCATCCCCGGAACTAAAGTCATAATAACTGTTATAGTGACTTGTGTTGTTATTACACTTCCATTTATCTGGGACAAAATCGATTCCATTTTCTATCTTTTAACTGGACCATTGGAGCTGATAAAAGAGAGGTTTGATAAAGCTTATGAACAGTATAAGTTTGCGTCGCTTAACACTTTTAATTTTTGGGGGATTTTCGCTATGTGGGTGAGCGATGAGACAGTATTTTTGGGGCTCACATTTAAAACCTGGGGCACCATAATTTTTGGGACTATTTATGCTTTAATATTTGCATTCTTTTTCAGATTTAAAATACTAAGGAACAACAGTAAACAGGAATATACTTATCTGATATTTCAAGCTGTAACTTTAATCCTGTTTTCTCTATTTCTTTTTGTAACCAGGGCTCATGAAAGGCACTTACTGCCCTCGATTGTGTTTTTTACACTTATAATATTTAGGTCTTGGATATTTCCTTATTTATATGCTATTGTGTCGGGAGTTTATGTTTGTAATATGATATATTCGTATATTCAACTTACAACTGAATATACTGGGGTGCCGGATAGTATTGAGAGAATACTTATTCCAGCCATGTTTGCGTTGTATTTTGGAGCTTTTGCAATTGTGCTGTTAAACTTTTTCAGACACACAATGCGAGAGGGGAATATATTAAAGACTTAGTATGAGTTGTTCGGATCTGATTCACACTTATGAGTATTCTAATATCAAAATACCGAATTGAGTTACTACTTTTTTTGATCATTGCTATAAGTTTTGGTCTTAAATTTCACCGTTTAGAATTTCCACAGAGCTATTACTTTGACGAGGTCTACTTTGCTTTTACTGCTCAGGAAATGGCTAAGGGGAATAAGTCTGCCTGGCAAGTTCCAGAGGTTGATGCTCCAAAGGATCTTGCTTATGAATGGACTCACCCTCCGTTAGGAAAAGAAATTAGTTCTTTGGGTATTTTAATTTTTGGAGATAATACATTTGGCTGGCGTTTCTTCCAAGCTTTTTTCGGTGTTTTGGCGACTTTGTTTATATTTCTCTTAGGACGTAACCTGTTTAATGATCGAGTGGGTTTAATTGCGGCATTGTTGTATACATTTGAATCCTTTATTTTTGTTCTTAGCCGAATCACTATGGTTGATATTTTTATGGCGAACTTTGTTCTTTTGGGTTCTCTCTTTGTTGTAAAATATGCAAAATCTCAAAAGACTATCTTTCTTCTTCTTACAGGCGCTTTTTGCGGCGCTTCAATGTCTATTAAATGGAGCGGTGTCTATATCGCTGAGTTTCTGGCTGGAGTTTCGTTCTTCCTAATTTACTATTTCGAGGTGTATAGTTCAGATTCTGAAGGAAGTTCCTATGTGAGAGCATTTTTAAAGATCTTTCCGAGAATGATTCTGGCTTTTGTTATAATTCCGATAGTTATATATCTGGCAACTTACATACCGTTTTTTTATTTTGGTAATTCGATTGGAGATTTTATAGGGCTGCAGCAGCAAATGTTCGGCTATCATGGTGGGGTTACAGAAGATCATCCCTATCAATCTCAATGGTGGATGTGGCCTATATTACTTAAAACTGTCTATTTGCACTTTGAAAATTTTGGCGAACAACATGCCCACATATATGCACTGGGTAACCCCTTTCTCTGGTGGACGGGCTGTTTATTTTTTCTTGCCGCTGTTGTACAAGTGATACGAAGAGAATCCCCTGCACTAATATTTGTAGTTGTTAGTGTTTTAGCATATTGGCTGCCGTGGGCTCTTTCTCCCAGGAAGGTAACATTCTTATATCATTTCCTGCCGGCACTATTGTTCATACTACTTATAATTGCTTATTTTCTCGATTCTATATGGAAGAAGTCAAAATATGGCAAATTAATTGTAGTATTGTATATTATGATAGCAATAGGAGTTTTCATTTATTTCTATCCTATAGTTTCAGGAGTTCCTATTTCACCGGACTCTGTTGATGGCTATTTTTGGATACAATCTTGGAGATAGCAGTTAAGAAATCCGTAGGGGTTCTTAGGTTTTAAGCATTTCCTAAAATATAAATCATTCCGAATGACCATACTATAATGAAAAAAATTGATATCATAAGCCCTATAGTATTAGGTCTCATAATTTCTGCCTTAGTAATTTCATTATTAAAAGTTCTTGAAACTCAACTTCAGATAACTGGTACCATCGCGATAATATTATCAGTAGCTTTAGTCGTGTTGATACCTTCTTTTTTAGTTTTGTGGGTTTATATAACTTTTCGTCTGGGAAAGAGAAGACATATATTTTTTCAATTTGGCAAATTTATTCCCATTGGCGTATCAAACACAGCGATTGATTTTGGTACGCTTAACCTTTTGATCTTAATGTCTGGGGTGGATAAAGGATTATGGTTTTCGGTTTTTAAAGGAATTTCTTTTGTTTGTGCGGTGACAAATAGTTATCTATGGAATAAATATTGGACTTTTGAAAGTGGAGGAACTGACAGTCTCGCCAGACAGTTTGTTAAATTTTTAATAGTTGCCGGTATTGGATTTATCATCAATGTGGCAGTTGCTTCATTTATCGTAAACTATGTTGAACCCATAGGGGGAATCTCACCGATACTATGGGCAAATATAGGGGCATTTGCATCAATTGTTATAGTTATATTATGGAATTTCTTCGGTTATAAGTTCTTGGTATTTAAAAAGTAGTCTTGGGAAATAGCTCAGCAAGAGCCGGCCATCCGTATATTTTAATTAATAGCACTCCCCAAAGATTAATCACTATTCCTATCAATATTAATATCTTGTGGTGCCATTTTATCTCAGCCCCAATTCCTTTAATAGTCAATAAGAAAAGGAAGGGATAGAAATCAACCGCAAATCTATAACCAAACTGGGTAAATCCCCAAGTGCCGTGCGCAAAATTTACTAGAGCTATAAACAAGATTGATACCCAACACCCGAGTGCTAATTTGTTTTTAATTCCTCCTCGAAAGGCATATATAAAAGCAGGAGTGGTAATCCAAATTGCTAATCCATTCCAATTTGGCACTAAGTAGGGAAACCCGCTGACATACTCAGGGAGTTTTAAGAATATGATTTTTAAGTGCCGCGGAATGTAGGTTATATCGAATATACCCTTTTGGTACCACTTCTCCTGAAAGATATCGGGTATAAGGTAATAGGAAACGTCAAAAGGAGTACCAAAGCGTCCATAATTGTAAAGGGCATTGAAAGCGATAAATAGTGCGATTCCACAACCCAGGTAAACCAGAAACTTAAAATTGATTCTATTAATTAGGCTCTTAGTATTTTCAGGTTTATACCACCTGTCGTAAGTATAGATTAGAAAAAATGGCAGAGATAGAACTGTTGTAAGTCTGGACCAGTAAGTAGCACCGACGGACAGACCGATTAATAATGGATGATATTTATAAAATGTAAGCAGGATTCCAATAAATAGGAAAGTGACCGAGACAGTTTGTGAGAAAACCCATACACCTCCAGAAGAAGCTACCCACCAATGTATTGTTCCAAACCCGAACATTACAGTTGACCAGATTTGTACGCTGGTGTTCTGAGTAAGGTGTCTGGCAACTAGATATGCTAAAGATATATTGATACTGCCAAAGAGAATTGATATTAGTGTCTGGTTAGTAGATAGACCCCAAATTGCTACAAATGGCACACTTAGAAATGCTGGTAATGGAGGCGGAACAACATAATGTCTGTCATCTATATGAACAAGTTCAATCCAAGGAGCATCTTCAATAAGATATAGCCTTCCATTCAATAATGCGTCTGCTAGTCGAATGAAATTGTTATAAGGAGTAGAGTCAGATTCTCTTGTCAGAAAATATATAAGATAGGTAATTGAAAAGATGATCAAACAAATAAAGAGAGTTTTCTTTTTTGAGTAACCGCCATAGTTATTCATTGTAGTAACCTAACCCCAGATAGCTGACCATCCAAATTTATTAATCCATAAAACTCCCCAGGTATTAACCAGTATGCTAATTATGATCAGAGTTTTGTGATGCCATCTTAAATCGCCATTGTCTTTTAATTGAGATTTGATGCCGAGCGCCATCAGGACTAACAAAAAAGGATAAAAATCCAAAGCAAATCGGTAGCCAAACTGAATCCAGCCATATCCCCCGTGTGTAAATGATACCAGTGCTACAGGTATGATTGCTGACCAGCAGGCAAGAGCGGTCTTGTTTCTAATACCCGCAAAAATTACATATATCATAGCCGGTGTAGTAATGAGAATTGACATACCTTCAAGGGAAGGAATCACATAAGGCGCGTCCCATGAAAAGAGTGGAGGTTTTAAGAAAAATATCCAAAGGTGTTTGGTTATATAAGATATATGAAAGAGCCCTTTTGGATAAAACCAGGGTTCTTCCTTTGCTTGTATGTTATAAGCAATATCCGATATAGTTTCGAATCTAAGATAGTTGTATGCAAAATTAAGTAGAACAAATATTCCAACGCCTAAACCAAGTAGAATAAGGGGTTTTATCTTTATTCTTTTAAGTAGATTGATGTTTTTATCATTGTTAATCCATTGATCAGAGATCATTATAAGAAAAAAAGGCAATGACAAAACAACCGGTAGCCTGCACCAAAATGCTGCTCCTAGTAAAAGCCCGATTACTAACGGACGGCGTTTACCAAAGGTCTCCAACACGGCTAGACTAAGAAAGAAAAATGAGGCTACTTGGGCAAAGAACCAGGCTTTTCCGTCGCAAGCCAAATACCAGAAAATGGTTCCAAATGCGAATAGTATAGTAAGCCAGATCTGAAGCCGTAAACTTTCGCTCAACCTTCGCATCAGAAAATAAATAGTTGATACGCATAAGCCTCCCCAGAAAACAGATGCCAATGTTTGGTTTATATCCGATCCTAATATTAACGCTTGTGGAATTAGCATGATCGCAGGCATAGGAGGGTAGATAACGTAGAATTTTCCATCTACAGGTAGGAGTTCGTTGAGCCATGAAGGTTTATTCAGTAGATATAATCTTCCATCAAGAAATGCTTCTGTTAGAGGAGCGAAGTAATGATAAGCCGTGGATTGGCTCTCGCTAGAAAAGTAGTAGATCACAAAAGTTAAAAGAAAAAGAAAAAAAGCTAAGATCAAATAATAACGGTTTTTCAAAGTGGAAATTATGTTCATATTCCTATGTTAATATCTTATATACATATAGTTTAGAAACGTGGATCAAGTAGTCTAAAATCACATTGCTACTCAACTTGCTTTCTCCGTATTCTCTATCGCGAAACACAATGGGTATTTCTTTTACCTTTTTGCAGTTTGACCTTACTAAAATCTCAAGCCCTATTTTGAAACCTTTAGGGCTTAATTCAACATTTTTGATTAAGTCTTTTTTTAAGAAGAAGAATCCTGACATTGGATCTTTAACCTTTGTTAATCCTAGCACCGCCAATGTAGCGATTTTAGAGGAAATCTTTCTTCTAAGCGGCCAATTTTCTATTCCTCCCTGATTTATATATCTGCTCCCCAGAGTAAAATCTGCATCCCCGTTAATTATTGGAGTTACTAATTCTGGTATTTTTTCGGGAGGGTGGCTTAGGTCGGCATCTATGACGCCTATAACGTCAGTATTTGCCATAGCAAAACCATCTAGTACTGCTGAGGAAAGACCACGTTTATCTTGTCTCCTGAGAACGCTTAGCTTTGGATATTTCGCCTGTAAATCCTCAGCGACTCTCCAAGTTTGATCAGGAGAATCATCGTCTACAATAAGAACATAACCGTTTAAATTCTTGCTATTAAAGGCTTCAAAAACCTTAGCTACAAGAACAGGTATATTGTCCGCTTCGTTATATGTTGGGATTACGAGTGTTGTATCCATATCTTTCAGGCCAATATATTAACACCTAATCTTCTAAAGAGGAATGTAATGTTAGGATTTTTTCTCTAAGTAGATACGAACATATAATCTATATTTATTATTACTTTTGACTAAGGACGATTAATATTAAAAAGCCCATCTGAATCTGATAAATTGCATTAGAAATAGAGCATAGAAGATTAAAGAAAGAAAAATTATTGTGTAATTGACTTCTTTTCTTCTTCCTAATAAAGCAAGTACTATAAATATTGGAAATAAAGTCAGGGTAAATCTGGGCACGCTAATCCACAATGATGTAGATGTTACTATGAGCCAAGTTGTTAAAGCATATAAGCTATAGGAAAGACGCACGCGGAAAAAAGAATAAATGATAAGAATTAAGCTCAGTACAGCAAAGGCGATTTGAGTCCATGATACTAGTATGCTCTCTGCTGGGTTACGCCAGAATATGCCACCCCATGCGTAGAAAAGTCCTTTGGTAGGCAAAGAGAGATGCATTTGCCATTTCTCTTTTTGAATTTCAAGAAATTTTAAAGGATCACCATAAGTAATATAATTGATTATAAGATAGATCAGGAAGCCAAGCCCTATAACAAATATCCATAAAATGTCCTTTCTAATGTTTTCCTTTTTAAATTGCTTTTGATATAAATACTCAATTATTAGTACCGGTAATAGAATAATGCCGGTAACCCTAGTTAGTGCTGACAGCATTCCTAATACTCCCGAGACTGCCCATCTTTCCTGCCTAGCATAGTAGAAACTCGCTACAGTGAGAGCTATAAAGAGACTTTCAGTGTAAGCCGCATGCAGAAAATAGGCTGTTGGGAAAATGGAAAAGTATATTATTGACCTAAGCGCGTCTTCTTTGTCATAGTCAAGAAGAACTATTTTGTAAAGATAAAAGACCGCAACTATGTAAGAAATGTTTGATACTATAAGGCCGGAAACTAGATAGTTTTGAAATACAAATGAAAATGTTTTTATAAGAAGTGGGTATAGCGGAAAGAAGGCTATAAGAAGATATCGATCTTCTATGATTCTATTGGAATAACCATGTTCCGCAATTTTAATATAATGTTGTGTATCCCAAGTATTCCAGATAGAAATAACTGATTCGGGAAAACTGTCGGTAATAATTACGTACGATACGTAAGCAAATATAAAAGTACCGACTATGGTAATAAGTAATATTACTAATAGTTCTATAGTAGAATTATTAGGTTTCATTTTCATCTTTCGCGCTTCCCTGCCTGAATTTCAATTGTAACATACAATTTTTTATTTTATATCAGCTTTATTGACCTGATATAGTGAGTTGTGTACTTTAACAAAAAACACATTTTTTATTAATTTGAAGCCCTTTATATGAAAGAAAAATCCTGGCTCAGCAAGCATTCAACTCCGCTAATATTTTATGTTTTTGTTATACTGGTGATTTTACTCAGCAAATTCTTTCTTCCCTCTAATTATGCAATATCCATTGCAGCTATTTTAATGCTCCTGCCAATCTTGATAAAAGCCGACCAGGGCTTTTTTAAGTCAGCTGCCAAGGGAATTCTCACAGGATTTGTCGTATCAGTTGTGCTATTGTCTGTATATACAGCTGTAATATATTCATATGGTTTATATACGGGACAGAAATTAGTAATAAATTCTTTGCCAGCTGCGTTTATTTTGACTCAGCTTCTAATGGTTGCTTTACCCGAAGAAGTGTTTTTCAGAGGCTATCTGCAAAATAAGTTAGGAAATAACATTAAGGGCATAATTATTGTCAGTCTGCTTTTTGCGGCGGGTCATTTTATTACCCAATGTTTAGGAGGCGGGCACAATATTGCGGTATGCTCGCAGGCCATCTTAACTTTTTTCCCCTCACTTGTAATGGGCTATCTATATCTTAAAACCAAAACACTCTGGGCTAGTATTATCTTCCACTTCTTTGCAAATATAGTGCATATAGCAATAGCCCTGTCTTAAACTTTCCATAAGGCTTAAAAATGTTCTAAGATAGGTGTCATTACTCTAGAAAATCTTTTGATCTATTGTAGTTATGTTGTTTGTTCAAGTATTATTATAAGCTTATTAAAGGGTAATTAATTATGATAAGAGTAGGATTAGCACAAATAAACGCCAAGGTCGGAGATATTGAGGGGAATCTTAATAAGATTCTCACTTATATAAGCTCTGCCAAAAATTCCGGCGTAGATATTCTATGCTTCCCGGAACTGTCAGTTACCGGGTATCCGCCTGAGGACCTTCTGCTGAAACCCAATTTTATCAACGATAGTATAGATACAATTGACGAAATTAGAAAAGCCTCTGGAAATATTACAGTTATTGTTGGTTTTCCTGACAAAAAAGAGGACATATATAACGCAGCTGCAATTATACATAACAAAAAAGTAATAGATGTCTACCACAAACGCTATTTGCCAAACTACGGAGTCTTTGATGAAAATAGATATTTTCAATCAGGAACCCGCGCTCCTGTATATAAACTTGATGATGTAATTTTCGGTGTGAATATATGCGAGGATATCTGGTATCCCGGTGATCCGACAAGAAGGCAGGCCCTTTTGGGTGATGCACAAATCATTATAAATATTTCTTCATCCCCTTATTACGCCTCTAAAGTAGCTTCTAGAGAACGCATGCTTATGACTCGAGCCAGAGATAACTCCGTAAATGTGGTTTTTTGTAATATGGTTGGAGGTCAGGATGAGCTTGTATTTGATGGACACAGTGTGGTGATCGGAGAATCAGGGGATATTATAGCCAGAGCAAAATCATTTGAAGAAGATCTTCTAATTGCTGATATAAATGTTAATAGAGTCTTTCGGTCCCGAATACATGATCCAAGACGCCGTAAGGCACGTCACACACTTGAGTCTCATTCAGAAAAAGCTGAAGTCATAGATATAAAAGGTCAAAAAAGTAAAGACAAGGTAAAGGCTCCAATTAAATCACGGATAGAGGAATTTAACAATAAAGAAGAGGAAATACTTAGAGCCCTGGTTCTGGGTACTAAAGATTATGTGACTAAAAATGGATTTAAAAAAGTTGCCATCGGATTAAGCGGTGGGATTGACTCTGCTTTAGTTGCGGCAGTTGCGGTTGATGCTCTGGGCAAGAAAAATGTAATCGGCGTTGCCATGCCCTCAATGTATAGTTCAAAGGGCAGCGTTAGTGATTCAGAAAAATTAGCGAATAATCTGGGCATTGAGCTTATTAATATCCCAATTAATAAAACCTTTAGTTCTTACAATGAAATGTTCTCAGATGTGTTCAAGGGAAAGAAACACGATATAACCGAAGAAAATCTCCAGGCTCGTATCAGGGGTAACATACTAATGTCTCTGTCCAATAAATTTGGCTGGCTTA
Organism: Thermodesulfobacteriota bacterium; assembly: GCA_021604765.1. Lineage (GTDB taxonomy): Bacteria > Desulfobacterota_D > UBA1144 > Nemesobacterales > UBA2774 > CR02bin9. The sequence continues at coordinate 18,724 of BQJP01000035.1, forward strand.
TTCTAACTACGGGGAACAAGAGTGAGATGAGTGTCGGATATTGTACGCTTTATGGCGATATGGCAGGTGGTTTTGCTGTAATAAAGGACGTTCCAAAAACTATAGTCTATCAGTTATCAAATTTCTATAACAAGTCTAAGGGTAAGGTCGTCATACCGAATTCAATTTTAAATAAACCACCTTCTGCTGAACTTAGACCGGATCAGCTTGATACAGATTCTTTGCCTCATTATGAAGTGCTTGATCCGATATTAAAAGCGTATGTAGAAGATGACTTAAGTACCGAAGAAATTGTTTCTCAGGGATATAAGAAATCTGTAGTACAAAAGATAATAAGAATGGTTGATCAGAACGAGTATAAAAGAAGACAAGCACCTCCGGGTATTAAGATCACATCTAGGGCCTTTGGCAAAGATCGACGTTTCCCGATTACCAATCTCTACAAAGCCTAGATGTGGCTCGTTTATATGCAAGGGCTAATTTTATGGTAAAATACTCTTCTGGGTTGACAGAAAGCTTCTTGAGTTGACTTGTACCATGTTTCTACTTAAATTAGTGTTGGGTTGGTTGGCCGCTTTTATGGGCCAATCCTTAAAGTAATCAATAATATTACTTCAATAGTTTAATAATTCTTAGGAAGGTGTTTTTATGAAGCCTGTTGGATATCCCCCTAAGCAGGGCCTTTATGACCCCGCATTAGAGCACGACTCTTGTGGTATGGGGTTTGTGGTCAATATTAAGGGCGAAAAATCAAATAAAATAGTCCGTAACGCAATTCAGGTGCTTTTACATTTGGAGCATCGCGGCGCTTGCGGCTGTGAAGCCAATACCGGGGACGGCGCTGGCATATTAATACAAAAACCGCATAAATTTTTTAAAAAGGTATGTGAAGATATTGGTATAGATTTACCATCAGAAGAAGAATATGGAGTTGGCGCAATCTTTTTTCCTCAAGATGCCACGGAGAGAAGGGTATGCGCACAGACCTTTGAAAACATACTAAAAGATGAAGGGCTAGAGGTTCTTGGTTGGCGGGATGTACCGACTGATAATGAATCATTGGGTAATACTGCTATCGCTTGTGAACCATTCATCAAGCAAATCTTTATTAAACGCAGCGCGGATCTAGCAGACCAGATGGATTTTGAGCGTAAGCTCTTTGTAGTTAAGAAAAGAGCACTAAATGAAATTAAGATTTCAGGGATGAAAGGCGGCGATTTTTTCTATATAGCCAGCCTATCAGGGAAGACACTTGTTTATAAAGGAATGCTTACAACCTGGCAGCTCGATAAATACTATCCTGATTTAAATGACCCTTATATGGAGTCGGCAATAGCTCTTGTTCACTCCCGTTTTAGTACCAATACATTTCCGAGCTGGGATCGTTCTCATCCTTATCGCTACATTGTTCATAACGGTGAGATAAATACAATGAGGGGAAACATAAACTGGATGCATGCGCGTCAGGCAGTGTTTTCATCTGATGCTTTTGGAGAAGATCTTGAAAAAACTTTCCCAATTGTGTCCCCTGACGGTAGCGACTCCGGCAACTTCGACAACTGCGTTGAATTTCTTTATTTAGCTGGTCGCCCGATAGAACACGCCGTAATGATGATGATCCCCGAACCTTGGTCAAATCATGAGACGATGAGCGAAGAGAAAAAAGCATTCTATGAATACCATAGCTGTCTAATGGAGCCCTGGGATGGCCCAGCTTCAATTGGTTTTACGGACGGGTCAAAGGTAGGTGCAGTCCTCGATAGAAACGGGCTGCGTCCTTCTCGTTATTACGTAACCAAAGACGATATGGTGATTATGGGCTCAGAAGTGGGTGTGCTGGATGTCCCGGCGGATATGATTCTCCATAAGGGGCGTTTGCAACCTGGCAGAATGTTTCTAATAGATACTGAACAAGAGCGAATAGTTGAAGATCAAGAGCTTAAAGAGAATCTTGCTAAAGAAAAGCCTTATAGAGAGTGGCTCGATAATAATTTGTTGCCGCTCAATGACATAGAAGCGGTCCAGGATAAAACGGCTGAAGAAGATTCTGACCATGAGAAGGTTTTAATTAGACAAAGAGCATTTGGTTATACATTTGAAGACCTAAGAATTTTAATAGGTCCAATGGCTAGTAACGCTGTTGAGCCAGTGGGTTCTATGGGTAAGGATACGCCTATAGCGATACTTTCTAGTCAACCAAAGCTATTGTATGATTATTTTAAACAGCTTTTTGCCCAGGTAACAAACCCCGCGATAGATTCTATTCGTGAAGAGCTTATTACAGCAACTGAAATGACTCTAGGTCCAGAACCTAATATTCTTAACCCGGGTCCTGAGAACTGCAGGAAAATTTGGCTGGAAGCGCCTGCGTTAACTAATGAAGATCTTCTGAAGATAAAAAAACTTGATAATGAAAACTTTAAGTCAGAAACACTGCATATCCTCTTTAAGATTTCAGAAGGTAGCAAAGGGCTGGAGAAAGCCTTAGAGCAACTTTTTGAGCAAGCTGATAAAGCTATCTCTCAAGGTACAAATATCATAGTGCTATCTGATAAAGGGTTTAATGATGAAAATGCTCCAATACCTGCGCTCCTAGCATCAGCCGGTTTACACCATCATTTAATAAGAAATGGAAACCGCATGAAAGTCGGTTTAGTTCTCGAATCAGGAGAACCAAGAGAAGTGCATCATTTTGCTCTTTTAGTGGGTTATGGAATTAGCGCTATAAATCCATACATGGCATATGAGACTATTGAAGACATGATTGATGAAGGTATGCTCGCTGGAATTACTAAAGAAAAGGCCATAATTAATTATAATAAAAGTTTTGTTAAAGGTATTGTAAAAACTATGTCTAAGATTGGTATCTCAGCTATTCAGAGTTACCATGGAGCTCAGATATTTGAGGCTATAGGGCTCAACCATGATTTTATAGATAAGTATTTCACCTGGACTCCTACGAGAATTAAAGGAGCGGGCATAGATGTTATAACAGAAGAAATTAGACTCAGATATGAAACAGCATATCCTGACCGTGATGTTGTTCCCGATACGCTTGATGAGGGCGGGCTTTATCAGTGGCGCCCAGGCGGAGAACATCACGCTTTTAATCCAAAATCAGTTCATATGCTTCAGCGCGCGTGCCGAGCCAATAGCTATGAGCAGTTTAAACAATTCTCAGATCTAGTTACCGACGAGTCAAAACAGTTATCTACTCTGAGGGGGCTCTTAGAACTAAAAACAGATTCTGATCCAATACCAATTGAAGAGGTTGAATCTGTTGAATCTATATGCAAACGTTTCAAGACTGGCGCTATGTCATACGGCGCTATAAGTTCAGAGGCACATGAAAGTCTTGCAATAGCAATGAACAGAATCGGCGGCAAGAGTAATACCGGAGAAGGCGGAGAGGATACAGCGCGGAATATTCCTGATGAAAACGGGGATTTAAGAAGAAGTTCTATTAAACAGGTTGCATCTGGTCGGTTTGGAGTTACCAGTGAATATCTTGTTAATGCTGAAGAAATACAGATAAAAATTGCACAGGGAGCCAAACCCGGAGAGGGTGGACAGCTTCCCGGCAGAAAAGTGTATCCATGGATAGCCAAGGTCAGACTTTCAACACCGGGAGTGGGCTTAATCTCGCCTCCCCCGCATCATGATATATATTCAATTGAAGATCTTGCGGAGCTTATTCATGACTTAAAAAATGCAAATCAAAAAGCACGTATAAATGTAAAATTGGTGTCAGAAGTTGGCGTCGGAACTATCGCTGCAGGAGTAGCAAAGGGGCATGCCGATGTAATACTTGTCAGTGGCTATGACGGTGGAACAGGAGCATCACCTCAAAGCAGCATTCAACACGCGGGGCTTCCATGGGAATTGGGACTGGCAGAAACTCATCAGACCCTTCTTTTGAATAACTTGAGAAGCCGTGTTGTACTTGAGACTGATGGTCAGATGAAAACTGGGCGTGATGTAGTCATTGCAGCTCTTTTAGGAGCTGAGGAATATGGTTTTTCGACAGCTCCCCTTATCATTCTAGGCTGCATAATGATGCGAGTCTGTCATCTGGATACTTGTCCTGTTGGAGTTGCTACACAAAACCCTGAGCTTCGTAAAAAATTCATGGGTGATCCGAGCCACGTTGTTAATTTTATGCAGTTTGTTGCTCAGGAAATCAGAGAGCTTATGGCAGAGCTTGGATTTAGAACTATTAACGAAATGATTGGAAGGACAGACAAACTTGAAATGAGGAAAGAGGTAGATCATTGGAAAGCAAAGGGGTTAGATCTTTCAGATGTTATCTATCAGCCTGAAGTTCCAAGTGATTACGGAACTTATGCTCAAATTGAGCAGGATCATGGACTTGAAGATGCTCTTGATAATAAAGTTTTGCTTGATATATGTAAGCCGACTCTTGAAAATGGTGAGCCCATTGAAGCTATACTTCCTATCAAAAATATAGACCGTACTGTTGGAACTATTTTGGGCAGTGAGCTTACTAAAAAATATGGCCTGGATGGTCTGCCTGAAGAAACGGTGCGTCTACACTTCAATGGATCAGCCGGGCAGAGCTTTGGAGCTTTTGTCCCTAAATATATGACATTAATATTAGAGGGTGACTCTAACGATTATTTAGGAAAGGGACTCTCTGGTGGGAAGATAATTGTTTATCCTCCTAAAGCATCCACATTTATCGCTGAAGAAAACATCATTATAGGCAACGTTGCATTTTACGGCGCTACCGGCGGAGAGTCTTATATTAGAGGGCTTGCAGGTGAAAGGTTCTGTGTGCGAAATAGCGGTGTTCGCACAGTAGTTGAGGGTGTTGGAGATCATGCTTGTGAGTATATGACTGGCGGGCGAGTTGTTGTAATCGGACACACTGGTAGAAACTTCGCTGCAGGGATGTCAGGCGGAATAGCATATGTTCTTGATGAAGAAGGGGATTTTTCAATTAGATGCAATCAGGATATGGTAGACCTTGAACCACTTAATGAAAATGACGCAGAAGAAGTTAAAGAAATGATAACTCGACATGTTCAACATACAGATAGCGAGAAAGGAAAAAGAGTGCTTTCAGATTGGGATAACATTGTGAATAAATTTGTTAGAATAATGCCAAAAGACTTTAAACGTATGTTAGAAGCAATAGAGAGGGTTGAGCAAAAGGGTTTAAGTGGAGATGAAGCCTTAATGGCTGCTTTTGAAGAAAACAAGAGCGACCTTGCTCGCGTTAGTGGAAATTAGTTTCCTATCTTCGATTAAAACATAAAACAATGAATACTATCGATATATTGATTGAGATTTGGAGGAAGTACAATGGGTGACCCTACTGGATTTATGCAGCATGACAGAGAACTCGAACCCGACCGTTCTCCTGAAGAACGTATAAATGATTGGAAAGAGTTTCA
>BQJP01000036.1 GCA_021604765.1 Thermodesulfobacteriota bacterium
GCTTTTGGCTTCCTTATAGTTGCCATATTAGTAGGAAACTTGATATCTAAGAAGCTATTTAATCTAGTTGAGATGATGAAAGTCAGGGGTGTGTTGTTATTAAGTGCTCTTTCTTTCGCATTTACCTTTGCTTTTCTAGCAAGTCTGGTAGGCTTAGCACCTATTGTTGGTGCATTTGCCGCAGGACTGGTCCTAGCAAATACTAATCAATTTAAGTCGATTGAACACAATTTAAAGCCAGTTTCGGATTTCTTTACTCCGATATTTTTTATAATGGTTGGTGCAGCTGTAGATGTATCTGTGTTTAATCCGTTTGTTAGTGAAAACATACCGATTCTATTAATAGCACTGATACTATTTGTTGTTGCTGTCATAGGTAAGTTTATAGCTGGATTTGCAGTATTTAAGAAGGGAATCAATAAAGCTGTAGTAGGTGTTGGTATGATCCCCAGAGGTGAGGTAGGGTTAATTTTTGCTCAGGTTGGTCTCACATATGGGGTATTTAACTCACAGCTATTTTCTGCTGTGACTGTTATGGTAATGTTAACAACATTTATAGCGCCCCCACTACTTAAAATAATGTTTTCAAAGAGCGTGGATACAGCTAAGGATATGGCATAGAAATACTAAGGAGATAAAACTAATGTATTTTGAACGACTAAAACAATTTATCTTTTATTCTTTAGCACTTGTTGTTGTAACAAGCAACGCACATGCTGCTTCAGAGGACTTGTTGAGTGTTAATTACACCGTTTTTATTCAGATAGCTATATTCCTAATCGCAATATTCATATTAAACAAATTGGTTTTCAAACCCTTTATAAATCTTATTGATAGAAGGGATATGCTCACTAGAGGGGCAATTGAAGAAGCGCACGAGCTTGAAGATAAGGTTAAGTCAATCATTGAAGAATATGATGCCAAATTACATGAGGCTAGAGAGCTTGCTGTTGAAGAGCGCAATAAATTAGTGCTGGAAGGTCAAACAGTGGCTGGAGAGATATTGAGTAAAGCAAGAGAAGAAACAGGTGGCCTTTTGGAAGAAGCAAAAGCTAAACTAGAAGCTGATACTAAAGAGATTAAAGATAATATTAAAAGCGATATAGACAGATTGGCGGGGGATATTGCTTCAAAGGTTTTAGGTAAGGAGGTAAGAAATTGACAGATTTTGAAATATTAAACCTTATACTAACAAACGCGTCTGAAGGCGGAAATACTTTTAACTGGAGATATGTTTTTGAGCATACAGTGAATCTTGTATTACTGCTTGGAGTGCTAGTCTATTTTCTTAAAGATTCCGTGCGAAATTTCTTAGTAGAGAGGAAGGGGTCAATAAGCAGTGAAATCGATCACGCCCAAAATACTATTGCTGAAGCTAAAAATAAGTATGAAGAATATGCGCAAAAGCTTAAAGGCATAGAAGACGAAATAAACAGCATTAAAGAAAGTATAGTAAAGCAAGGTCAATCTGAAAGAGAAGAAATTCTAAGGCAAGCAAGTCTTGCCTCTGAAAACATTAAGAAAGAAGCTCAGGAAACTATAGAATTTGAGGCTGCAAGAGCAAAGCAGGAAATTCAGTCAGAAGTTGTGACATTGGCTCTCGAGATTGCTGAGAAAATAATTAAAGAAAATTTGAGTGAGACTGATAAACAAAGATTTGTAGATGAGTTTACTACTAACGTAGGGGATAACACATGGCATCAATCGCAACACTAAGGGATCTATCCGAAGCTCTCATAGAAAGTGCAAAACAAGAAAATAAGCTTGATAAAATAACTTCTGATGTTGAAGACTTCTATTCTATTCTTTCAACTAGCCCAGAGCTTAAGAATGTGCTCTGGAGCTCGACCTATAATCTCAAAGAAAGAGAAGGAGTAGCAAAAGATATTGCTTCAAAAAGAGGTTACGACAGTCTTACAAGCAATTTTCTTAGCTTGATTCTAGAATTAGGCAAGTTTAAATCACTACTGAATTCTGAACAAACGTTTATTCAAAAGCTAAGAAAAGCTTCTGGAAAAATTAAAGCCGAAATAGTTATGGCTTCAAATCCTTCAGAAGAAGATTTGAGCAAAGTGAAAGCGAAATTAACTGAAGTAATGGGGCAGGAAGTTGAGGTTACATCCAAGGTTGATCCCGAGATAATTGGGGGAATAATAGCAAAGGTTGAAGATAAAGTGTTCGATGGTAGTATTAAGACCCAACTTGAGAGAATCAGAGGTATCCTCTCTCAATCCTAAAAGTGGTCAAAAATTGAAAAGTATGAGTTTATTAAGTTATAAGGAGTCAATAAGATGCAGGATTTAAAGATTGAAGAGATTGGTGAAATATTAAGAGATAGAATAAAGGGTTACGACACTAAGGTTGAAACCTCTGAAGTTGGAACTGTTGTATCTGTTGGTGATGGAATCGCTCGTGCATATGGACTTGACCAAGCAATGTCAGGTGAGCTTGTGGAGTTTAAGAGCGGAATTATGGGCCTTGTTCTAAACCTTGAAGAGGATAACGTTGGTATTGCGCTCTTCGGAGAAGATACAGAGGTTCAGGAAGGAGATATTGTAAAACGAACAGGCAGAATTGCCGAGGTTCCTGTTGGTGACAATATGAAGGGCAGGGTAGTAAATGCTCTGGGGCAGCCAATTGACGGTAAAGGCGAAATACAAAGCGACGAAACAAGACAGATCGAGGTTAAAGCCCCCGGTGTTGTTTACAGACAATCTGTAAGTGAACCACTTCAAACTGGTATTAAATCAATCGATGCTATGATCCCGATTGGTAGAGGCCAGAGAGAATTAATATTAGGTGACCGTCAGATTGGTAAGACGGCAATCGCAATTGATACTATAATTAACCAAAAAGATGAAGACGTATATTGCATCTATGTAGCTGTAGGACAAAAACAGTCCACAGTTGCTCAGGTGATGGACAAATTAAAAGAACACGGCGCGATGGAATATACAACCATTGTTGCTGCAACAGCCAGTGACCCAGCACCGTTTCAGTTTATTGCTCCTTATACAGGTTGTGCTCTCGGAGAATACTTCAGAGACACAGGAAGACACGCACTAGTTATTTATGACGATTTAACAAAACACGCATGGGCATATCGTCAGTTGTCCTTGCTCCTTAGAAGGCCTCCTGGACGTGAGGCGTATCCTGGAGACGTTTTCTATCTCCATTCCAGACTGCTTGAGCGTGCTGCTAAAATGAGGGACGAAGACGGCGGCGGGTCATTAACTGCGCTTCCGATTATTGAAACTCAAGCGGGTGACGTATCCGCTTACATTCCGACCAACGTAATCTCTATTACTGATGGTCAGATCTACCTTGAGAGTGATCTCTTCTATTCAGGTATTAGACCTGCTATTAACGTTGGACTTTCGGTATCCAGGGTAGGTGGATCAGCACAGATTAAAGCTATGAAAAATGTAGCCGGAACCTTGAGATTGGAATTGGCACAGTACAGAGAGGTTGAAGCGTTTGCACAGTTCGCTTCTGACTTAGATAAAGCAACACAGGCCCAGCTAGCTCGTGGTAGCAGACTTGTGGAAGCCCTAAAGCAGGGTCAGTATGAACCACTTGCAGTTGAAAAGCAGATTTTAATTATCTATGCAGTGACAAACGGATATGTTGACGATTACCCAGTTGACGCAGTAAACAAGTATGAAAAAGAGCTCTATTCATTCTTCGATTCAAGCTATTCAAGTCTGTTGGATGAAATTAGAACAAAAAAAGTGATTTCAGATGAACTTGAAGAGAGTGTTAAGAGTGCTCTTGGCGAACTTAAAAATCAATTAGGAGATTTATCATAATCAATTAGAGATTTGCATTCTCTATACATAAAATATTATGGCAAGTTTACAACAAATAAAAACGAAAATTAGCAGTGTTAAAGGCACGAGCCGAATTATGAGTGCTATGAAGCTGATCTCTGCTGTAAAGCTAAAGCGTGCTCAGGATCTACTTATGGCTTATCGCCCATATTCTGATGCCTATCAAGATACCACAATGAATGTGGCTAAGAGGTGTGATTCAGAATCACATCCACTACTCAGAAAGTCAGATGACCCCAAAAAACTTCATCTTGTTTTTATAACCTCAGATCGAGGGCTTTGTGGTAGTTTTAACAGCAGTCTTATCAGAAAACTTGAGACATACTTGGTTACTGATACCAAAACTTATGACGAAGTTACTTTTAGCTTTTTAGGCAGAAGGGGTAAAGAACATTTTGGGAAAGAAGGGTTTAAGGTTGCGAATAGCTATATTGGTATAACAGACAGAAACTATAATGAAATATCAGAAAAAGTATCGGAACAATTAACAAAGGAGTTTATTAAGGGTGATAGCGACGAAGTTATATTAGTATACAACTACTTCAAATCTGCTCTAACTCAGGAAATAACCTATGAAAAAGTTCTTCCAATTGAAGCTGATTCTGATACTGAAGATGACAGCCAAATAGATTATCTCTATGAGCCCACAAAGAAAGGAATTCTAAGTGAGCTACTTCCAAAATATGTTCAGGTTAGGGTCCAGCGGGCCATTCAAGAATCAATGACCAGCGAACATGCTTCTCGTATGACAGCCATGGAAAATGCAACAAATAACGCAAACGACGTAATAAAAAACCTCACGCTTTTATACAATAAAACAAGACAGGCCATGATTACAACAGAACTCATGGATATCGTAAATGGAACTGAGGCATTAAGTAAAGGAGACGAGTAAGATGGACACAAATACTAATAATATGGGAAAAGTTGTACAGATTATGGGACCTGTACTTGACGTTGAGTTTAAGGACAGCGAACTCCCCCCAATCTATACAGCGCTAAAACTTACAAACCATCTCATTAACGATGAAGAGTGGAATCTCATTGTTGAAGTCGCACAGCAGCTTGGTGGCAACCGCGTTCGCTGTATTGCTATGGATTCTACAGAAGGTCTCATCAGAGGCCAGGATGCCCTTAATACCGGAGATGGTATTACCGTGCCGGTAGGAAAAGAGGCGTTAGGACGAATGGTGAACGTTGTAGGTGAGCCTATTGACGAAGCCGGACCAGTAGCAACTAAAATGCGCTGGCCTATTCATCGTGAAGCACCTAAGTTTGTTGAGCAAAGCACGAAACTGGAGCTTTTTGAAACTGGTATTAAAGTTATCGACTTGATCGCCCCGTTCCTTAAAGGAGGAAAGATTGGGCTATTCGGTGGTGCTGGTGTTGGTAAAACAGTACTACTAATGGAGCTTATTCATAACGTTGCTAAAGAATACGGTGGAGTATCCGTGTTTGGTGGTGTTGGAGAGAGAACACGTGAAGGAAATGACCTCTGGCACGAGATGAAAGACTCAGGAGTTATAGACAATACTGGACTAGTATTCGGACAGATGAACGAACCACCGGGAGCTAGAGCAAGGGTTGCACTAACAGCGCTAACACTTGCTGAGTATTTCCGTGATGAAGAAGGTCAGGACGTTCTACTCTTTATTGATAACATATTCAGGTTTACCCAAGCGGGATCAGAGGTGTCAGCACTGCTAGGAAGGATTCCTTCCGCTGTTGGTTATCAGCCGACACTGGCTACTGACCTTGGAGAATTGCAAGAAAGGATTACTTCTACAGTTAAAGGTTCTATTACATCTGTACAAGCTATTTATGTTCCTGCGGATGACTTAACTGACCCTGCTCCTGCAACTACATTTGCTCACTTAGACGGTACAACAGTTCTTTCACGTCAGTTAACTGAGCTTGGAATTTACCCTGCAGTGGATCCACTTGATTCAACATCTCGTATTCTTGATCCTCAAATTGTTGGACAAGAACACTATGAAGTTGCTCGTCAGGTACAGGAAGTACTTCAGAGATACAAACAGCTTCAAGAGATTATTGCTATCTTGGGTATGGATGAGCTTTCAGAAGAAGATAAGCTAGTTGTTGCCAGGGCTAGAAAGGTTCAGAGATTCCTTTCGCAGCCGTTCCACGTAGCTGAGCAGTTCACAGGTACTCCTGGTAAATATGTGCCTATTAAAGAGACTATAGAAGCTTTTAAAGAGGTTATCTCGGGTACTATGGATGATATCCCTGAACAGGCATTTTATATGGTTGGAAACCTTGACGAAGTTCATGAGAAGGCTAAAGAAATTATTGCATAATAAGAAAAAAGCATGAGGGGCTTATTTGCCCCTCAATTAGTTCCTAAGAGAATTAACTTTATAGGAGAGATTGAAAATTGGCTGACGATATACATCTAAAAGTAATTACACCAACCAAACTAGTAGTAGATGAGCAAGTTGACGAAGTTGTAGCTCCTGGGCAGATTGGAGAGTTTGGGATTTTGCCTGGTCATGTTCCATTTATCACAACTCTTAACTCCGGTGAGCTTAAATATAAGAGAGGGAATACCGAGACCAAGCTGATAGTTGAAGGCGGAGTTGCCGACGTAAGAGATGATCAAGTCAGCATCTTGACTGATAACGCAAAAACAGCTAATTAAATAGTTTTTCATTCCAGTTCTGCTAAATATCTCTTTTCATTTACAAACTAGATATTTCCAATAAATATAATACAATTAAATTTATCGTGTATCTTTCTATGAGAGAAAACTATGCCTATGACAAAAGAAAACTCCGAAAATTTAATAATCCGAAACGATACTGATGGAATCTCTAATCTTATTCTGAACAGACCTAAATCTTATAACTCTCTATCGATTTCTAGCATGAAGGCGTTGATAGAGCAGATAAAAGCTGTTTCCGGAGATCCCTCGGTAAAAGTTGTAATTCTTTCTGGTTCAGGCAAAGGATTTTGCGCAGGACATGATTTAAAAGAAATGCGCCGAAATCCTGAACGAGAATTTTACGAAAAGACTTTTAATGTTTGTGCGAAGATGATGATGTCTATCATAAATTGTCCTAAGCCTGTCATAGCTAAAGTCCACGGTATTGCTACTGCAGCAGGGTGTCAACTTGTCTCTACATGTGACCTGGCAGTTACCGATGAGAATGCAAAATTTGCCACACCGGGTGTTAATATTGGGTTGTTCTGTTCTACCCCTATGGTGGGGCTATCAAGAAATGTAACTAGAAAACATGCCATGGAAATGTTGTTAACAGGTGACTTTATTTCTGCTCAAAGGGCATATGAAATAGGGCTTGTAAATAAAGTAGTACCTGAAACTGAACTAGATAATGCCGCAATTGAGTTTGCAACAAAGATAGCATCCAAATCTCCATTAACACTCAAGATAGGTAAAGAAGCCTTCTATAAACAGCTTGATAAGGATATGGCTGGAGCCTATGAGTACTGTAGCAAGGTTATGGTTGAGAATATGATGGCACGTGACGCTGAAGAGGGGATAGATGCTTTCTTAGAAAAAAGAGAACCTGTATGGAAAGGTGAATAGTTAAATTGTGTTACTCTTTCTCTAAAGCCTAGAATGTTAATCCATTTGTTCTTAATATAAACTTAACAATCCTTACTTATATTAATCCTTTAAATGTAGTGAGTTAGATATATTAGAGAGACCTAAATAAATTTATTGGTGGAATAGATGCATAAAATATCAATTTACCTTTTGTTATTATTCTTAAGTTTATTGATTGCTCATAAGTCTTATGCTCAGAGTGAGAACTTGTCTCTGACAACTCTTATGGGGAGCAATCAAATCCTTGTCATTGGCGAATCCTATGGCCAGTCCGAGTCTGTCGACTTTGTTTCAAAAGCCGCAACTAATTATATCTCTGAAGCTAAATGTCTTAAGGTCGGTCTTGAAATACCTTCTGATCAGCAGGCGGTATTAAATAGAGCAATGAGAGGACAGGTCTCAATGTCAGATGTTGAAATAGATAATGTAATTGATCACGACAGCTACAGGGAAATGTTGGTTAATTTTAGCGAGCAGATAATTGCAGGAAAATGTTTGTCCATTTATGCCATTAATCCCCCAAGTTCGACTCCAGTAACTAAAGATGCGTGGATGGAGCAAGAAGTTGTTAAAATAATTGACGATAAGCCCATAGTTTTGCTTGTGGAAAACAAGCATGCGGTGAAAGACTTCAACATACCTGAGGATTCTTCGAACAAACTTCTAGCTCAACGTTTGAGGTCTAGAAGTTTTGGTGTTGCTTCCGTGCTACAGCACTGGAAGTCTGGGAACTGTGCAACTAAAAATGTGAGCTTCTATGATACTACAACCGATAAAAAGTCAGCGATTTATGTAAAAGAGTCTATAGGTGAAATTAGCGCTGCGATGCCGGAGAAAGTTTCTATGGTAAGTGATGGTGTGATGGTGTGGAGTTGTGAAAGTATAAAAGTGAAAGAAGTCGATACTGAAGTAGGTAACGTTGAAAACAGAAAATTGATTGTTGAAGTGAGCAAATATGATTTAGTTCAGAGAGATCAAGAAGTACTTAAAAAAATACGGGGTGGAATCAAGCATGAATACCCTGTCGTTGGAATGAATGAAGACGAGGCACTAAAAGCTTTGGGAGAGCCTAACGAAATTGAGAAATCCGGGGATTTTCAACAATGGATCTATCAGTGCTCCGACGATGACGGTTTTGATTATGATTGCTATATATTAAAATTCAAAGAGGGATCATTGGTAAAATTTGATGACTTATAATATGGGAAAGTGCTAATGCTAACTTTATGTTTGATAGGTCTTCAGGCTTTTATAGATCACAAGTAAATTATTGTCTAATAAAAAACCGGGCAGCCAAATTGTCTCTGACCGTCCCGGTTATCAGAACTTTTAACACTATTTGTTTTCTTTTTTTTAATGAACCAGATTTAATTGCCGTTTGTTGCTGGTTCTTCTTGAACTTCAGGGTTTGTATTGTTTTCTATGACCTCTGGCTCAACTTCTGCCTTTGTGTCATTTGTAGCTTGAGTTTTGGTATCAACTTGATCAAGCCTTGATCTTTCCTTAATTCTACTGGCTTTCTTGGAAAGTCCCCTAAGATAATAAAGCTTGGCTCTTCTGACTTTTCCTTGTCTCTTGACCTCAATCTTATCAATCAATGGAGAATGGAGCGCAAATATTCTTTCAACTCCTACCCCATAAGATACTTTCCTCACTATAAACGTTTCGCGGGCTCCTCCACCTTTTTTGGCGATAACCACACCTTCAAAGACCTGGATTCTTTCCCTTTCCCCTTCTTTAATTTTGTAGTGAACAGCAACTGTATCACCTGATCTAAAATCAGGCAGGTCACTTCTCATAATGCTTGCTTCTATTTCGTTAACGATGCTCATAATAAATCTCCTGTCATATTTTACATGAAAATAATCTATCTAAAATTATTGCGGCTGCGCTCCGTACAGGTAGGTGATTGTAGTTTGTGTAGCCACTAACTGGCTTTAATCTATAATCAGCGCTGTCCATTATCTCGTTTGCCAAACCCCAGCCGGTTCCCAATAACAATAAATAAGGTTTTTCTTTCTCTGAGAAAATTAATTCTCTTAAATCTTCAAACCCAATCATGTTATCTGCGGATCTTGCGTCAGTAACAATAGTTGTGGGTTTTTCTCCTTCAACTTCTTGAATCTCTCGAGTTACATCTTCTAGTGTATTTCTTAATTCTACTCGATTTAGGGCTTCTGATCTTGATTTGTTAAATGATGAGCCCTCACCATTGATCCAATGTTTTAACACACGGTTTACCAGCTTTTGCTGTTCAGGATTTGGCTGTACCAAATAGAACTTTTCAACCCCATATGTAACAGCCGAGCGTGCTATATCATGTACATCTAAGTTGGTAAACGCTGTAGTAATAATTTTAAACCGATTATTGTATACGGGATAATGGATTAATGCAATATATACCTTAAAACTAGGTGAGTTTCTTTCTTTTAATTCTTTAACAAAGTCTATGTCTTGATTATCTAATTTAGCTTTATCAAGCAAGTCAGGTCTCTTTTTGAAAGTCCTTTTGATGCTTTCTGTCTTTCTCCATTTATCTATGTCGCCATGATTGCCAGACAAAAGCACTTTTGGAACACTTTTTCCTTCAAAGTTTTCTGGTCTTGTATATTGTGGGTATTCCAGTAATCCTTGGTTAAATGAGTCATTTTGAGGAGATAGTTCATTTCCCAGTACTCCTGGAATAAATCTTGAGACGCTTTCTACAATTACCGAGGCAGCATTCTCCCCTCCCGAAAGCACATAATCTCCAATTGAGATCTCTTTATCTACGTATAGATCTCTAATTCTCTCGTCTACACCTTCATATCTTCCACAAATAATTGTTATCTGGTCATAATCTGCCAACTCTCTAGCCATCTTGTCTGTAAATTTCTCACCATCGGGCGTTGTTAAAACTACTAGAGATTTTTTGCCAGTCTTTTTTACATTCTCCAAAGCTGCTGCGACAGGCTCAATTTTCATCAACATTCCCCCGCCTCCGCCATATGGAGTGTCATCTACGGTTTTATGTTTGTCTTCGGAGTATACCCTAATATCGTGAGTATTAATCTCTAAGAGACCTTTATCCTGCGCTTTCTTTAATATTCCAAAAGAAAAAGGGGAATCAAAAAATTCAGGAAATATAGTTAGAATGTCGTATTTCATTTTCTTGGATTTATTATCAAAGGTAGTTAGATGAGTGAGTAGACTTTATTCTAGAAGACCTTCAATAGGATTTATAATAATTTTAGATTTAACTAAGTCCACTTTTTGAACTATGGGTTCTGTAAGGGGTATCAAATGCTCCTCGCCTTCTTTCTTTACTACTAACAAACTCTGCAGTGATCGATCAATTAAGCTGTCTACCTCACCTACGTACTGTCCTTCTTCTGTGAATACTTTAAGACCAATAAGATCAAACCAATAATACTCGTCTTCTTCAAGGTCTTGGAGATCTGAAATCTCTACATGTATGATGCTTCCTACAAGTTTCTCCGCATCTTCAATAGAATCAATTCCTTGTATTTTTAACACAGCAGTATTTTTATGTATACGGCTTTTGGTAATAATTAATTCTACGGGGGAGCTATCGGGGGTTTTGATTAAAAAGATACGTTCCAGAGTAGAAATGTTATCTAGTTGGCGGCTAAAAGGGGTAATTTTAATTTCTCCTGATAACCCGTGCACTTTAGAGATCTTGCCGAATGAAATTAGTCCCATATTTATTAATAAGGGGACGTTTCTTATTCTAAGATTTCAAGCACTGCCCGCTTTCTCATTTTAGCAGCGGCAGCACCTAAAATTGTTCTAATAGCCTTAGCGGTCTTCCCCTGCTTGCCAATTATTTTGCCTAAGTCTTCTTGGGCAACTTTTAATTCAAGCACCGCTGTTTGCTCTCCAGCAATCTCACGTACTTCCACTTTCTCAGGACTGTCTACCAGGGACTGCGCAATGAAAGTTACAAGCTCATTTAGTCTATCCATAACTGATACCTCCCGTCTATAGTATCAATATTCAAGCACTTTCTTCTCGTTACTGTTCTAGTCCTAGTTTAATGTAGAAATCAATTTGCCGACTCTTTCAGATGTCTGAGCGCCTTTGCCAACCCAGTCATTAACTCTTTCTGTATCAACCTCTAAAACATGCGGGCTCTTTCTTGGGTCGTAGTATCCTAAGATCTCAAGAAATTTACCATCGCGAGGTGAGCGAGAATCAGCTGCAACTATTCTGTAAAAAGGCCTCTTTTTCGAACCAGCTCTCATAAGTCTTATTTTAACCAAACTATTAATACCTCCTAACTGTATATCAGTATAATAAACTATATTACCTAACTTTCATCATTCTTTTTGCTAACTTGCCCATTTTACCCATATTACCCATCATTTTCCTCATTTGCATGTAGTTCTTTATCATGCGATTTATATCTTCAACTCTTGTTCCGCTACCTTTAGCGATTCTTTTGCGTCTTGAACCGTTTATGATAGTGTGATTGAGTCTTTCTTTGGGTGTCATTGAGTCAATTATAGCAATTGTTTTCTTGATTTCTTTTTCAGCAGTTTCTAAAGCTTTAGGATCTTTAGAAACATCTTTCATTCCAGGGATCATCTGAGTCATACTTTCAAGCGATCCCATCTTATTCATTGTAAGCATTGCATCCTTAAAGTCGGCTAAAGAGAATTGCTTTTTAAGCAGTTTCTTTGCCATATCCTCGGCTTTTTTATCTTCAAAAGCTGTTTGAGCTTTTTCTATGAAGCTTAGGACATCGCCCATTCCTAAGATTCTGGATGCTATTCTGTCTGGATGAAATACTTCTATTGCGTCTAGCTTTTCGCCGGTACCGAAGAATTTAATCGGTTTGCCAGTTACAGCCTTTATTGATAGTGCCGCACCACCTCTTGCGTCACCATCCATTTTTGTGAGCACCACTCCATCTATATCAATTGCTTCGTTGAAGCTGGTAGATACATTCACGGCATCCTGACCGGTCATGGCATCAGCAACAAGCAAAACCTGATGAGGATCAACCGCTGTCTTAATGTTCCTGAGCTCATCCATAAGCTCTTCGTCAATATGAAGCCTACCCGCGGTATCGATAATAACGGTGTCATATCCATTGCTCCGGGCAAAAGCGAAAGCGTCTTTACATATTTCGACAGGTTCTGCACCTGGTGGTGTATCATAAACTCCAACATCGATTTGTCCTGCTAAGACCTTAAGTTGTTCTATCGCAGCCGGTCTATAAACATCTACTGGTACTAGATAAGGGTTTCTATTTAGTTTTTCTTTTAAATAACGGGCTATTTTGGATGCCGAAGTAGTTTTACCAGAACCCTGAAGACCAATCAGCATTATGCCTACGGGTGGTGTTGTCTTTAGATCGAGCTCCGAGCTCTCACTACCTAAAACAGCTATTAATTCTTCATGTACAATTTTAATAAATTGTTGGCCCGGTGAAAGGCTCTGGGCTACTTCTTGACCCAATGCTCTTTCTTTAACCGAATTTATGAAGTCTCTTACAACCTTAAAGTTAACATCAGCTTCAAGTAGACTGAGCCTTACCTCACGCAAAGCTTCTTCTATATTGCTTTCGCTTAGCTTTCCATAGCCTCTGACTCTCTTTAAAGTCGAGTTTAGTTTTTCAGAAATTCCTTCAAACATGGTCTCTTAAATACACCTCTCCTGTCTTAATCCAAACGTTAATAATTATCATAAATTACATTCGTTGTCAAATATGTAAGTGGCTATAGATTATGCTTTTTTTAAGTAAAATGACCTTTTCTAGTGCTTGCTAGTTATTAAAATCTATCTATAAATTTTATGCTAAATTCTCTAGGATTTGTAGAGGATACATTTCACATATTAAATTAAGCTAATTATTATCCTCCCTTAGGGTGTTAAACTCTTACCCATATATTCTAAACCAGAGTTTCGCCGGGTTTTAGCTCGATGATTTCAATATCTTTTATATCTTGTGTCAGATATCTCAACTCATCAGGTGTACCTGTTAATAGCGGGAAAGTTCCATAGTGCATGGGGATTACATATCTTGGAGCTAGAAAACGGCAAGCGTGCGCTGCTTCAACTGGTGACATTGTAAACAAATCCCCTATTGGGATCATAATAAGCTCAGGCTTATAAATTTCGGCAATAAGCTTCATGTCGCTAAAGACTGCAGTATCACCTGCATGGTAAATCTTAAACCCATTCTCAAATTCTATAACATAGCCAACTGCTTCACCGCCATAAGTTATGGTTCCATCTTCTTCCTGAATACCGCAGCTATGATCCGCATGGACCATAGTGAACTTAAGCCCATCGACTTTCTGGGTGCCGCCTTTATTCATAGGTAATATGTTTTCAACACCTTTATTGTTTAGCCAAACACAGGTTTCATAAATTCCTACTACTTTGGGTTGAAACTCGTTTCCTATCCGAACGCCGTCCCCTATGTGATCAAAGTGAGCATGAGTTATTGCTAAGATGTCAACTTTATTAATCTTTTTTAGATTATCAGGACACATAGGGTTGCCGTCTACCCACGGGTCTAGTATGAGGATTTTCCCCGACGGGCTTTTTATTTTAAATGTAGAGTGACCCATATAGGTCAGTTCTATTTCTTTGCCAAGGTTCGCCACTGTTATCTCCTATATATATTTTACAACAGAATAATGAATATTAATAAAGATAAGACGATTATTATAAATAATTTCTAAATGCTTACAATTGAATAATTTGAAAAGGGAAATTGCTGATGATAGATTTAGAGTCACACTATAATTGTAAATGCACCAAATTCCCAGAGTTACAAAAAGGATAAAGATAAATGCTTGATTCAAAATTGATAGAAGAAAACTTATTAGAAGTTAAGAAAAAATTGGATTCTAGGGGGGCTCTGGTTGATTATGATCAATTTAGGGCTCTTGATATGGGAAGGAAGGAAATCATTAAGAAAGTAGAAGAGCTTGAGCGCGAGAGAAATGTCGGTTCTAAAAAAATGGGTGAATTAATGAGGGAAGGCAAAAAAGAAGAAGCTACAAACTTGCAAGAAGAGATGAAAGAGATTTCATCAAAAATTAAAAATCTCGGAGAACTGAGAACTAAAGCGGAAGAAGAGTTCCGTAACTTTATGTTAATGATCCCTAATCTTCCAAATGAAATGGTGCCTGTAGGAAAGAATGAAGAAGATAATGTTGAAATCAGGAAATGGGGGGAGCCCAGGGATTTTGATTTTGAGCCCAAGGATCATATAGAGCTTGGAAAAGATCTAGATATTTTAGATCTTGATAGGGCCGCTAAAATTACCGGGGCAAGGTTCGCATTGTATAAGGGGCTCGGAGCCAGGCTTGAAAGGGCGCTTATAAACTTTATGCTGGACCTGCATACTAGCGAGCATGGCTATAAAGAGGTTTTGCCCCCATTTATGGCAAATACGGATAGTTTTGTCGGCACAGGGAACCTTCCCAAATTTGAAGAGGATTTGTTTAAAATCGAAAATACGAATTTTTACCTAATTCCTACAGCAGAAGTTCCGGTGACGAACATTCACAGGGATGAGATATTAAAAGAAGATGATCTTCCTATAAAATATGTTGCTTATACTCCTTGTTTTAGAAGTGAAGCGGGATCTTATGGGAAAGATGTAAAGGGTATTATCCGTCAGCATCAATTTAATAAAGTTGAACTAGTAAAATTTTCAACTCCCGAAAAGTCATATGAAGAGCATGAGTCTCTTACTCAAAACGCAGAGCGAATTCTGCAGCTCCTTGGTCTGCCATATAGAGTTGTTGTTCTGTGTACAGGTGATACGGGTTTCTCTTCTGCCAAGACTTATGATCTTGAAGTCTGGGTTCCTAGTGAAAATACATACAGGGAAATATCCTCCTGCAGTAATTTTGAAGACTTTCAGGCAAGAAGGGCGTCGATAAGATATCGCCCTAAAGAAGGTGGTAAAACGAAGCTTGTGCATACTCTAAATGGGTCAGGTCTTGCAGTCGGTAGGACTGTGATAGGAATTTTAGAGAATTTTCAGGAATCTGATGGTAGCATCACTATTCCTGAGGCTCTTGTACCGTACATGGGTGGTGTTTCAAAAATCAGCAATTAGTTCTAAGAGGTTTGTTTATCAAACTTGTATGACAAATAGAGAAACGTAGGACATAAAATTAGGCTAATGATAAGAATGTATAAGAGGATGAATCCTGTTTCTATTTCGAGGTCGGTCCTAGAAATAAAATAGCGCCTCAAGAATATTATTATTGTTCCAAAAGCTGAGAATAAAGCTACAAGCCCCATTATCATAAATAGATAAGAAAAAATACTTGGTAGAGAGTTTCTCGTCATTGTCACTTCTCTCCTACAAACAAGAATAGCATTCTACATAAGAATTTAGTAAGTATAAATAGTACAAGATTTGAAATTCTGGGGTAATTTGTAGAGGGATTTAGCTAATTAGAATAGATTAGACTTCCAGTATCTCTTTTTCTTTTCCTTCCAATATCTCGCTAATCTTTTTAATGTGATTATCTGTAATTTTTTGTACATTCTCAAGATTCTTTTTAACTCTATCTTCGGGAAGTCCTTCTTCTTTTTCCAGATCTTTAACAAAATGATTCACATCATGTCTGATTTGTCTGATGGAGACCCTAAATTCTTCCGCTACTTTAGAAACATACTTAACTAACTCTTTTCTTCGTTCTTCAGTTAATGCTGGTATGTTTAGTCTAATTACTTTTCCATCGTTTGAAGGATTAATACCTATTTCAGATTTCATAATAGCTTTTTCTACTTCTGGTATAGCGCTTACATCCCATGGCTGAATCATGATTGTTTTTGACTCTGGTATGGATACAGTGGCTAGCTGATTTATGGGAGTCTCGGCGCCGTAATAATCTACGATTATGTTATCAACAAGCCCCGATGAGGCTCTCCCAGTTCTTATTTTAGTAAGTTCGGCACTAAAGGCGGAAATGGTTTTATCCATTCTCTCATCAGTATCAGTAAGAATGTCATCTAGCATATTGTCACACATCTTTATCACTCCTTACTATAGTTCCTATCTCACTTCCCATTATAACATTTTTTATGTTGCCACTGCCAAATAAATTAAAAATTATAATAGGAATATTCCCCTGCATGCATAATGAGATTGCTGTTGCATCCATAATTTTTAATTCATTCTTTAAAACATCCATATAGGTCAATTTTTTGAATTTAACTGCGTCATCGTGTACTAAAGGATCCTTGTCGTAGACACCGTCAACTTTAGTAGCTTTGAGTATCAAATCGGCGCCTATTTCTAAGGCTCTTAGTGTGGCAGCTGTGTCAGTGGTAAAAAATGGGTTGCCTGTTCCGGCCGCGAATAGTACTACACGGCCTTTTTCAAGGTGTCTTACCGCTCGTCTTCTAATATAGGGCTCTGCGACTTGCTCGATATTGAGCGCTGATTGAACTCTGGTTTGAACACCCTTTTTTTCTAAAGAATCCTGAAGGGCAAGAGCATTCATTACTGTAGCTAGCATGCCCATATAGTCTCCAGTGGAGCGATCTATACCTTTAGATGAGCCCGCTACTCCTCTAAATATGTTTCCTCCGCCGATAACAATGGCTATCTCGATATTGAGCCTGCTTACTTCAGCAATTTCATTAGAGATAGTATCGAGTACCTCGGCACTAATACCGTATCCTTGTTCTCCCTGAAGTGCTTCCCCGCTTATCTTTAGAAGGACTTTGCGGTACTTGGGTTCTGGATCGGAATTAGTTTTCGAAGATGTCATAGGTTTATCTATTTAATCCAGTGGCTCGCCTAATTGGAATCTTGTGAACCGTCTAACTTTGATGTTTTCTCCAATCTTGGCTATCAGTGCTTGTAAAAGATCGTCGATTTTGAGTTTTGTGTCTCTGATGTAGGTCTGATTAAGTAGACATACTTCTTCGTAATACTTCTCTATTTTTCCTTCGACTATCTTCTCAGCAATTTCTGCAGGTTTGCCAGATTCTAGAACCTGAGCTTTCATTACTTCTTTCTCTCTTTCAAGTTCTGCTTGTGGTATCTCTTCCTTGCTTACGTAGGTAGGATTAGACGCCGCAATCTGCATTGCAACTTCTCTTGCAAATGCTTGAAACTCTTCATTTCTAGCCACAAAATCTGTCTCACAGTTTACTTCGATCATTACTCCGATTTTTCCGCCAGCGTGGATGTAGGACATTACTGTTCCTTCCGGAGTATCTCTACCAACTTTTTTTGATGCTTTAGCAACGCCTCTAATTTTTAGTATATCAAGAGCTTTCTCCATGTCTCCGGATACTTCTTCTAATGCTTTTTTGCAATCTATAAATGGAGCTCCTGTTGAATCTCTTAGATCTTTAACCATTAATGCTGTAATCTCAGCCATAGTAATTCTAAGCCTCCTTCTCGGGTTCTTGTTCAGGTTGTTTTTCGGTTTCTACTGCAGCACTCTCAAATTCAGATGGGCTTTCATTTGATGGTTCTGCTGAAGCTGCAGTTTCTGTTGGAGTATCAGTGCTTTGAGCTGGCTGACTCTCCTCAGTTACTGGTTCAGTTTGAGCTGGTGTTTCGCCTGGAGCGGACTCAGAGACAGCTACAGAAGTTGAACCCTCTTTTTCGCCTTCCTCTCCGTATTCTTTAAAGACAAACACTTTTCTTTCTACCACAACTTTGGATTCTTGTTCTTTTACAATTACTTCTCCAGCCTGCAGTTTTTGCTCATAAATATGTTTACCTTCAACACAAGCATCTGATATTCTGGATGTGAATAATTTTATTGCTCTTATCGCGTCGTCATTGCTCGGGATGATCAGATCTGCATCTGCCGGATTTGAGTTAGTATCTACAACTCCAATAATTGGTATTCCCAATTTTCTTGCTTCATGTACTGCAATATGTTCTTTTCTTGTATCAACGATGTACAGAGCCTGAGGGATGCTCTTCATATTAACGATTCCACCCACGAGGTACTCCAGTTTCTGCATTTCTCGTTTCAAGTTTTTTACTTCTTTTTTCGGTAGATGGTCCATCTGACCTTCTTCCTCAAGCTTCTTTAGTTCTAGTAGATAATCAACTCTTGCACGAATTGTGGGGAAATTAGTTAGTGTTCCACCAAGCCAGCGTGAATTTACATAGGGCATGCCTGATTTTACGGTTTCTTCAGAGATAATTCCTTGAGCCTGTTTCTTTGTTCCCACAAAGAGTACGGTGCCACCCTCTGCAACTATGTCTCTTACAAAATTGAATGCAGTTTTAAATAAACCAACTGTCTGTTGAAGATCAATTATGTGTATTCCATTTCTGCTGCCAAATATATAGTCCTTCATCTTCGGATTCCAATGACTAATCTGGTGACCAAAATGAACCCCTGCCTCAAGAAGCTGCTTCATACTGATTGCTTCATTTACCGCTTCGGACTGATGTGTTTCTTCTGCCATTAAAAAATGCCTCCTGTTTTATAAAACCACTTATCAAGATAAACGAAGTTATTTAACATAAAATAGTATGTTTATCAAGTTTCTTATTGGATAAAATGCTTAATACAAAAAGTTTTTAGTGTGGTAAACTGTAGGGAATTTTACAGTAAAGAGGGAATTTTGAAAGAGCTAAACTATATTTTTATAATTAACCCTACTGCAGGTCAGGGTAGAACTAATAAAGCGTATGACATTATAAAGGATGTAATCGCCAACAAGAATATAAATAGTGACTTTAAATTTACATCTAAAGCAGGACAAGCTGTAGAGTTTGCGAAGCAAGCTGTTGCCAATGGGTTTAGCCATATAATATCTGTTGGAGGGGATGGAACATCTCATGAAATCGTAAACGGTATAATCGGCTCAAATATCATATTTGGTATTATTCCATCAGGTAGTGGAAATGATTTTCCAAAAGCCGCTTCGATCCCTCTTGATACTAGGTTAGCTACGGAGACCATTTTTTTAGGAAAAGAAAGAAAAGTAGATGTTGGAAAGCTGGGAGATAAATATTTTATAAATGGTCTTGGAATCGGTCTGGACGGTGCAGTCTCACATAGGTTTAAAAAATTAAAGCTTTTGAGAGGACAGTTGGGCTACTTGCTCGGATCTGTTCAAGAAGCTATAACGTTTAAGGGATTCTCCGTTCAAGTTAAGATTGATGATTGGATCTATGAGGGACCGCTTTTACTTACCGGTGCATCCAATGGGCTCTATCAAGGAGGCAAGTTCAAGTTGGCACCTGATGCAAAGATAGATGACGGTTTATTGGATTTCCATATTATTAAAGACATGTCTATATTTAACCGGCTTATAAAAATACCTAAGGTTCTTGAGGGCTCGCATTCTGATCTCGAAGAAGTGGATATTAAAAGAGCTACAAAAATGGAGATAACATTAGAAAATCAAATTCCGGCGCACACTGACGGTGAGCCTTTCTATCTGGAAAAAGGAACACATACTATTGAAATTGTGCCATCCGGGCTTAAAATAATGTCCGCTTGACATTAATGTGTATAAAGATAAATCTACTTACAGGGAATTCATAAAAAGTCACTTTAAAATTAATCTACTATGCTTAGAACAATATATTGTGCAATCGTGTTTGTGGTCTTTACAACTTTTTTTGGCGTAATTGGGATCATTTTATCTCTTACTTATCGTCCTTTTGTCACTAAGTATGCTGTAAAACCCTGGGCAAAATCGAATTTGTGGGCAGGAGGTATAAAACTTCAGGTAGAAGGTCTCGAAAATATTCCCCAAGAGCCCTGCATAATAATGTTCAATCACCAAAGCGCTCTCGATATACTTGCATATATGTCCATCTTGCCAATTGATTGGCGTGCCATAATGAAAAAGGAAGTAGGTCAAATTCCTTTTATTGGCTGGGTATCTAGATTGTCCGGTCACTATCTTGTTGCTCGAGACGGTTCAAGCTCAGATACAAAAGAAGTTAAGAAGATAGTAAGTAAAATACGCTCGGGACCCACAGTTGTTGTAGCTCCTGAAGGGACTAGGAGTAAAGATGGGAAGCTTTTACCTTTTCAAAAGGGTGGGTTTCTAATTGCTGTGCTGGCAAGAGTCCCGGTGGTTACTATGGTGATAACGGGCGGAGCTGAACTACTTTCTAAAGGTTCTAGACATCCTAATCCAGGAATTATGAAAATTAAACTTTTGCCCCCTATCTCTGTCGATGATTTTCCCAAGGGCAGAGAAGGGAGAGAGAAATTAATGCATATAGTTCGAGAACAAATGGAAGAAGTTTTAACGGTTGAGGGATATTAATAAGGGATCCAATAAGTAAATCCATTCACAGCTTATTGATTTCTTCTGGTACTCGTTAATAATTAGTAACCCGGATTTATTGAGTAACCCCTTTCAATAGTCTATAATTGATAAGTTGTATAAATGTCTCCTGGTAATTCATCAAAGAAATATTTATGCAAACATGGTTCTTGATTAATTGGGTCGAGATTTATTTATAAATTCTGTTTAGAAAAATTATAGAACTACTTAATTGGAGCAGTATGAGAATAGTGGGAGAGAAATATGGATAGTCAGCAATTTGCAGATTTAGAACTCAAAACAATTATTAGCCTAGCAGGAATGCCAGTACAAAAAGACTTGGTTAATCCAAGAAAGCCCCTGGAGATGGCAAAGAAGGTAAGGGTTACATTTAGACCTCTACCTCGAAATTATGGGAACCAGATTGTAATAAAATTTAGAGAAAAACTGAAAAACAAATTAGAAGAGCATGGAGTTAATGTAATTCCCTGGGATGAAGCTGCAGAGGTATCTGATGGATGGATATCAAAAGTTCTAAAAACTAGAAAGGTTAAAAGAAACATTCATGCAGTAGTAGATGTTAAAAGAGATTATTCGCTAACAAGGACTTTTTTGAGCGGGATTGCTGAGAGAATGTACGGCTATTTGCGAAAACCAGATATGTCGGTAATGGAAATTCTTAGGGTAAGCGGATGGGCTGATGATTTTACAGCTAGATATGTGCAGGACCCTTTTAATACCCAGATTCTTACTCTTATGCCTTTAGAGCCGGAATTTGCTAACCAAAGCACTACATATGACCGCAAGATAGCAATTGGGATACAGAACCTTATTGCCACCATGTCTGAAATAATTATGGGTATCGCACCAGATAAGTTCTCCCTAGTTAATATGAATCTTTCCGATTCTATCTATCTAAACGATGGAATGGACGATTTTGTTTTGAATTCCTTAATACCAAAGATTTATGCTCCAATTAAACCACCAGTATTAAACCGTTTTAAAAAAGGGGAGTATGATCCCGAAGAATCTGCATTTCCTCAACAGTTAGCGGAATTAGGTCGGTTGATTAAATCTACTAACCTCTACCCTCGAGGGTCTAAATTTAGCGAAAAAGTAAAACGGCAGTCTCATAAAGATGTTGTCGAAAAGATAATGGAAGGCAGAACCGGTGTTTCATATGGTTTTATAGCATTAGCTGAAGCCCCTGTATATGAAGGCAAGGCCACAATAACCAAATCTACTTGGGATAAACTCAAAAAAGTGGAAAGTGTCGATGACGATATGGTTAGAGAAAATAAAAAAGGTCGATGGTTTGTACGAACCGTAATTCGCGGAAAGGAGATTTATCAGCAGGTACCAGACATGTGGATAACAACATCTCGTTCCGGTAGTGATAAAACCAATCTCGATCCTAGTTGCGACATAGTAAGAATCGGTGTTGTTAAAGGTAAGCTACATTTAGAAACTCCTAGGGGAGTAGATTTGAATAGAAAAGATATAAGACCATCTTTTGATACATATGTAATTCTCGCTCAAGCCCTAGCTTCGGCATTGTACACTCCTGATCTTATAAAGAACGGTCTGCCTATACTTCATTTCCATGGATATCCCGACCCTAATTGGTTTAGAAAGGGTGAATACCACTCTGGTGCAAATAACCCTTCATTACCATGCGGTACTGTCGAGGCGGCACTATTAAATTATTCTGCTATATATGAACTAGCTAATAATAATGGTAAAGGGATGAAGATGCTTTGTCTGGTTGAATCTGATCATGGTGTTAATATTATGGGTCTGGACAAAGACCATATAATAAAAAGACTTACAGATGGAGTAGATAAAGGGCATGTTAAATTAGGTGGGACATATTTACCGGATCTTAAAAAGTTCAGCAAAAAGCAGGCTGCAGAAAAGTTAGAACAAGAAGCAGATTCTGCAACTTAATGTAGTTATTGTAAATTATTGCCCCTTTGGTATATTGATGCCTGAATTAAACTAAATATTTCATATCATACGTCATAAAACTGGAAAAAATAGATGAGTGAATCACAAGAAACTGCAAAAATTTATCTCGGACGGCATTGTAAAACAGATTGGAATTTAGAAGGGCGGCTTATAGGCACGATCGATCGTCCACTTTGCGATGTTGGCTTGGCCGAGATTGAAGAAACATTTCCACTTATAGAAGCTCTTAACTTTGACAGAATAGTTACAAGCCCACTTAAAAGGGCACATGACACATCTAAATCCTATGCTGACAGGATTGGCATACCACTTGATATCCATCAGGACCTAAGAGAACTAGACCACGGAGACTGGAACGGTCAGAAATACGAAGATCTTCTTGCAGATCCACAGAGTGATTTCTCTAAATGGTGGAATGAGGGTGATGCGTCGATTCCGCTTCCTAACGCGCCTGAGACATTGGCAGAGGTTCAGCAGCGTATTGTGCGCACAATCAGAGAGATTGCACTTGCCTACCCTGGTGAGAAAGTTCTTGTGGTTATGCACAAGCACATAAGGTCTTTACTAACCTGCTATTTGCTAGGTCTTGACCTAAGCCAATTTAGAGCCAATATTAATGAAACTGTTGAGCCGATTGAACTTTCAGACGAAGATCTTCAGAAAGTGTTATAATTTTAGAGCTTCAATCTAAGTTGTTCATCATGACCGGCAAAGATGGATTGTAAAATTTTCTTCCGCTTATTTCCTTGATGTTGACGTCTATCGTCGGCTTAATATTCTTTCCGTCAATTTGCTTAATATTTACATCCGTTATACCGGTCGATGCTACCACTGGTCTGGATATTATCAAAGGCTGAAGTAATAAGCCCCATAATGCTATCGCAATAAGAGTTAAAGTTATCTTAGTGTAAAGATCAATTTTCATACTGCACCTCCTGATATTGATATTCTAAATTTACACCTTTTATTATATTAACTCGATAGACATGTTTTTTGATACAAGAAATATATGATTGAATTAATCTCTTTTCGAAGAACCTCAACTAGCATCTAAATTATCTCCAATTTAGCTGTCAATAATCTGGGCGAAAATGATTTAGGGAAGGATGATTTGACTTAAAGCAAGCGTGAATATAGTTTCTGACTTCTTCATCTATACACATTTTAGTTGTTAAGGGTATAATAGAAAGTCAATCTATTACGGAGAGCTGGCAGAACGGCGATTGCACCGGTCTTGAAAACC
>BQJP01000037.1 GCA_021604765.1 Thermodesulfobacteriota bacterium
AGCAGCGCCAGTCCAGTTAACAAAGTTAAAATCAGGATCAGCAGTCTCATTAAGATTTATAAATGTATTTATATCAAATAGCTCACTGCAATCACCTGGGCAGTCTATGCCTGAAGGACTAGATGTAACACTCCCTGCGCCCATTGGGTTAATTGTGATATCTACATTGAATTGTTCTGTGTTAGTAAAGGTGCAGACTACAATTTCATCTGTCATCAAGTTTACTGTTACACTATCAGCAGTTGTTGAGAAATCTGAGGCTCCAATACAGTGTATATTTGTGATAACTAAGCCTTGAGAATTGGTTTCTCGAACGGTATAACTTCCAATAACAAGATCACATTCTAAAAATCCGTCATCATCCAAAGTGAACATACCATCGAACGGGCAAGTAGCTGGAAAACCTGTGCCTGTGTATTCAAAACGTATCTCGCCGTCAGGATTTGATTCTTTTACTATTGTAAGCGATCCAGATTCACTTAAAGCACTATATATACCTTGCTGGCCAGTGCCTGTAGCTCTAAATGCAACATCACCACTGCCACTGGATACTGGCTCAAAAATTTCCGTAAAAGTACCACTGCCTCCCGGTATCATGGTGTTTAAATCCGCAATAACTAGTAGTGCTCCTCCTAGAGTTATATATATACCTTCCTGCCCTGATGAGCCAGTGCCTCTAAATGCAACTTCACCTCCGCCAAGAGATACTGGATCACTAAAGCCTGTAAAATCACCGCTACCATCAGGAATCATGGTATCTAAGTCTGCTACTAGTGACAGTGCGCCCCCAATAGATGTGTATATACCAGTCTGTCCTGATGAGCCAAAGCCTATAAATGCAACATCACCGCCGCCTAGTGACACCGGATCATTAAACATCATAAAATTACCACTACCTTCTGGTATCATGGTATTTATATCCACCACCTCTGATAGTGTGCCGCCTATAGATGTATAAATACCACGTTGTACAAACAGTGAGCCTATAAACGCAACATCACCAACACCGCCAAGTGGTACCGGATCACCAAAGCCTCCAAAATTAATACTAGTTCCTGGTATCATAGTATTGCTATCTACTACTGCCGACAGTGTGCTCGAGATGGATACATATATACCACTCACCACACCTGAACTAGATCCTCTGAATAAAACTTCTCCACTCCCTGACGATACTGGATCATTTAATGTTGTAAAATTACTACTGCCTCCCGGCACCATGGTGTTTTCATCTGCTATTACTGATAGCATGCTATTAATCAATGCATATATACCACTTTGACTTGATGAGCCAAAGCCTCTAAATGCTACATCACCACCACCAAGAGAGACTGGAGAACGAAAGGACTCAAAAACACCACTACCTCCTGGTATCATGGTATTTGTTGTGTCTGCCACTAGTGATAGCACACCTCCTATAGATCTGTATATACCACTCTGTACTCCGCCACTTTGTGGTATGCTACTAGCACTAAATGCAATATCACCACTACCAAGGGATACCAGTTCTGCAAAGCCAAAAAACATATCAACTCCAGGTGCTATGCTGAATGCGTCTGCGACTACTGATAACACGCCTCCTATAGAGGTATAAACACCTACCTGGCCAGAGCCAGTGCCTCTAAATGCAAAATCACCTCCGCCAAGAGATACTAAGTCAGACGTAAAAACGAAATTACCACCGCCACCAGGGATCATGGTGTTTCCATCTACAAGTACCGATAATGTGCTCCCTATAAAGGTGTATATACCTTCCCATCGGATGGTAAAGCCTATAAATGCAACATCACCACTGCCAAATGAAACTATACTTCTAAAGTTTCTAAAATTAGCGCTACCGCCTGGTATCATGGTGTTTCCATCTGCAACTATTGTTAATGGCATGCCTCCTATAGATCTATATAAACCACCAAAAAAACCACCAACTGTGCTAAAACCAAAAAATGCAACATCCCCGTTGCCAGATGATGATGGTTCACCAAAGAAGCCTGTAAAATTACCACTCCCTCCTGGAATCATGGTATTGAAATCTGCTACTACTGACAGCATTCCACCTACAGATGTATAGATACCTCCCTGCCCTGAGCCGCCTGTGGCTCTAAAAGCTAGGTTTCCACTGCCAAGAGATACTGGAACAAAAAATTCTGTAAAATTTCCACTTCCACCGGGAATCATGGTGCCTGTGTCTGCTACTACCGATAGCATTGCGCCTATAGATGTATATATACCTTCCTGCCCTGAGCCTTCACCTCTAAAAGCTACATTTCCACTACCAAGGGATACTAGATCATTAAAGCCCGTAAAATTACCAGTGCCTCCCGGAATCATGGTACTTGTGTCTGCTACTACTGATAGCATTCCACCTATGACTGCATAAATACCAATTTGTCCGGATGAGCCAAAGCCTATAAATACAAAATCACCACCGCCAAGAGATACTGGGTCACTAAAACCCGTAAAAGTATCACCGCTTCCAGGAATCATGGTGCTTAAGTCTACGACTACAGACAGCATTGAGCCAGATGTATAAATACCTTCCTGTCCGGAGCCGGTGGCTCTGAAAGCCACATTTCCACTGCCAAGAGATACTGGATCATTAAAGTCTGTAAAAGTACCACTACCTCCCGGAATCATGGTATCTAAGTCTGCTACTACTGAGAGCATCATTCCACCTGTAGATGTATATATGCCTTCCTGCCCAGCGCCCGTGCCTTTAAATGCTACATTACCGCTGCCAAGAGATGCTGGATTATTAAAGCCCGTAAAATTACCGCTTCCTCCCGGGATTGGTGTTGCTTCATCAACAATTAAGACAAGAGAGCCTCCAATACTTGCATAGAGCCCTTCAAGAGCAGTTCCAAAACCAAAAAAAGCTTCATCAGTAGGTGAATCCAAAGCAATGGGATTCACCATATCACCGGGATTATCAAAATCATCAAAGTCCCCAACGCCAGCGGGGATAGGAGTTTCTAAATCAGCTATGACATTTAATGTAAAAGGCTGTGCGTAAAGATTAGAAGTGCAACAAATTAAAAGTAATAATAAGTACGATCCAAAGGTTATGTTAATGCGTTTTCTATTTTCCATCCATCCATCTCCTATACCATCCAAAATAGAAAATTGTATCGATAATGACTTTAGCAAAAAATTGAACAAAATACAAACATTTACTAATACTATTATGAAGCAAAATTGAAACAGTGCGATTTAAAATTTGGTAACCATGAAAGGGTGCTGTTAAATGAAACTAGCTGCAATCATTGAAAAGTGGGTCCCTTACTGGACACATTCCGAACAAAGATACTCGAGTTAAATAGACAAAATTTCATTCATAATTTTCAACAAATCTTTCAAAATAATGATATACAACTATATTTGTGCTGAATATTTATGGAGATTTTCGTCAAAAATCTAGCTTAACTAAATGTGTAGAAGATGAATATTCGCTAACGGTAGAATTTGATGAAAGAACAATGTTGATCTTTATCATTTTTACCACCTTGTGCCTCTTGACATGAATACGGATTATCTGTTTATGGCTTAAATTAAGATAGAGAATGTAGGTGGCATAAAGTTGGAAATTTATGGTTATCATAAGTGAAGAACTATGTTAGAATTAGTCAGTCTAAGAGTAACAAATTTGCTAAGTTTATAGCTGGAATCGCTAGGATAATGATGTCAGGTTAATAGATTTAGGAAATAGCTTAAAAAATGATAAACATAGATGCAAAAACATTTGAACAATTAATATCTGACTTTATCGACGCCCGCGATATCAGTAGTCTCGTCAATGAATTCTCTAAAGATAGGGCATTTTACTATAATGTCCTAAAAGACATATCCAGAGGCCAAAGTAGTGTAAATTACAAAATACTCAAGAAGGTAGCACTTAAAAAAAAGGTAAGTGAGAATTTTATTATCGAACAAGCTAAATTCGTTCTCGGATACATAGTTCCTTACGATAGACCTGATTTGGATAAATATTATAAAATTCTCAACGTCTCTCCCAACGCATCTAAGGAAAAAATACGACAGCAGTGGATTAAGTTAATGAAATCCAATCATCCTGACAAAGTTGGACAGGACGGACTTGATAGGGCAAAGCAAATTAATGAAGCTTATGGAGTGTTAAACAGCTCTAAAAAGAAAACAGACTATAATTCTCAATACTTTCCTGATGTGCCTGTTATAGTAAAAGATGTTGGTAAGGAGAATAGATCTAAAATGTATATTTATTTAGTCCCTTTTATTTTAGTTATTGGGATTTCTTATTTTTATTTATCATCTTCAGGATTGCTTAAGTCAGGGACGGAGAAAGAAAGTTTTGCCAAGAGAATTGAAATCCCTATATTACCAGATAGAGATATAAAGAATGAACAGTCTTATAAAGAGCTAGAGCCTAGTCCTAAGTTAGTTGAACTTGATAAAGAAACACAGAACCCTGAAGATGTTTTTACAAACAACATTGCAAAGAAATCTCCAAATACAAAAAAAGATGTAACTCCTGAGCATTTGAATAAACAAAAAGACAATTCCAGACAGGAACCGTCTGTCGCACTAAATACAGAAAACAATGAAGAGACTGATATTAAGGGCTCTGACAATAATCCCAAATCCGCCCCTGACGAAGTATCCTATTATAAAACTGAACTAGACCAAGATGAAATCTCCTTAGAAAATATGGATTCTGAGAACCAGGATTCTCAAAGTCTGTATATAGTAAAAAAAGGTGACTCACTTTGGACAATATCAAGGAAATTTGGTGTTTCGGTAGAGGATATTAGTGAGCAAAACAAGCTAATTAACAACAAGCTAGATATTGGTGATCAGATAATACTTCCTGATAAAGAGAAGACTGAACAGGTGCCAGAAAATAGTGCTGAATTTGTGAAAATTATCCCTGATGAATCTGAAATAAAAAAAATCAATTCAAAACAAGAAAGTATTGAAACCAAAGCAACTAATCTTACCGGTTCTAGTGATGTAACCGGTAGTTTTGATTCAAACCTGGCAACTTCAGCGGTTGCAGTTAGTGATGCCAAGCTAAGAAAAAATGAATTATTACCGAATATGTCTTCTCCCGGTGAGGACTCATTAAATCGTTTCGTATTGCAATACGTATCTGCATATAAAAACAGGGACTTGCAAACTCTAAGATCACTGTTTGCCCCAAATGCCACAGAAAATGAAGTGAGCATAGATAAATTTCTTGATTCTTATAAGAGCACTTTCTCAACACTGGAGATAATAAGGTACGATATCAACGTAAATAGAGCTAAGGTAGATAAACTTGCTGGTTTTATTATGGGTGATTTCATAGTTACATTCAAAAACGTTGCGAATAAAGTAACAAAAAGTTCCCAAGGTAAGATTACATGGTTCCTCAGGTGGAGAGGGAACAATTGGGAAATCGATGAAATAAATTATAAGATTCATGACACAAAAGTGATTAATCTATGATGGAGAATGCTGACAGTAAAATAGAGACAATACAAGAAATAACCCCGGACAGTGGACATTTAATATTTCAATTCCTTAATCTGGACCCTGCCCGCCGCTCCCTAAAGCTACCGAGAAACCTATCAGAAAAGCGAAGTACAATCCGTTTGAAGGAATTTGAAGATTAAAGTCTACAAAGCTATGAATTAGGATCGAGAAGATTCCAGTGAGTGCGCCGAGCAAGAGGAAAAATCTGAAATAATATTGCTCGGCGGATAATCGTACCAGGTTCCTTATTGATGATAAAACAAAAAGAGCAAGAGCAAACATTAGCGATAGAAAACCAGCTAACCCGGTCTCCGCAAGAATCTGAAGGTAATCATTATGACTGTATAAGTATACAATAGGTTTTAATAGAGATACTTTATAAAATGGGTATATATAACCGAAAGTTCCTAGCCCCGTGCCAAAAAGCGGAAAGTCCTTTATTATTGTAATAATATCCTTCCACACCAGCGTCCTTGAAGGAAGGTTTTCCTCTATCAGTAGGTATCTTTCTATTAACGGGTAAAGCCCTATATAAATCCCGAAAAAGAAAGCTATCGTAAGAACAGCATATATCATCCATTTTATTTCAATGCCCTTTCGTAGAAATCTTGAAGAGACGGTATAGAAGAAAAGAAGAGACACTAGAATACTGAAAATACCGCCTCTTGATTTTGAGAGTATGATAGACAAAAAAACAACTCCCAGTAAAAAGAGAAACATTATCTGTTTTTGAGCATTGTCGGAAGTAATCAGTCGTCGCAAGAAGGACTTTTTATTCGTTTTACTCCAATCCCCCATAGAAAGTACATACCCTAGCGCGAGAGGGAAACATATTTCAAGAAACCCGGAAAAATGATTACGGTTTACAAAAGTTCCCCTTGCAGCCTCATTCCCTCCGCTCGAGAGGTATTGATATATTCCCAATGCTGCTTCTACAGCCATTATCACAGATATCGATATGATCGCTAAGTTTAAGGTCCGAACTTGTCTGAAACTTCTCGATACCACAATGCCGAAGACAAAATAGGATAACAATAACAGCGTTTTTTTCAGAGTCGCATTGGGATAAACACTTATTGTAAATAATTTCATATCTGAAGACGAGCCAATATCAGATAATACGGAACGCGTCGACTCCCATATATCAAGGCTTTTTCCAGATAAAAGTTCCAAAACGAAACTAGGGAGCGGGACCGTCTGAAATAAACATAAAACTAAAAAGAATAGAAAGGGCAAATAGGGTTTCGCGCTGACAAAAGGTTTCCTACCCTCAGCCATTGATTTAAAGAGCCAGAGAATAAAAACAAAGAAGGACAGAACCTGAATGGTTAACAAAGAAGATGGCTTTACGCTTCCAATAGGTAATGGAGAGAATACTAAAAGGAAGATTATAAGCAAATAAATAGTTCTATCAAGCAATTTTGAATAGAGCATAATCGCTCCCTTTTTGTAGTTATTTATATAAACCTATTTTCTCAGAACTCGCGAAGGCTAAATACGGTCCAGCTTACTTCTACAAAAATACGGATAGGCTGTGGAAGTTAGTTTTTTGATCACATATAAGAACAGAAATCCTGCTATCCGTATAACGTTTTAATTTTTAATTTTTACCTATCTGCGGTCGACGCCATTTTTTTGCTCTCAGTTTCCCAAAGCCGAGGCAGTTCCAGCTTATAGGTGGGTACGAGTTCTTTCAGTGTTAAAAGCATGACTTCACGCGGGGCTCCGTTTCTGGCCTTGTTTATCAGATTCTTTACACTCTTTACATACTCTTTCCCAAAATGGTTTATATCATGCGCTATAAATATTTTGTTTCGTATAGTGACAGTAGTATCTTCCTCAGCGGTAAGGATTTCCTCAAAGAGCTTCTCGCCCGGTCTGAGCCCCGTGTAAATGATCGGTACATCTTTATCAGGCTCGAGACCGAAGAATCGAATGATGTTGTGGGCGAGGTCAAGTATCCGAACAGGCTCCCCCATGTCGAGCACGAATACCTCGCCGCCCCTTCCGAGCGCCCCCGCCTGAAGAACCAGATATACTGCTTCACGAATGCTCATGAAAAATCTTGTCATATCAGGATGTGTTACGGTTACGGGTCCGCCTCTCCTAACCTGATCCCTGAAGATAGGTATCACACTTCCCCTGGAATCAAGCACGTTGCCGAAACGTACGGATACGAATTCGGTATCTCCACTCCGTATCTCCTTCAACATGTTCTCTGAGATCCTTTTCGTCGTCCCCATGACACTCGTCGGGTTTACCGCTTTATCCGTTGAAATAAAAATGAACTTTTTTACGCTGTATTCGGCGGAAAGAAGCGCCGTTACTTTTGTCCCTTCGATGTTATTTAATATGGCTTCCCTGGGATTGTTTTCAAGGAGGGGGACATGTTTGTAAGCGGCCGCATGAAAGATCACCTCAGGGGAGAACTTTTCAAAGATGCCCCTCATGGTTATTATGTCTTTGACGTCGGCTAAAACCGATATATTGGTAACCTTGGGAAGCTTTTCATTCATCTCCCGGCTTATATAAAAGAGCTCAGTATCCCCAACATCTAACATAATGAGAAGTTTGGGAGCGAAGCTCGATATCTGTCTGCATAGCTCAGACCCTATGGAACCACCCGCTCCCGTAACAAGCACACATTTACCCTCTATATAAGAGGCGATGCTCTCAACTTCCACGCTGACAGATTCTCTCCCCAGAAAATCCTCTGACGAGACCTCTTTCAGGTCACCTAGGGTGACTTTACCCGCAAGGACATCAGATATGTCCGGCATTATCTTTATGTGCTCGACCCCCGAGTCCCTGGCGTATTGCATAATGGCACTAATCTCAGATGAAGTTGCGGAAGGGATCGAAATTATAAGAGCTTCCACCTCAAGCTCCTTCACTTTGTCTGGGATATCTTTCCTGTTCCCCAATACTCTGGTTCCACTTATTATGCTGCCAAGTTTACCGGGGTCGTCATCGATAAACCCCAAGGGTTTATACGAAGAATTTCCGTTTGACATTTTTAGTTCTCTAAGCAGTCGTACCCCCGCATCGCCCGCGCCTACAATAAGCGCCCTCCTTCCGCCAGGTTCTTTGTAATTAGCGTGATAAAGGATACTGAAACCGTGACGGATACCTGAGCTTGCAAGGAAGGTAAGCAGTAAATCGATGAAAACTACCGACCGGGGATAGCCCTGCATGAAATTGAAATCCCTGAATATCATGCCAATAAGAGCCAGAAACGCTGCTGAGATAGCAGCAGCTTTTAGGATTTCCAGTGATTCGTAAAGGGAAAAATATCTGAAGGATATTTTATAAAGACTGAAAATCCAGAATATAAAGATCTTTACGGGCAGATAAGTTAATACCAGAAACATGATCTGCGGCAGGTATTTGGCCTCTATATCACCGAGCCTTATCCAGTAAGCTAAGACCAAGATGGCTGCAAAAAGAATCACTTCAACGACTGATGTGAGCAGTAGTTTATGCTTTTTGTGATTCTCTACAAATCTAAGTATATATCCTCTTAACATTTGATTACTTCCCTCAATGTCATAAAGAGGATTTGTACATCAGCCATAACTCCCATCTCTCTAATGTATTTTTTATATAGCGTGATTTTCTCGGGAAGAACTACTTCCGTGTATGCTTGTTCGGGATTGTCGTATCCGGCAAGGATTCCCTCTTCGCTTCGGTAGCGGAGAGCCGCATAGTCTGTTATACCAGGCCTCACTTTTAAAATAGATGAATAATCGTCCTGAAAAGCATCGACGTATTTTTTAACCTCGGGCCTTGGCCCCACGAGGCTCATTTCTCCCATAACAACATTTAACAACTGGGGCAGCTCGTCGAGTTTGTATCTCCTGAGCAGCTTTCCCAGTGGAGTAATTCTCTTATCTCCCCGGGATGTAACAGAGGGGCCTTTTGAGTGGGCATCCTTTATCATAGTTCTGAATTTATAGAGCTTAAAAACCTTCCCTTCTTTGCCTATCCTCTCCTGAGTGAAGAAGACCGGCCCTTCACTGCCGAGCTTTATTAGTAGAGAGATCAGCAGAAACAAGGGAAAGAGGACAATTAATAGCGGCACGGAAATAGCGAGGTCAAAGGCGCGCTTTCCGTAATCAGCATAGAATCGTCCGACCCTATTTTTTGTGTTTTGTGGAAATGTCATTTACGGAATTGATGACATATTCTATCTCCCTATTACTCATCCCCGGATAGACTGGGAGGGAGATCAGACGTTCGTAAACCCACTCGGCTTCGGGAAAATCCTTTTCGTCATACGAGAACCTGTTTCTATAGAATGGATGGCGGTGAAGCGGGATAAAGTGAACACTCGTACCGATGCTTCTTTTGCCGAGTTCCTCAATAAATTGAGCTCTGTCTATAGTGAGCGCGTCCGGGTTTATCTTTATCGGATAGAGATGGAACGAGGAGACTCTGTCCGGGCGGAAAGTAGGTGTTGTTATAGCTTCTGAGCCGGAAAACCCCTCTGAGTACATCTTGGTAATGTACTTTCTCCTCTCCCACATGAAGTCAAGCTTCCTCAGCTGTGAAAGGGCAAGTGCGGCTTGAACATCCGTCATATTGTACTTGTAACCGACCTCTGTGACTTCGTAATACCAGGAACCTCCTGCGGAATATCTCTTCCACGCGTCCTTCGATATACCGTGGAGCCTCAGCACCCGTATCCTTTCTGCCCAGTCACCGTTCTCTGTAGTCACCATGCCACCCTCTCCTGCGGCGAGGGGTTTTGTCGCGTAGAAGCTAAAGCATGTGAGGTCCCCGATCGTGCCAACCGATTTTTCGCCGTACCATGCAGGAAGGGAGTGGGCTGCGTCCTCTATGACATATAGACCGCGGCTCCGGGCAATTTCCATTATTGCATCCATATCACATGGCTGCCCGCCGTAATGAACGGGGATTATTGCGCGGGTGCGGGGTGTTATGGTCTTTTCGATTAAAGAGACGTCCATGTTGTGGGTGTCTCTCTCGATGTCGACGAGTATGGGCGTAGCATTGAAGTAGCAGACGACTTCGGCCGTGGCGGTGAACGTCATCGTGGGAACTATCACCTCGTCGCCAGGTTTGAGATCAATTGCCTTAAGCGCGAGGTGAAGTGCGGACGTGCCGGAGTTTACGGCGACCGCATGCGGGGAGCCGACGTATTTAGAAAATTCCTGCTCGAACTGCAAAGTCCGAGGGCCCATGGTGAGCCAGCCTGAACGTACCGTGTCCAGAACTTCCGATACTTCGTCCTCTGTTATGTAAGGTTTATGAAACGGTATTTGCATGGGTGCCTTCTTTATAATTGTTGGATTTTAGATCGTGAAAAGAGAGTTTTTAGTTGATTCTTTCTATAACCTGAATTATTCTCTTGGTTTCTTGCTCGGTAATTCTCATATGCGTGGGCAGATTTATAATATGATTACAGACATATTCTGCAGTTGGACACATACCTTTTTGATAATTAATTTTCTCCCAGCCATTAAGATTGGGATGCACAGGTGATACAAACCAATCTCCCAGTTCCACTCGACTCTTCTTTGCCTCTTTGAGCGTTTTAGCCTTATCTTTCACAAGTATTGGATACCTCAAGAAAACAGGATCATAATATTTTGGCAGCTGTACTATTTCCATACCACGCTTCCTGAGGGAGTCTTCATACAAAGACACGATCCATTTCCTGTGTTCAATAACATTTTCGATTTCTTCTGATTTCTCAGAGAGTAAGCTCTTTTGCCAATCGGACATTTTCATCTTATAGTCAATAGACATTTTATGCTCAAGTTCCTCTTTTGAAGAAGAGCCTATAACCAAGCCCAAATTCGCGAGTGATCTATAGAAACCCTGTAAGTACCAAAACATAGAAGGCTTTAGAAGAAGAGAATATGCAAGATACTGAAACCTCAACAATAAAATATCTTTATTTGAAGGTTCGACGAAAGAGGGATAAAGTTCTTTCATCATTTGCCCTATTTCCTTATTATTTACTATCGCCCATCCTCCGAGGCCGGTTGTTATCGGTTTCGACCATTGTGAGGAAAAAAAAGCAGCATCTCCGAGTGTGCCTACCTCTTCACTCCTATATCTTGACCCAATAGCGTGACACGAATCCTCAATAACGTAGAGCTGGTACTTCTTCGCAATGCCGAGAATTTTGTCCATATCGGCGGGTATACCAAACGTGTGTTGCGCTATTATTGCCTTTGTACTCTCCGTGATAGACTCTTCTAATTTTTCTGGGTCTAAGTTGAAAGTGCTTCGGGAAATATCTACATATACGGGCTTTGCGTTAAGATAGGAAATTGCATTCGGAACAACAACACAGGTAAAAGCGGGGATAATGACCTCGTCATCCGCTCCTACGCCGATAGCATTTAAAATGGCATATAATGCGACGCGTCCTTTGAAGAAATGGTAAGAACTACCGCCTTCGATATTTGTTTTGTGATAAGTTTCAGCACTCATGTATGTAAACCTTCGATTTCTCGCCATTGTGAACTTCTATCTCATCTGATAAAATCCCACCCATCTTCTCGTAAAACTTCTTGGCCGGAACAAGATTGTCGCCTACTATTACTTTGAATTTATTAACATTCTTTTTCCCGAACTCCCTTGCGAGTTCTAGAAAAAGGTCTCGACTTACACCTTTGCCCTGATAGTCTTGGTCAACAACAATACTTAGAAGCTCTGCTTTCGGGTGGGAGCTATTTATCCTAATGGGATAAAAGAAAGATTCTAAAATCTTTTTCATGAATGCCGGTTTAATAAACTTGGGTAGTAATAACACACATGCCTTAAAAAAGTTATCTTTTAAAAATTGTAAATAAAAACCGCTCATACTGGTTGTGCCCGATACAAAACCTACAACTTTCTCATCATCTTTGGCAACAATGCAGAATGCAATCTCAGAGTCAATCATGGAGTTGTACACCAGTTC
Source organism: Thermodesulfobacteriota bacterium (assembly GCA_021604765.1). Lineage (GTDB taxonomy): Bacteria > Desulfobacterota_D > UBA1144 > Nemesobacterales > UBA2774 > CR02bin9. The sequence continues at coordinate 12,425 of BQJP01000037.1, forward strand.
TAATAATGGTGTTCCCAAGCTACCCAAGAACCCTGATCCAATATATTCTTTATGAAGCTGTGCAATCTGAATGCCCTCATTTGTTGTTGCTTTGCCTATATTAATATTGAGCATGATCGATAGTGGATAACTCTTTTTTTAGTATAAATTTGAGAGAATCAAATTGACATTATTAAAAAGCATCGCTTGTTATAGAGAAAGCGAGATAAAGAATTGAAACTAGATGTGCTCTAGAAGCCTTTGTGAAATTAGCGATATTTCATAGTTCTTCGCGAGGAAATCTTTAGCAATTCATACAACTTGTACATGTTCCGGCCCCGATTTATCCCATAATGTATTTAAGGAATTCATTTGAAATGGATACACTGTTACCTGTCAGGTCATAAATTTTTATCGGTTATCTTTAGGTATGTCTGGATTGTGTTATTTACCATTACTTCTTCTGAATACATAGATGCTATTTCATCTGCGGCATTGCTTGACAGAGTGTCTGCGAGATCCTTGGACTTGGCATAACAACATATTGCATTAGCCAAAGCTTCTGAATCTCGTGCAGTTATTAGTATTCCTGTTCTTTTATTGTCAATTAATTGTCGACTCCCTCTTATATTAGTAGCTATAGAGGGAATGCCCAGTGCCATAGCTTGCAGCAATGATATAGGAAGTCCTTCCCTATATGAAGGTAGGATAAAGATATCAAAAGCAGACATATAGTAATTGATTCTAACTTTCCACCCTGCAAATATAAAATAATCGTTTAAAGATTCTTTGTATATCAGCCTGCAAACATCGTCGAGATCAAGACCATCTTCTCCAAAAATTAGAAACACGAACGTTAATCCCATTCTCTTTAAAATTTTTGCCGAATCTATAATTTCTGTAAAACCTTTTTCCCACACAACCCTGCCAATATAGCCAATTACAATTGTGCTATCGGGAATGCCCAATTCATTTCTTGCCTCTTCTCTAAATGCCTTCCTTATATCAGGGCTAAATTGGTTTGTGTCTATTCCGCAACCCCCTCTGGGACCCACATAATATGCCTTGGGTGCCAGTGATTTTATATTTTGTAAATAGTTATAATCTTCCATATTCACAGTTAATATGGCATCAGCTAATTTCATTATCACAAATTCACCGTATTTGTATAGAATACTGGCGAAATTTTTATTATCGGGAGAATATTTAAGACCACCTGTCGAGTATATTTTAACAGGAACCCTGGCAAGATAAGCCGCCGATAATCCGACAAGCGCCCCCATAGGTTGGTGCGACACACTGACATCAAACTTTTCTTTTCTTAGAAACCTGTACAACTTAATAATCTGGTGAAAAATCCCCAATTCGAAACGCGAGCTAATGTTACAGTTTCTAACTTCGAACCCTTCACCAGATAGTTTTTCTGCATGTTCTTTCTCATATGTGCAGCATATTATTTGTTTTTCAAATAATTCATCCAGCCTTCTGATTAGCGGTAGTCTGAATAGTGTAAATGTTTTTGTCCACGCGCTTATATGGATTATTTTTTTGTTCGAATACGTCGAATTATTCATTTGTTTTGTTTTATTTCATTATTCAGCATCCGATTAAAGCTTGGATGCCAATTGTCTTTTTGTATAATCTTTTGAGTGTCCAGCGATACTTAGGACTGAAACCTGGGTGTCCGACGGTTAGTAACATCTGAAGACTGGTTCAAGTTTGCAAATAATGAATTTTGTTTATATTCTTTTTCTTTTTTGAGCCTACATGACATTACCCAAAGAGTGCTAAGAATAAAGATAGTAATAATAGAAAAAAATCCCTCGTAAAATTGAAGGCAAGTTATTGTGCCAACCGTTGCCAGAAAGGTTAGATACAAACCTTTGTTATTAATATGCAAGTTTTTGGTGATACTTGCTAGTGGGATTATATAAAGCAACATATTTAACAAGCCTCCTAGAAGCCCCAAAAATATGATATTAGATAGAAAATGGTTGTGCAGTCCTCCGATCTCAATCTCTTCATCTATATAGAATAAAGACCATTCAGAGTGTGGGATGCCAACAAGAGATCTAAGTGGTGACTCAATTAAAAAAGCTGCTGCCATACGGTTAGTATCTGATCTATAGTAAATATTTTTTTCATATATTCCCTCACCTACGAATATATTAACAATAGGAATATCGTGTAATGAAGTTTCAAACACTGTAATCAATGAAGGAAGTCCGACTGCTAATATTAAAATAGCGATGTGAAAGAATCTTCTGGTTAATTTGAAATTTATCATGAAATACGATGTGATAATGAGGACTACTGCTATATAAGTACTTCTTGATTGTGATATTACTATTGAAAGTAACAGAATTGAACCAAGTATAATCTGAGTGATTCTTCTATAGTCATTTCTGTATAAAAGAAAATATGCTAATGCAGCGGAAGCAAATATCCCATACTCGCCATAGCTCCTTGGAATAGCGACGGTCTTGTGAAAAGGTAGTACAATTCCATACAAGCGTGACGGAAGCACTTCACCGAATAAGGGTATTCCTGTAAATCCGATAAATATTATTAATAATGACAATACGAGGAATCCGTAGAAAACTCCGGTATAGAGGGTCTTGATGGGTACTTTCCTGACCAGCGTCCAGATCAGAAAGGAGATCAGCACGAGAAAACTTAGTATTTTAGATGTAAGATATGGCAGTTCATCCCACTCGCTATTAATAATTACTCTAAACAAATAAACCAACATTATCAGGATCACCAAACATAAAAGAATACCGATACCAGAATGCTTAGGAATTGTTAAAGATTTGTGCGCCAGTATCCATAGAAAAAAAGCATATAGCACTGTCATCATTAGCAACGGCGCTATGAATTTTAAAGGGTGATCGATAGTGGGTCTAGGTATAAGGGGCAACAAAATTAAAAAGGCAAAAAAGATTCTGTCAATTAGTTTAAAGGTAAATTTCCTAGGTGTAGATTGATAATAGTTCATTTGAGAGCACACTTTTGCTAGTATTTCGATTGTATTTATTATGGGTTGGGATGGGGTTTGCTTTTTAACGTCCATATCGTTATTAGAAGTACGGATATTCCCACCTCAGTGATTATGAGTGAAACACTAGCGGAGATAATATAAGAAATACCGAAAATCCTTAAGACGTAAAAAATAATAGATAGCAGGATAACAGAAACCAACGTAGCCAAGGAATAGAATTTTTGTAGTCCAGATGCGGCCAAAATGACAATGTAGACAGCTCTTAACGAGATTACAGCCGGGAACCATATTAGCAATTTTAAGACAAAGGTGCTATTTGTGAATTTATCACCGAATAGTAATAAAATTATTTGCTTACTGAACATCATGCCAAATGATCCAAGTAAGAGCCCAGAGATCACGGAACCTATAAGATAGTATTTGTAGAGTCTATTAAATTGGGTTTTGTTGGTATGATAAAGCTCGGAAAAAATCGGGTAAAGAGACATTGAAACTAAAGAAAACAAAAATATCAGCGCAACGACCAATCTAAACGGCGCTGAGAAGAGACCTGCTTCATATTCTGTGGCAAAGAATCCGAGATAGATTATAGGCAAATAATAATATAACGTTGAAAGTCCTCCAGATATTGTGAAATGAATGGATTCTTTAATATGCACCAACCATTGCTTCACATCAAAGCTAAATTCAAATTTGATATGAAACTTGAAAAACAGAATGGAAATTAAAGTAACACTTCCTAGTAAGTAGGTTAGTGACCAAATATATGAAGCTAACACAACATCATTGTTACTTTTTACCAATAACCACATTAAAATCAGCATTGTTACAAAGGTAGCAAAATTACCTAAGGCTATATAGTTAAACTTTTCTAGGCCCCTAAACACCCATTCGATATTAAAAGAGCGTGAGACGAGATAAAAGGAAGATCCCGTTAAAATAAGTTTTTTCACCACATCCGTGATAAATAACTGTATTGATAACACGAGCAGTGTGAACACGATTAAGCTACTTATGATTCTCAATGTTAAGAGTGAATCCAAGATGTTTCCCACATTATTTATGTCTTTAGATATTTCTCGTGATCCATACATATTGATACCGAGGTCCGACACTATCCAAAAAAATGAAATGAATGTCTGTGCAAAAACAAAGATCCCATAATTTTCTATACTTAGTGTTCTAGCTAGATAGATCGTTACGAGAAAAAGAAACCCTTTGCCGGCAACCTCACTAACAATTGACCAACTAAAGTTAGAAACAACTCTCTGTATGAGATTTATTGTGCGTACCTTTTCCGCGTGTGCAATTCCCTCAACGACTGCCATCAATAACATCTCCGAATACTTTGTTATAAGAGTTTGCAATGTTACTGTCATGTGGATCGTATCCCGCTGCGCCTGCAGCGTATATCTGTACATAGTTATAGGATTTCATCAAATACTTAATCATTAGCTTAAAATCATTGATTGTTTTGAAATGTTTTCCAAAATTCTCATGGGGTCAAAATTTTGCAGACATTGTTGAGTTCAGTCTTTTTTTACACCAACCATAAAGAGGTATGAGCCGATTAAAATATTCTGTTGAAGTTTTGTCTGAATGGGCTTTAATTTAAGTTTTTCTAAGAATCTCCACACAGCATACATTCCGTAAACTCCGTGATGAGTAATATTCAGACCGGATTGCGTAAAATATCGCTTCATTTCGTTTAATTTAATATTCCGTCCTCTTATCTCTTCGAACGATCCGAACTTCCTGTCGTTGATTAAATAGAACATGTACCTTAAGGGTGTAAATACTGAAAGGTGCGGGGTTGTGACAAGTACATATCCTCCCTTTTTTGCGACTCTTGCATGTTCTGCCACCGCCAGATGTGTTTCCGGGAAATGTTCAATAACTCCGAGGGAATAAACCAGATCAAATGTATTATCGTCGTATGGCAGTTTTCTGGCGTCACCTATTAAAGCGATAGTGCCTGACTGTTTAGCGTTCTCTGTTATATCTACGCCATGGAATTCTGCATCTACGCCATTGTCACGAAGTATTTTCACCATTCTTCCTCTGCCCACTCCTACTTCCAATATCTTTTGGCTGCTCTTTGAGATATTCAATAGTCTCGGGAAAAACGTATCTTCTCCGGGTGAGAGGCAGAATTCATCTACCAGATGTCTCTTCCAGTAATTGCTTACATTATCTATATTTTTTAGTTCATCTATATGTTTCACTATTGACTCCAGGATAATATCTCTGATTTTTACAATACGAGCATTCGCCTTGAGGGGTGGGATGACATTCAAGGACAATTGATTGAGCATAAGTGAAGAGTCCGTATTCCGCCGTTTCCAATACGCGGGCTAGGTAGACGGTTATAAGGAAAAATAAACACTTACCTACAGCCTCGCTGATGAGAAACCAGCCAACGTTGGAAGCTACGCGCTGCGCTATAACGTTCGTATATAGGTTCTTTGTAATAGAGGGCATCTTAAGGATTGTCATTTAATTACCTCACCGATCGTCTTATTGTATTCGGAGGCGGTATTTTCATTATAGGGGTTATATCTGACAGCGCCAGCTGCATATATCCAGACGTATTGATACGATTCAAGAAGGTATTTTATTAGAGGCTTAAAGTCTCTGAGAATTTTAAGTTTACTTTTTCCGCATACGCCTTTTGTAAAATAACCTTCTTTCTTTAGTTCCGCATCTACCCACGGGGCTATTGTCCCGCCGAGATGGAGATCCGAGAAAATGTTTAAGGGTTCTTTGAAATCACTATTTCTAGTCCGTATTTTATACTTTAAATTTCCCAGTGATTCATAACAGTAGCCCAGAGAAAGCATTCCCCCGCTTACGAACCTAAGTTTCGAACCGTTTTCCTTTGCGTATTCGAGCATCCCACGGATTATGTAGGTAACGGACCTGTATTCCTCGTCCGCGAAGGAATTGAGAGACCTCATCGGGTTGCCAAGTCCACTGAAGAGAAACCAGATCGTCGCACCGGGGTATGTTTTATCGGCAATCCGCGCAAGCTCCCGTCCTATTTCAAGGAGACTTTTCTTTACTTGCTCGTTTGTCTTCCCCGTCTCACTTGCGATGTACGAGATCTTATAGGTGTGGTAGTTATTATATGCCTCCGGATCGACAACTATACCTGGGGATCCGAGTTCCTTTGCTATCTCGAGCGACATTTTCCATATGCCATAAAAGTCTCCGAGAGCGCCCGCCTTATTATATAAATCCATCGCGTTTATCGAATTGAAATAGCTTTGATTTGCCGCTTTGGAAAGAGCCCTTCCCCCCTCTTTGTGTCCGATAAACCTGTTAAAAAAGACCCATGGCCATATGTCTTTCTTGGTGCCGTCTTTTATCTGTGTTACTGAAGCGGAGAAATTGTCCATTGTATATTCTCCCGTGTCGTATGCTCCTATAAGAGGCACGGCTACGCCTTGATAAGGCGAATTGTTGATCGCGCTTATCTTTTCGGGACCGAAGTCTTTAAGCGGCCCTGTATAAAAAGTGACAAGCAAGAGATAAGGAAGTGTGATGGATAGTAGTTTCATTTCTTGTTCTATATCTCGTCTAAGTACCTGCTCATTCGCTACCAGAGACGGCAACGGCGTTTATTACTTTTTCTCGGCTCTGTTTCATGAACCAGTCGAATACCCTGGTAGTGCCCTCTTTAATTTCTACCTCAGGGTTGAAACCGAGCATCCGCCTAGCCTTGGTGATATCGGAGTAATTCCTCTTTATCTCGCCCGCTCTCTCGGGTTCAAATACGATTTCAACGCCGTTTCCTAGCAATTCTCTCATAATATTGGCAAGATCGATTATTTTAGTTTCCGTACCGGTGCCGAGATGAAATGTCTCTCCATAAATCTCATCCGAATCGGATCCGAGAATACCGGTTATCGCCCTTGCTAGATCTTCCGCATGTATGAAGTCCCTTGTCTGTGTGCCGTCACCGTAAATGGTGAGCCGCCCCAGGGACAACCCGTCCTTTATGAATTTTGATACCACGCTGTTCTTATGAAGACTAAGAGGTCCGTAGGCGTTTGAAAATCGTAGCACTACGGTCTGGAGCCCGTATGAGCCGAAGAAAGCGGAGCAGTAACCTTCGCCCGAAAGTTTACTGGCGCCATAGGGCGAAAGGGGCCCAGGCGCCTTAGACTCGTTCATGGGCGGGCTCTGATTACCAAGCGGGGCGTTTGAAGATGCGAATATGAACTTCTGAACCCCTACATTTCGCGATGCGTTGAGTAGGTTGAGAGTGCCCATCACATTGACATTTGCATCGAAGAAAGGGTCTTCTACGGAGGGGGTTACCCCTGCGTGAGCGGCCAGGTGAACAACTGCATTCACCCCCTTGCATGCCTCCTTCACTGTGGAGCTGTTCCTGATGTCACCCTTTATGAAATTTAAATCTGATAATCTGCACCAACCGTTCGATTTCAATACATCTAATACGTAACGGATATTCCCTGTAGATAAATTATCAAGAATTACCAGTTCGTGCTCTCCTGATCTTAGTAACAGATCTATCAAGTTAGTTCCGATAAATCCGCACCCACCCGTTATAAGGATTTTCATTTTCCACCCCTCACACTAACCGCACCTTCTTTACGTTCTCGTCTGGTTCTATATATTCACATTTTTCTCTCCTTCCGTCCCATCTTACGTCAGGGATCAAAACCTCCCGTTTTTCCTCAATCCTGTCTCTCCACCTTATGAGGTCCTGCAGGATGATCCCGATCTCAGACTCCACATCCTGTGAGGGCTTATATCCAAGGTCAAGAAGGTGCTTGTGGTCGGGGTTATAGTAGTGCTCCTCAAGCTCCTGACGAGGGTTTTCTATATTTCGTATCTCGGATTCGATGCCTTGTGCGTTTGCTACTTTATGAACTTTCTCTGCAAGTTCTGTAATATCATACACCTCCTGAAACTGATTAAACACTCTATACTCTCCCACTGCGGGTGGATTTTCTAGCGCGATAGTAAGACACTGCATCGAATCTCTGAGCGGCAGGAATCCCCTTTTCTGATGCCCCTTACCGTAGGGAGAAATGGGCTCTCCTGTCACGGCCTGGCAGCAGAAACGGTTGATCGCTGTTCCGAAGCTCTGATCGAAGTCAAAACGCGTGAGGAGCCGCTCGTCGTCTCCCATCTCATCAATGCGCGTTCCGAATACGACCCCCTGCATTATGTCTGTCGAGCGGAGTCCCCAAATCTTACAGGCGAATGTAACATTATTTGAATCATGCACCTTGCTCTGGTGGTACCAGCTTCCGGCCTGCCTCGGGAAGGGGAGTTTGTCTTTTCTGCCCCGGTATTCGATCTCGAAGAAGCCTTCGGGTATGTCGATATTGGGCGTGCCGTACTCTCCCATGGTTCCAAGCTTCACCAGATGAGAGTCCGGACAAATATCACGCATAACGTAAAGTATGTTGAGCGTACCGACGATATTGTTTACCTGAGTCCAGGTACAGTGCTCGACATCTATCATACTGTATGGCGCGGAAGGCATTTCTCCCAGATGAACTATTGCCTCAGGCCTGAAACTTTTAAAGACGTTTTCAACAAAGTTGTAATTCGTGAGGTCTCCTTTGAAGAACTGGAGATTGGTGCCGAAGTTCTCATGAAAAGCCTCGAGCCTCTCGGTCATTTTACATATTGGGGTGGCGGACTGTGATCCCATTTCTTGAACCCAGTCTCTCCTGTAATAATTGTCCACACCTGCGACTTTGTGGCCTCTTTTCGTAAGATACATCGAAAGAGGCCATCCAAGATATCCGTCTACTCCTGCTATTAATATGCGCACTTCTTTACCTCCTTTAAGGGATTGTTTATTTTGCCAACACCTAAGATTTCGTGGTTACTGTGCAGCCGTGAAGCTGTTTATAAATCAGCTCGTTGAAACGGTGCCAGAGAATTGTTGGATTCGAGTTTTATAACTTCAGAGCGATCTATCTATATAGCTCCGCCCTCTCAGTTACATTAGGGCCTGAATCTATCGTTGATATAGTTGGTCATCGAACGTGGTGTTCAGATAAAATCAACATCGTTTAAATCAACTTCGACCGACACCGAACGCCTAATCAGATGTACTGATAAAATTAGGCTGTACGCTCCTTTCGTTCGCAAAATTCTCCCCATTATGCCTTCGAGCGGTCCTCTTACTACTTCGACCTCCCTTCCCACAAGACTGTAGGGGAAGGGTTCGTATTTCAGTCCAACTTCTATAAGCCTCTTCGTCGCCTCGATTTCATATGAGGGGACGGGGACGGGGACACCGTTATTTCCGAGTATGTTTACCACACCGTTTGTATTAAGAACCGTATACCTGTCTCTGGGATCTATATTTACGAACAGATATCCCGGGAAAAGAGGCATTAGTACTTTCTTTTTCCTGTCCTTCCAGTGGCTTACTATTTCTCTTGTAGGAAGAAAGGTCTCCACATTTTTTTCAGTGAGTGTGCTATTAGCTTTCTTTTCATGCCGTGCTCTTGTATGCACGGCGAACCAGCTCTCGGTTCCCTGACGCGGAATATTGTTTTCAGTTAAGGAGTCTCCGTTCTTGTTCGATAAGTTTTCGAAAGGCATTCTTTCGTAATTACGCATCTGTAGCCCCGCCGAGTTTAAATAGATTTACATTGTCGATCCACGCTTTGCCGGAAATTAGGTTATCGAACCTCTGGCTTTTAAATCTTCTAAGTATGATCTGTACCACGTTGCAGTCATTGGGCGTGACGAAGGATATGCGGGCTGTAGTCCAGTCAATAGTGCCGGTATAGGTTTCTGAAAATTCATTCATGCCCTTGCAGTAGACCTGCCATCTTACGCCGTCCCGAGTGGAGATATCACGTGTGGAAATGTCCGATGTGAACAGGTAATTCGAGTTGGGATCTATAGGTACTGTCTGGCTCACATGATGAAAGTTGATGTTGTTTTTCCCGGAGAACGTTATTTTAATGGACCTATCCCCCTGCGTTTTGTTCTCGTAATCGAAACCGATTTCTGCTCCCTCAGGCTTTCCTATTCTCCAGTCAAGACCCCTTCCGACCGGATCCATTTCAAAGCTACCGTTCCAGACGAGTGAATTGTTTCCGTGTCCTGGATATAGAACCGTCCATACAGCTTTAGCCTTTTCAGAATCTCCTTTTGTAAGAAGGTAATCGACGTATAGCAGTGTGAATTCTGGAGTGATTTTTCCTCTGGTTTCCAAGCGCTCCCAGACAGAATATGTCTCGTGATGTTTATCCTTGGTGATAAGATATTTGAGATAATCTCCCAGTATCTCGTCCGCAATTACTCTATCAAGAATAAGGTCGGGGTCGCTTATCATTTGTCCGGAGAGATCGAACACCCTTTGTCTTCTCCAGGGATCGGCTTGAGCAACCACTCTCAGCTTGTCGAGCGCGAGATCGACATCTCCGAGGGAAAAGGCAAGTAATGAGGACTCCCAAAGAAGTCCGATAGACGAGGGTATAAGTTCAAGTGCCCTCTTCAGTGTTATACGGGCTTTATCTTCTTCTCCGGATTCTATATATGTTTCGGTTAGACCAAGC
>BQJP01000038.1 GCA_021604765.1 Thermodesulfobacteriota bacterium
TCTACTAAAACTTTGTCGTGTAGTGGTCTTACCTTCATTACATACTTCCTCCTTAGCTTTATTAATTCTTATTAACCTAAGCACGAATGTTTCCGTGTCAAGATTAAAAATTATATTGACTGAATTTATATCTGGCAGGAGTTCAACCCTTCCGGAGTATTAATCCTATATAATCAGATTAGTTAAGATATCTATTAGGAATTCTTTGTCAAGCAATCACTCGCAGTAGCTCTAGAAAACGGTTAATATAAGAATACCGAGGTGTTTGTATGCAAATACCTCAGCAATAACGGATTAAATATAGAAAGCTCATGCCTTTAACAGAAGTGATCTCAACTACCGATCCTAAATCTAGCGAGAAAGCAGCCTCAATACTAAATAATGGGGGTGTAATTGTATATCCAACAGAAACTCTATATGGTATCGGCGCCCTTGCTTCAAGGAGTGATGCTGTTGAGAGAATATTTGAGATAAAAGGACGACCTCAAGGTAAACCAATACCTCTACTTGTAAAAGATATGGAAATGCTCTCTCAAATAGCTGAAAATAGCATATTAGCCTCTATACTTTCAGAAAGATTCTGGCCTGGCCGTCTTACGCTGATACTTAAGCAGATTTCAACTTTGCCGGAGATGATTACATGTGGAAGTGGCAAAATAGCCCTTAGAATATCAGCTCATGCTTTTCTGAAAGCACTGTTTGATCTGATTGAAGAACCGTTGACTTCTACTAGCGCAAATATCAGCGGAGACCAAAATTTGTTGGGTACTGAGGAACTTATTGAAACTTTTAACGGCAAGGTTGACCTTATAGTCGACTCTGGTAAGATTCCCGAATCAAGAGGCTCTACTATAGTAGATTTAACTCTTGATCCACCCCAAATTCTAAGAGAAGGGGATATAAATTCAGCAATATTGAAGGAGTTTATTAATGGCCACAGTTAAAGGTTTCAGAGGTATTAGATACAATCCTGAGAAGATTGAGGATTTTGGAGATGTCCTAGCTCCCCCATATGATGTAATAAACGCTAAGGAGCAAGATGACCTATACAATAAGGACCCTCATAATGTCATAAGACTTATACTCTCAAAAGGGGAGGACGACTCCAAATATGAAGAAGCGGCCAATACTTTTAGAAACTGGATAGAAAGCGATATACTGACAAATGACGAAGAACCTAGCATCTACCCATACTACCAAGAATTTGAAGATGGTGGGAACAAACTAACCAGAAAAGGATTCTTAGCCGCTGTAAAGATTGAAGATTTCTCAACAAAGAAGATACTTCCTCATGAAAGAACATTCCCAAAACATAAAAGAGACAGACTAAAATTAAACACTGCATGTAAAGCTAATATGAGCCCAGTTTTCTCTGTATATTCAGATCCTGAAATCGTAATTGAGAAACTTTTGGATGCCAAACTCACAGATGAGCCTATATTTGATGTAACAAATGATGATGGGGTAAGAAACAAATTATGGCGAATTTCGGACCCCGAAGTTTTAACTCTAATTGCAAATCATCTCGAAGATAAGAGCTTTTTAATCGCTGATGGTCATCACCGTTATGAAACAGCGATTGAATACCGAAACATTCAAAGGGAAGCCAATGGCGTAACCGCTGGAGATAAGCCATATGAATATGTAATGATGTTTCTCTCAAATGCTGAAGATAAAGGTCTTATAATCAATCCAACACATAGAGCAGTTAAGAGTTTAGGAGGAATAACTCTTGATGAGTTACTCAATAGGCTCGGCGAAGAGTTTAATATAGAGAAACTGCCTTATGAAGAGGGCATATCCAACATAGGACATGAAGAATTCACTATACTCACTAAAGACCCTCAATTTGTTTACAGGGCGTCTGTAAAAAATAACGATATTGATTCCCCTAACAGAATGGCTGTAACCCTTCTTCACAATAATGTATTCAATAAGATTATAGATGAAGATAACGCAGGCATTCTCTACACAAAATTCTTGGATGAAGCCGTAGATCTGGTACAGAATGGAGATTATGAGGTAGCTTTTATACTTCCTGAACTAAGGGCGAGCGATATTTTTGATGTTGTTCTCACCGGCGACAGGATGCCTCAAAAGACTACTTATTTTTATCCTAAGATTCTTTCAGGTCTTGTATTTAATCCATTAGCCTAATCAGAGTTTTTTGCTCACATACAAGTATTTATTGATTTATAGGGTATTTTGGATTAATAATTAAGCATTATCATTTCAATACAGTGACTTAATTATCGGGAGACCAAAATGACCACTCTAATTATTTTAGCAATAATTGTAGTAATAGCTTTTCTAGCTGTTGGTATATATAACGGACTCATTAAACTCAGAAATACTTCAGAGCAAGCCTGGTCAGACGTTGATGTTCAGCTCAAGAGAAGATACGACCTTATTCCTAATCTGGTTGAAACAGTAAAGGGTTATGCTAAACACGAAAAAGAGACGTTTGAACAAGTAGTACAGGCAAGAAACCAGGCAATGGGCGCTTCTTCTCCAGAAGACAAAGCACAAGCCGAGAATTTCTTGACGTCTACTTTGAAAAGCCTATTTGCCCTTGCTGAAGCTTATCCTGACCTAAAAGCAAACCAGAATTTTCTGGACCTGCAAGACGAGCTTTCAAAGATAGAAGAGCAGATTCAACTTGCTCGTCGTTACTACAACGCCGTCGTAAGAGATCTGAACACAAAAATTGAATCCGTTCCGAGCAATATAGTTGCAAATATGTTCCATTTTGAAAAGAAAGAGTATTTTGAACTCGATTCGGAAGAAGAAAGACAAACTCCGCAAGTAAGTTTCAACTAATCATTAAAATGCCAACGCCTCGCCTGCAAATCTGGCCCATAATTTTTGTTCTTTGTATCTTTTTATCTTCTTACCCACTTGTAGCCGAGGAAATAAAGAACTTCCAATCTAATATATATATAGATAAAGACGGGACGATACTAGTTCAGGAAAACATTGAATATGATTTTGGCAGTGCACTGAGACATGGAATATATAGAGACATCCCCTACAGATATAGTTCCGGATTAACAAAATACAGTGTTAGATTAGATGTAGAAGATGTAACTAACTTTAAGGATGATCCATATATTTACAAAGTTAGCCAATCTGGCGGATGGGCGAATATAAGAATTGGCGACCCGGACAAAAAAATAACAGGCACTCATAACTACAGAATAGAATATTCAGTAAAAGGCGCTATCGGATTTTTTGAAGACCACGATGAGCTCTATTGGAATGTCACTGGGGACGAGTGGAGGGTCCCTATACTGAGCTCAGGAGCTAATGTTTACTTTGATCAGGACATTGCAAAAGGAGTAATGGCTGCATGTTATACCGGAGCATATGGATCTACTGATCAAAATTGCACTTACAAGATCACTAAATTAGGTGTCAAATTTACTACAACTGGATCTTTAAACGGAGGGGAAGGATTAACAATTATCGTAGGAGTCCCTAAGGGAATAATTGAAGAACCCTCACAATTATCAAAATCCCTATGGTTTCTGTACGACAACTGGGCATTCGGAGTGCCATTTATTACATTCTTTGGACTATTTTACTTTTGGAGAACAAAAGGAAAGGATCCTGAAGGAAAGGGAGTTATTGCAGTTAAATATGAACCGCCTGAAGACTTAACACCTGCTGAGGCTGGAACACTAGTAGATGAACGGGCCAATATTCTTGATATAACTTCAACTGTAATAGACCTAGCTGTAAGGGGCTTTTTAAGGATTGAAGAGCTCAAAAGCACTACCTTCTTTTTCTTTACTAACACAGATTACAAACTATTAAGAACCGAAAAATCTGATGAAGGACTTAAATCATATGAGGAGCAAGTGTTATCGGGGATTTTCTCAGGCAAAGAAAGTGTAAAAGTTTCAGATCTTCGGAACAAATTCTATACAAAGCTTCCGGGTATCAAAAAAGCGCTCTACAAAGAACTTGTAGGCAAACAGTATTTTCCAACCAATCCAGAGAACGTAAGAGGTATCTATAAATGGATAGGTATTGGTAGCATAATATTAGGATTTTTCTTGCTGGCTATATTTCCTCTAGGCTTATGTATAGCAATATCGGGTCTAATAATCTTGATCTTCTCAAGGTATATGCCCAGGAAAACAAAAAAAGGCTCTCTTAAAAATGAAGAGTTGCTAGGATTCAGAGAGTTTATAGACAGAGCCGAAAAAGATAGAATAGAAAGACTGGCTAAAGAAGACCCAACTCTATTTGATAGAGTGCTTCCATACGCTCTTGTTTTTGGACTTGAGGATAAATGGGCCGGTGCTTTTAAAGATATGTATAAAGAGCCGCCTAATTGGTATCATTCGGCTAACTATGGAAACGCTTTCTCTCCGAATATATTCGTCAATGACATAGGCAGAAGTCTAGGGGTAATGAACCGCTCTTTATCTTCTACACCAAGAAGATCTGGAAGTAGTGGTTTCAGTAGCGGAGGAGGCTTTAGCGGAGGAGGCTCTGGTGGCGGTGGTGGTGGTTCCTGGTAGATTTAAAATTATATTTGAACTTAGCCCCTTTTACTTTATACTACGTCATCTTTTAAGTTTAAGGCTATAATTTAACGAATCATATGGAACCCAAATACATAAGGAATTTTTCTATTATCGCCCATGTAGATCATGGGAAGTCCACGCTTGCGGATAGAATCCTGGAATTTACAGGAGCTCTGACAAAGCGCGAAATGGAAGATCAGTTTCTCGATCAAATGGAAATTGAAAGGGAAAGGGGAATAACCATTAAAGCGCAAGCTGTACGCTTAGATTACAAAGCCAATGATGGAAACACATATGAATTTAACCTGATTGACACACCAGGTCACGTGGATTTCAGCTATGAAGTTTCAAGGAGCCTTATGGCCTGCGAGGGCGCAATACTTATTGTAGATGCCTCTCAAGGAGTCGAGGCGCAAACTGTGGCTAACGCTTATATGGCGACAGATTCCGGCCTTGAACTCGTGCCCGTGATAAATAAAATTGACCTTCCGGCCGCTGATGTTGAAAGAGTTCAGGGTGAAATTGAGGATGTTATTGGAATAAGTGCAGAAGATGCTATCCCAGCAAGCGCTAAACAAGGCATAGGAACAAAAGAGATACTAGAGGCAATTGTAAAAGATGTTCCCCCTCCTCCCGATAAATCCAAAGAACCCCTGAAGGCGCTTATCTTTGACAGCTGGTTTGATTCCTATCAAGGAGTTGTAATGCTGGTAAGGGTGTTTGAAGGAAAAATTAAGGCTGGAGAAGAAATCAAGTTCATGTCCACTGGGAAGACTAACGAGGTACGGACACTTGGTATATTTTCACCAACCGCAATTGAAGTTAAAGAGCTAAAAACAGGTGAGGTGGGATTTGTTACAGCATCAATAAAAGAAATAGAAGAAGCTAAAGTGGGTGATACTATAACAAGTAAGGAGAAACCTACAGCTAAGGCGCTTCCAGGATTTAGAGAAATGAAACCTATGGTATTTAGCGGTCTCTATCCTATTGACTCTGTAGACTACGAAAAGCTGAAAGAAGCTCTCGAAAAACTCGCATTAAACGATTCATCCTTGGTTTATGAGCCTGAAACATCCATAGCGTTAGGGTTTGGTTTCCGCTGTGGCTTCCTCGGACTTCTACATATGGAAATTGTAAAAGAGAGACTTGAAAGAGAGTTTGAACTTGAGCTAATTTCAACAGCACCCACCGTAATATATAAAACGACTGATAAAAATGGGGAAGTTTCATACGTGGATAATCCCAGTGACTTACCTTCTCCTGACAAAATGGAATTAATTGAGGAGCCATACGTTTTGGTATCCGTTCATACCCCTGGAAAATATCTTGGGGCGATTTTTGAACTTTGTATTAAAAAGCGTGGAACTCAGAGAGACATAAGATATGTAACTGAAGATAGAGTTATTGTAGAATACGAAATCCCGCTTTCTGAGATAGTCTATGATTTCTATGACAGACTCAAATCCGTATCACGTGGTTATGCATCCATGGACTATGAACCAATCGGGTATAAAGGATCCGATCTACTCAAGTTAGATGTTCTGGTTAATGGTGATCAGGTAGATGCGCTTTCAATAATTGTGCACAAGGATAGATCTTATGAGAGGGGAAGAGACCTTATTCAAAAACTGAGATCACTCATACCAAGACAGCTATATGAGGTAATTATACAAGCCTCTATTGGAAGCCGTATCATAGCCAGGGAATCTGTTAAGCCAGTGAGGAAAGACGTTACTTCAAAATGTTACGGCGGAGATGTAACGAGAAAAAGAAAACTCCTTGAAAAGCAGAAAGAGGGTAAAAAACGCCTTAAACAAGTAGGGAATATTGAGATACCCCAGGAAGCGTTCCTGGCTGTTTTAAAAACCAGCGAGTAATAACCTCCCTAAGCGCAAATATAATTAGAATCTAATCGCCCTCTAATGTAATCTTAAAGGATATAGATTATTTAACGGAGGCTTATAATGAGTTTACAAGTTGAATTACAAGATTTATATAATGGATTTACAAAGAAAGTTCCACCAGAAGTATTAAATTTGATGCTGGACACAACCCGCAGATTAGTTGATAGCGGGATAGCAGAAAAATCTCTAAAAGTTGGGGAAAAAGCACCGGATTTTAATTTACCTAACCCTAGTGGCGAGTCCGTTAATCTGCAGTCTCTTTTAGAAAAAGGACCTGTAGTATTGAACTTCTATAGAGGCGGATGGTGCCCATACTGCAATCTTGAATTAAACGCATACCAAAAACATCTGGGTGAGATAGATAATTTGGGAGCTTCTTTGGTAGCAATATCCCCTGAAACTCCTGACAATTCACTATCTACCGCGGAGAAAAATGAATTAAAATTTCCTGTATTAAGCGATCAGGGGAATCAAACAGCAAATAAATTTGGGCTGGTTTTTCAGCTCCCCTCTGAACTCCATGAATTATATTTGAAGTTCGGGATTAATATTCCAAAATCCAACGGGGATGACTCCTGGGAGATACCAATGCCCGGAACTTATGTCATTGATAAAGATGGAACGGTTCAATACGCATATGCAAATGCTGATTATACAAAACGCGCGGAACCAGATGAGGTTATTGCAAAACTAGAAGAAATTAGCAACTAAGCTCTTTTTAGTAAGAGCTATTTGTTATTAGCCGACATCATCGCCTCAGTAATTGCGTAAGTAGCCCCGCTCACAGCATTTGGATCAGTTACAACATTGATCAGAGCAGGGACTCCTGATGCGATAGCCCTTTGTATTGCAGCATTGAGATCTTTAGGGTCGGTTACCAGCTCTCCGTATCCACCTAAAACTTTTAGAATTTCGTGAAATGGAGTTAGGTCGAGATCGACGCCTAATTTTGGGCGTTTTTTACCGTATGTTATTTCAAGCTGATGTTTTGTCATTCCCCAAGCTTGATCATTGCACACAACAGCTACAAAAGGGATCTTATGCCGAATGGCCGTTTCAAACTCCATGAAATTCATCCCCACAGCTCCGTCTCCTGTGATCAAAACAACCTGTTTTTTTGGGCTAGCGACTTTAGTCCCTATGGCAAAAGGAACGCCGACGCCCATGCACCCCAAGGGTCCACCCTTTACATAATGTCCTGGGTTCTTTACACAGTAATGCCCGTCAGTCCATGTCTGTGTATCACCTCCATCGATAACGAGCATCCCTTCCCCGCCAAGTACTTCCTCAACCGCTTTAGCAACTCTAACGGGATGTATAGGCATTTTATTGGAAGTTCTTAGTTTGTCTGCTTTAACTCGCTCCTGATTACACCACGTACTAGCCTTCTTGAGCCAGGAACTAAAATTTAACTTTATGGAATTGTCCTTTATATAGCTAGACATTTTACTTAGAACACTGCTCAAGTCGCCAACGACTCCTAAATCAGCCGGTCTGTTCCTTCCTATCTCAGTAGAATCTATATCAATCTGAACCACTTTAGCTTTTGGATTAAATGTTCGACCAAATGCTATATATAGACTTAACCTTATGCCGAGAAGTATGATTAGATCAGCCTCAGATGTTACTTTCCTAAAAGCATTGGGAGCTGAAGCGCTTGCATGACCAAAGCACAGTGGATGATCATCTGAGACAATACCTCTTCCGAAATTTAATGTATAAAGCGGTATATTTGCTCCCTCAATAAATTTGATTAACTCCTTGTCTGCTCCGGAATACCATGAACCGCTTCCCGCAATAGCAACAGGTCTCTTTGCTCGTTTAAGTAATTTTACAAAATCTTCAATAACTCTATCCTCAGGTTCAGATTTAGTTGAAGAAATCAATGTATTGTAAGCAGATAACTTATCTTCATCACATTTGGGATATAGGACTTCATATGACATACCCAGATATACCGGTCCTGGTCTTCCCACCAGTGCTCTCTTATATGCATTGCTTACATATTCTGGGATTCGAGTGGGATCAAAAACAGTACGAGCCCATTTAGTCACGGGGGCCGCCATGGCTTGCTGGTCTATCTCCTGTAAGGAGAGTTTGTCATTCTCTTCAACTCCTGATCTTCCCGAAATAATCAGAAACGGGGCATTTGACATATACGCCCCCGCAATGCCAGTAAGAGCATTTGTAAAACCTGGTCCAGCAGTCACAAGACATACCCCTGGTTTCCTGCTTACTCTGCCGTAGGCGTCTGCCGCCATTGCAGCGCCCTGCTCATGATGAGTGTCAATAATCCTAATCCCTAAGTCCAGACAAGCGTTGTAGACAGGATTTATATGACCCCCTCCAAGAGAAAAAATTTCTCTCACGCCATACTCATGAAGAGTTTTTGCCACAAGATAACCACCTTGTACTTTTGCCATAAGATGTCCTCCTATCTTTTAATGATAGATACCTATTACTTTTACACTTTTAAAATTCCAAATCAAATTTACTATTTCTAATAATCTCAAATTTCCAATAAGAACCGCAAGTTCAATATCGGCATTAATTACATATTATGTTAGACTAAAACTCTAAAAATTAAGGAGGCACATATATGTCTGATCAAGAACAACCGCAGGGTCAAGGCCAGCAAGAAATTGGAAGCCTTTCTAATTCAATACTTATGGCTTTTAATCTGGGTGTCCAGTTTAATCAACAGACTCAGGGGACAAAGAGCGTAACTGAAGTTACAGGTGAATTGGGACACACAATTTATACTAATCTGATGCAGGTATACGGAGAGAATGTTCAGGACGATTTGCTCCGTTCAAACACTGAATATTTCCTTCAGATAGCTATGATGGGATACATCGTACCCTCCATATGCGCATTCGATGAAGACTTCAAAAATAGACTTCTTCAATTAATCGAAATGAGAGCTCAAAAAACAGAGGGCCAACAAGCAGGTGGTAGTAAAATTATAACTACTTAGGAACTTTAAATGGGTAAGAGAGTCCTTGGCGGTAGAGAGAAAGTAAAAGTAGCAGTTATTCAAGCATCCCCTGTATTTATGGATAAGGAGAGAACCATTGAAAAAGCTTGCAGTCTTATTAAAGATGCCGGCAGAAATGGGGCTGAGCTTGTAACTTTCTCAGAATCATTTATCCCAGGGTACCCGGCTTACTATACTGTCGGATACGAAACCCCTCCGCATGAATGGACCGATTTCATGATTGCTCTTCAGGATAATTCACTGCAAATACCAAGTGAAGATACTGTAATTCTTGGAGAAGCAGCTAAAGAGGCAGGAGCATATGTTGTAATAGGTTGCAACGAACTCGATGACCGTCCTGGGAGCCGTACTGTTTACAATAGCCTTCTTTTTATAGACAAGAACGGAGATGTAATGGGTAAACACAGAAAGATCATGCCGACCTATACGGAGAGACTTTACTGGGGTCAAGGAGACGCAAGCGATATTAAAGTGTTTGATACTGATATTGGGCGAATCGGCGGACTTATATGCTGGGAAAACCATATGACACTGGTCAGAGCTGCAATGATTCATAGAGGGGAAGATTTTCATATAGCAGTATGGCCAGGCAACTGGAAAAGAGGGGAGGAAAAACTACTTGATGCTGACACTAGCCCCGGTGGGATTAACTGCAATATCCAGGCTTTGATAAAAGTACATGCTTTTGAAGCTGGTGCATTTGTTTTAAGCGGATGCGGTTATTTAGAGTCAAACGACTTCCCTGAACAATGGCATGGAATCAGAGACGGTGGACACATTAACTATGACTGGGCCAGAGGTGGAAGCTCGATAGTCAACCCGGCTGGCAGGTATTTAGCCGAACCTAATTTTGAAAAAGACGCAATACTATATGCCGAGTGTTATGCGAACCAGATAAAAGCTGTAAAAGCAGTGTTTGACTCACTGGGACATTACTCCCGCTGGGATGTAGTTCAGCTTGCTATTAGACAAGAAGGGTGGGAGCCGGAATTTGAATTAAATGATACAATTGAACCTCAGATAGACTTAAGGGAATCCGAGCTTAAAAGAATATCAGAGCAGTATGAAATTAGCCTTGAGACTCTCGAATCTTTGATTGAAGATCTATCGCAATCCGAGAAAAGCTAAGCGGACAATTCATCCATTACAGAGTTTAACTCTCCCTCTATTATAGATCGTATTTCTTGAAGTTTTTCATTATCAATTGCTTCGAACCTAAGCACAAGGGCAGGCTGAGTGTTAGATGCTCTTATAAGGCCCCAGCCGTCAGGGAATTCAATCCTAACCCCGTCTATATCTATAACTTGATGTGTCTCACTTAAACGTGTCTTCACTTCTTCAACAAGTTGGAACTTTATTTCTTCAGGGCAATCCAATCTAATTTCAGGTGTAGAGACTGAGTGAGGAATCCCTCCAAGAAGCTCAGACACTTTCTTGCCCGTCTTAGAGATAATCTCTAGCAAACGAAGGGCTGCATATAAAGCGTCATCATATCCAAAAAACTTATCAGCAAAGAAAATATGTCCGCTCATCTCACCTGCCATGGCTGCATTTTCAACTTTCATTTTATTTTTAATAAGAGAGTGTCCAGTCTTCCACATTATGGCCTCTCCACCGGCATCTTTTATACCTTGAAAAAGTCTAGTAGAGCACTTTACATCTCCAATGAACTTTGCGCCCTGCTCTTTGCTTAAAATATCTCTAGCAAAGATGAGTACGAGCATATCACCCCATATTATATCTCCGTTTTCATCTATAACCCCAATTCTGTCTCCATCCCCGTCAAACCCCAATCCAACCTCAAGGTTGTTCTTAGTCACAGTGTCTATTAATTCCGCTAAATTTTCTTCCACAGTAGGATCAGGATGATGATTTGGGAATGTTCCATCAGGTATCTCGTAAAGCTCAGTCAGCTCGCATCCAAATTCCCTAAACACCTCTGGACCTATAACCCCGGTCATGCCGTTTCCATAGTCGGCAGCAATTCGTAAACCCGGCTTTATATCCAGATTTTCTTTTAGGAATTTTATATAATCTTCTCTAATTTCGGCTTGGCTAGTACTGCCCTCACCTAATGCAAAATCTCCTTGCTCTGCCATCTGCCTAATTACCTGTATCTCTTCCCCGAATAAAGAATTTCTGCCTGAAGATAATTTGATACCGTTGTATTCCCCTGGATTATGACTTGCTGTAATCATCACCCCTCCATCAACGTCGAGATTGTAGAGTGAGAAATAAAGCATAGGTGTTGAGACCATGCCAATATCTAGAACATCGAGACCTGTTGAATTAATACCTGCAGCAACCGCTTTTGATAATTCAGGAGATGTGACCCTGCAATCTCTACCCATTGAGATACTTGATGCTCCCAATTTTTTCATATAAGTACCGTAAGCTTTACCTATAAGTTCAAATACTTCTTCATCTATATCAGTTCCAGCTATACCTCTAATATCGTATTCTCTAAAAATTCCAGGGTTTATACTCACGACGGGTCAGACCTCCATTTTGGTGTTTATAATTGATAATTATTTTGCTCAAAGATAATACAGGATTGAAACAACTTTTAAAGCGTTGTCTTGACTTTAATTTCCCCCCTTTTATTCTTTCTCCACATGATTTCCCCTTCATTCAAAGAATTTAAAGAAAAACTCAAAAAAGGAAATTTAATTCCGGTCTGGCAGGAAGTGCTGGCTGATTTCGATACACCCGTATCAGCTTTTAAGAAAATTGAGTCTGGGAAATACTCTTTTTTGCTTGAGAGCGTAGAGGGAGGAGAGAAATGGGGAAGGTACAGCTTTTTGGGTTCGGAGCCATCTATTATTTTCAAATCAAAGAATGGTAATATCGAAATAACTGAAAAAGGCAAAACCAAGAAGAGTAAAGGCGATCCAATAGACTCTCTTCGAGATCTGTTATCTAGATATAAACCTGTCACAACACCCGAGCTGCCCAGATTTCACGGCGGAGCTGTGGGATATTTCAGTTATGACATAGTAAGACACGTGGAAGATTTACCCGTTGTTGGAATAGACGATCTTGGTCTCTGGGATGCTCTTTTTATGATCACAGATACAGTGTTGGTTTTCGATAATGTGAATCATAAAATAAAAATAATTTATAACGCTTATGTACCTGAAACTAAGAACGCCAGGCAAGCATACGACACCGCTGTAAACAAAATAGAAAACATTGTTAAGAAACTAAGAAAACCGGTTAGACATTATAAGAACAAGACTGATGATGTCTCAAAAAAGAAAAGTGCTTCGCCTAAACTCAAATCCAATTTCAAACCTGAAGATTATAAAAAAGCGGTTAAGAAAACTAAAGAATATATTAAAGCGGGCGATATTATACAAGCAGTAATAGCCCAGAGGTGGAAGACCAAATTAGATGTAGACCCTTTTGATTTATACCGCTCACTCAGAGTGCTGAACCCATCACCTTATATGTTCTATTTAACTACAAATACAGAGAAGCTTGTAGGCTCCTCTCCTGAAGTGATGGTAAGAGTAGAAGAAGGAGAAGTCGAAAGCCGCCCTATTGCTGGTACTCGTCCGAGAGGGAAGAATGAAAAAGAAGATTTAAAACTTGAGAAAGAACTACTGGCAGACCCAAAAGAAAGAGCAGAGCATATAATGCTTGTTGACCTTGCAAGAAATGATTTAGGGCGTATTTCAGATACTGGGACAGTTAAAGTTGATGAGCTTATGATAATTGAGCGATATTCCCATGTAATGCATATCGTTTCAAATGTGATCTCTAAGCTGAGCAAAAAAAAGGACGCGTTTGATGTTTTAAAAGCCACTTTTCCCGCAGGGACCCTTTCTGGCGCACCTAAAGTTAGGGCTATGGAAATCATAGAAGAAATGGAACCCGGCCGGCGCGGAGCATATGGCGGGGCAGTAGGTTACTTTAGCTTTTCGGGAAACATGGACACTTGCATTACTATCAGGACATTTGTTATAAAGAATGACGAAATATATATTCAAGCTGGGGCCGGAATAGTTGCCGACTCCAAGCCGGAGAAAGAATATCAGGAATCAGTAAATAAGGTAAAGGCTCTAGTTAGAGCAATAGAAGTAACTAAGTCAGGTTTATAATAGAGATAAAATGATATTAATGATCGATAACTATGACTCTTTCACATATAACCTGGTTCACTATTTAGCTGAACTCGGAGAAAAAGTCGTAGTACACAGAAACGATAAAATTGAGCTTGAAGATATTGGGAGACTAAACCCTGATATGATGGTTGTATCCCCCGGACCATGTACCCCTAAAGAGGCGGGAATTTCGGTAGAAGCAATAAAAGAATTTGCTGGCCGTATGCCAATATTAGGAGTATGTCTGGGTCACCAATCTGTTGCATCTGCATATGGGGCTGAAATAATAAGAGCCGACAGGCTTCTTCACGGCAAGACCTCTGAAATTCACCATGACGGCAAAGGTATATATAAAAACATTCCTGACCCTTTTGAAGCTACAAGATATCACTCACTTCTTGTAAACAAGAAAACACTTCCCGACATATTTGAAATAACTGCATGGACTGATGAAGGCGAGATAATGGGGATACGACATAAAAAACATTTAATAGAGGGCGTACAGTTTCATCCTGAATCCATTCTAACTAAGCACGGAAAAGATTTACTCAAAAACTTCATTACTATTGCAAAGAAACATAAAAACAAATAATAACTGGAATTGATTACGAGCACACGCTCGGTTAAATTAAGTGGACTTTCATTATTTTAGCCAATACAGGAGTAAAAATATGAGATTATTATTTAAACCCCGAGATCCTAAATATGTTGGTAAAGGCAATCTTCCTTTTGGAACTTTTGAAGATACTAATGAGTGGCAGCCAATGACAAAGTATTTGGAGAAAGGTGCTGAGATATTACCACAAAAGACTCTCTTTAGAGTGGCGGATAGAGAAGGAAATTTCAATAATGATTTCACATACGAAGAAACTAACAATTGGGTAAATCAAATAGCCAATGGCCTTAAGAACGATTATGGAATCAACAAAGGCGAGAAGGTTGGAATTTATATGCTTAACTCACCTGAATATGTCGTCTCTATATTAGCCTGCCATAAAACCGGAGCTGTTCAGGTACCAATTAATAAAGATGAAAAAGGCGAGAGACTAGCTTATGTAATAAATTACTCAGAGATGATAGTTCTCATAGTTGATCCTGGTAGCGTAGAATTTATTGAAGAAATAGCCGATAATCTGGAAAACCTAAAGACTATATTTATGACCGGCGATCCAGAAAATATTCCAGAGGAAATAGCGGGGATAAAAACACTTCCGTTCTCTACTTTTGAAAATTTCTCAACTGACAATCCTGGAGTAGAAGTAACAACACACGATGTTGAAAGATGTATGTTTACCTCTGGAACAACTGGAATGCCAAAAGGAGTATCACGAAACCACGGAGGAGTAGTACTTACAGTCAGGGGATATATTCAACAATCGGGAGTTCGTAGTGAGGATATACTAATGAGCGTACTTACCCTTGGACATGCAAATGCTCAGGTAATGGCACTCTTTACTGCAATAGGAGCTGGAGCAACCGCCATTTTCTACCCACGTTTTTCAGCTTCAAATTTCTGGAAATGGGCAACAGAGTGTGGAGCTACGCACGTAAATATGCTAGGAGCGGTTGCAGAGTATCTTTGGGCTGCTGAACCCAGTGATTGGGATAAGAAACACAACGTCAGAATGGTGCTTTCAGGCCCAGCACCACGTAACCTAGAAGAGTTTCAGAAAAGATTTAACACTCGCACAATTGACGGATACGGTTCAACAGAAATGGGTATGGTTTTATGGAAAGATGCAGAGGATCACAGACCGGGTTCATCCGGATACCCAATGGAAGGATATTATGTAGAACTTAGAAATCCGGAAGACACGAATGAAGTAATGCGCCCGTTTTGGGATCCAAGCGCAAATCCTACACCGCCTGATGAAGCAAAGGGACTACTATTTATTAAACCTCTTATTCCTCACACTACATTAAATGAGTATTTCAAAGATAAACGAAGAACAACTGAAGCATTTGATGATGATGGTTTTTTTAACTCTGATGATTTATTTGCAGAAGGAATAGACGGTAGGTTCTATTTCCAGGGACGCTATAGCAGAATTCGCGTTTCTGGAGAAAATGTAGATCCCATTGCCGTTCAAGATGTGGCGATGCAACATGAATCCATACAAGAAGCTATTGTAGTCGGCATAAGGCTTCCTAACGTTTCAGATGATGAGATCAAGCTTAATGTAACTCTGAAGAAAGGAGCAAGTTTTGATCCTGTGGAGTTTTCCAAGTGGATGGCGGAAATATCCCCAGTGTTTATGATTCCTAGGTTCATAGAGGTTTATGAAGACGGGTTTCCTGTAACTTCAACTCAGAAAATCAGGGTCGCAGAAATAAAAGAGATATCCGATAAAACATGGGACAGAAACACTACGGATCTTAAGTTTAGATCACGTTAACTTACTTGCTACGTAACTGTCAAATAAATAAACAAACCATAAAGAACTAATAATAAAGTTCCTTCGATCCTGCTAATTCTTTTTCCAGTCATCATTATCGGCAAGATAAGTATCGAGAAGAATAGCATTATGGGAAATTCAAACTTTAATAAAGAACTGTCGACAGAAATCGGATGAATTATTGATACTAGACCAAGTATTCCAATATTAAATATATTACTTCCAATGATATTGCCAACTATTATATCGTGCTCTTTTTTCATTGCTGCCACAATTGTAGTTGAAAGCTCAGGCAGTGAGGTTCCAATTGCGACTACAGTTATACTGATCACCAATTCGCTGACTCCTATTACCCTGGCTATAGTAATTGCGGAGTCTACTACTAAACGCGCCCCTATTATCAACCCAGCCAATCCCAGGATTATAAAAACAAACTGCTTCCATAGTGGGCCATCTGTGCCTAAATACTCTTCATATTCCTCTTCTATAAGTTTGGGTTCCTTTTTCGCGCCATAATAACTGAATATTGTAAAGGCTATGAGAGACCCAAATAACACGGTGCCCTGTAATATTGCAAGATTGAGTGTCCACGCTATGCCGTACAAAACAAATGACAGGATAATCATAATTGGAACTTCTGCCTTAATGAGTCTCCCGTGAATTATAAGAGGACTGATTAATGCAGCTATCCCGAGAATCAAGCCTATGTTAGAAATGTTACTGCCAATAATATTTCCTAAAACTACATCATTTGCACCCTGTAAAGCAGCTATAAGCCCGACAACAAACTCCGGAGCCGAGGTGCCAAACGCCACAACAGTAAGTCCTATGACAACTGGGCTAATACCCAATATACGGGCTAGACGGGACGCGCCTTTTACTAAACCCTCCCCACCTAAAAAGAGTAGTATTATTCCTACAATTAACAAAACTACAGAAAGAGTGATACTCATAGATAACATTTACTCCTTAGATATAAAACTTTGCAGATTTCAAAATAATGATACCCTAAACTATTCATAGCCAGTTAATCATACACGTTAAAATTCAAGAAAATAATGTTGCGCTTCAAATTAAAACTGGTATACGTTTGACAAGAGTATCTGTATAGAATTATATTATTCGCTGGTCTGGAATGTAGAAAATAACTAAGGAGGAATATAATGCGTTTATTATTTAGACCCAGGGATGCACAGTACCTAGGAGAAGGAACGCTCCCATTCGGAAATTTTGAAGACACAACAGAATGGCAGCCGATTACAAAATGCCTTGAGATGGGGGCTGAACAATTCCCAGATAAAGCAATGTTTAAAGTTGCTAATAATGATGGAGAAGTTTCTGAAAGCTACACATATAAAGAAACAAATGAATGGGCTAACAGAGTAGCCAATGGTCTTATAAATGACTTTGGTGTCAAAAAAGGTGACAAAGTAGGTATGTATATGCTCAACTGCTCTGAATATGTAGCATCAATTATTGCTATTCATAAACTAGGCGGAGTCCAGGTGCCTATTAATAAAGACGAAAAAGGTGAAAGACTCGCTTATGTAATTAACTATTCTGAAATGGAATCACTCATAGTTGATCCTGGAAGCTTGCCTTTACTAGAAGAGATCGCAGGTGATATTGAGAACCTTAAGGTAATCTTCATGACTGGTGATGCAGCCGATGTTCCTAGCGAAATTGGAGGAATTAAAACCCTTCCTTTCGCAACAGCATTTGAAAATGCTTCAAGCGATAACACAGGAGTTGAAGTTACAACGCACGATATGGAAAGATGTATGTTCACCTCTGGTACAACTGGAATGCCTAAAGGTGTTGCCAGAGACCAGGGCGGAATTCTTATGACAGTGCGTGCATATCTTCAGCAACAAGGTGTTAGAAGTGAAGACACTCTTATGAGTATTCTTTCTCTTGGACATGCCAATGCTCAGGTTATGTGCTTATTCAGCGCAATGGCAGCTGGAGCTACTGCAGTATTTTTCACAAGGTTTTCGGCATCAAGTTTCTGGAAATGGGCGGCAGACTGTGGAGCAACCTGTGTAAATATGCTTGGAGCTGTTGCAGAATACCTGTGGGCAGCTGAGCCGAGTGAGTGGGATAAAAAACATAAAATTAGAATTATGCTTGGATCTCCTGCACCGAGAAACTTAGTAGAGTTTCAGGAAAGGTTTGGTGTTAGGGTTATTGATGGCTACGGCTCAACAGAAATGGGTATGGTGCTCTGGAAAGACCCCGAAGATCATCGCCCGGGCTCATCAGGTTTCCCAATGGACGGATACTACACCGAGCTTAGAAACCCTGAGGATATCACAGAGGTAATGAGACCCTTCTGGGATCCGTATGAAGATCCAACTCCTCCGGACGAGGCAAAGGGTCTGTTATATATTAAGCCCCTCGTAGCACATACAACATTAAATGAATATTTCAAAGACGAAAGAAGAACTAGAGAAGCATTTGATGACGACGGCTTCTTTAACTCAGATGACCTGTTCGCAAGAGGAATTGACGGTAGATATTACTTTGCAGGAAGATTCAGCAGAATCAGAGTATCTGGAGAGAATGTTGATCCTATTGCAGTCCAGGATGTTGCAATTCAGTATGAAGCCTTACAGGAGGCAATTGCAGTAGGACTGAGACTTCCTAATGTGTCAGATGACGAAATCAAACTTTGTGTAACTCTAAAATCAGGGCAAGAATTTGATCCTGTTGAATTTAGCCACTGGATGGCAGAAAGAGTTATGGTGGCAATGGTTCCAAGGTTTATCGAAGTTTATGAAGAGGGTTTCCCAGTTACTGCAACTCAGAAAATTAAAGTTGCGGAAATAAAAGAAATCACAGACAAAACCTGGGATAGAAACAAAGCTGGAATTAAATTTAGTGCAAGAAAATAGTGGTCTTAAAAACCTGTCATTTCGTTTCACCGAGTTATGACAGATAATGATAGAAAATTTATGCTCCTGGCTATTGAGCAGGCTCAATTAGCCGGGAGCATCGGTGAAGTTCCCATTGGCGCTGTAATCACAGACCAAAATAATAACCTTATCTCATCCGCGCACAATCTCAGAGAAAAAAACCAAGACCCTACAGCTCATGCTGAAATCATAGCTATAAAGCAAGCGTCAGAGAAACTACAAAACTGGAGAATGGAAGGAACAACTCTCTATGTAACCCTTGAGCCTTGCGCAATGTGTATTGGAGCTATAGTTTTGGCTAGAATCAATAGATTAGTTTTTGGTGCAAGGGACCCTAAGGCCGGTGCAATATACTCAGTTTTCAACATTGGAACTGATGACAAATTAAATCATAGTGTTGAAGTTGTAGAAGGGATACTTGAAACTGAATGTTCCAATTTACTTAAGGAATTTTTTAAAGTGCTTAGAAAATAAGAAGTAGGTCTAAGACTTTCCTGTTATTATACCAATGATATTACCTATTGTACTGCTGTCTTCATCCCCTGCTAATTTCTCAAGCTCACCTTCATCTAACCAAACACCATCACAATTAAGACAGCGGTCTATTTTAATCCCTCTGAAAGTGACTTCATTTAAATCTGCACCGCACTTAGGGCACTTCATGTAGCATTGCGCTTTGGTCTGTTCTCTCTGCTGTTGAGACTGCTGTTCTTTAAGTTGTTCTTTTAACCGTTTAGTTTTCTCTGCTTCTTCTCTGGCGATATATTCATCTTCACCCTTTTTTGTTTTATCTCTAGTCATTATAGGTTCTCCTTTTTAGAGAGTATATTGTTCTTTAACCCCTTGATTGTTGGGGAGTTATAATAATTCTTTTTTGGTTACGATCAATTTTAGTTTCATAACCTACCCCACCTTCTCTTTTAAGAGCTATATATGCCGTTCTTCTTTCTGAAGCTGACATCGGTTCAAGTGATATAGGCTTCTTTATTTTTCTAACTTTCTTAGCTGTATCTTTAATAAGCCTTGAAATCTTGTCCTCTCTGCGTCTTTTATATCCGTCAACATCAATATGAATTCTCTTTTCTCTACCATCTTCACACGAACGCCCGGATATCTTTCCTACAACATACTCAAGCGCCTTAATCATCTCACCCTGTTTACCGATAAGAAGCCCTTTATCATTTGTATCTTTTATATCTAATTTTATTCTATCCATAGTCTCTCTAATTCCAACTGAATATGTAGGGACTAAATATTCCAAAATGGATTCCAGAGCTTTTTTTGATTTAAGACCTTTCTCGCTTAATTTGTCGTTTTTGACTGTGATTCTAACTTTTGCATTTTTGCCGCCGATACCAAAAATGCCTTTTGAACTCTCCTGTAGAACTTCGACGTCAATTTCGCCCCTTGAAACACCTAATTCTTCACAGGCGCTTATAGTAGCTTCAGATACTGTTTTTCCTTCTTTTTCGAGAACTATTCCCATTTTATACTCCTTGAAGAGCCATCACTTTACGATTTACATATACCTGCTGAGCAATTGATAATATATTACTCACTGTCCAGTACAGTACCAACCCTGAAGGCAAATTCCAAAAGAGAAATACAAATATGATTGGCATATACTGCATTAATTTCATTTGCAACTGCATATTCTCTCCTCCCATTGCAGTACTCATAGGAGTCATCTTCTGGGATAAGAACCATGCAGCTCCCATTATTATCGGGAGTAATCTAAAGGGTATGCCAATATATGGTATTTCAAACAACATGTCAGGCTGAGACAAATCCGGAATCCAAAGAAAAGGACTGTGTCTTAAGTCAATAGAGTGACGCAAAATATCATAAATTGCTATAAATACTGGAAATTGAATTAGCAATGGTAAACATCCTCCCAGCTGACTAAGCGGATTAATACCATGTTTTGAGTAAAGAGCCATCAATTCAGTATTTTGTTTAGATTTATCATCCTTGTATTTTTCCTTCAGTGCATCCATCTCAGGCTTAACTTTTTCAGTCTTTAACTGCATTTGTTTCATCGAGACCATAGACTTTACTGTAAGAGGGAAGAACAATGCTCGGATTATAATAGTTATAACAATGATAGATATACCGTAGTTATGAAAATAGCTATTTAGCCATTCCAAAAACTGAAGCATTGGTTTTGCTAAGAACCCAAACCAGCCATAATTTATTGCACTATCCAGATCATATCCAATAGGTTTTAGCAGCTTTGGTTCTAATGGCCCCATATACACTTCCCAGGTCCTTAAAGAACTTTGACCGTTAGGGATAGAACTTCCAGGATAAGCAAACTGGGCTAATAATTCTCCTTCTTGGCTTAAAGGACTTAATTGAATAACTGTCTCTGCCCCAGTTTCAGGAAGAAATGAAGACATAAAATATTTTTCCGAAAAACCAAACCAGGTTATAACACCTTTGTATTGTTCTGCCTTATCTGGTTGGCTATCGATTCTCTCTACACTATCTGATACTTGCGTTATAAAATTTTTGCTATCTCCACCAGTCATGCCTACAGCTTGAACCTGACCAGGCCACTTGACAAGCAGTCTTTCCTGAATTGAATTACCAGTTGAATTAGTGATTTCAAATCTCTGCTTAACGAGATAACTTGAAGCATCCAGTTCAAATATGTTATTAACTGTGATTCCTTGAGGTGAGGTCCAGATAAAATTAAGCTCTTTGGTTGTGCCTTCCGATATTGTTACACTGCTCCCTCCATTAAACTGGTAAGGAATAAACTCAGGAAGATCTATGCCTTTAACTTGTAATAATGCATTGAAAGAGGGCTGTGCTTTACTAAAAAGATTTACTAATTCACTTCCATCACCATTAGCACTAGCTTTATAATCTTTTAATTCCCAAGAAACGAATCTAGCGCCCGCTGTATCAATAACCCCTTTATATAAGGGACTGTCAATTGTGACTAAAGATCCTTGGGGGGTTGAATCCACTTCTTCAAAAGGATCGGGTTCTGGATCAAAATCATCGAACTGAACAGATGATGTATTATCACTTGAAGTTGATGACCCATCTGTGGGTTGAGATGTAGTTTCACTCTGTGTTTGCTTTTCCGGTATAGGAGGGCCACCAAAGAAATACGCATGGCCTATCATAATAAGAAAGGCAATTAGCAAAAAAATAATCCAATTTAATCTATTTTCCATCCTTTATCCTTTACTTGACTGGATCATATCCTCCGTCACATAGTGGGTGACATCTTCCAATTCTTTTCAGAGTCAGCCAGAAACCTTTAATGAATC
>BQJP01000039.1 GCA_021604765.1 Thermodesulfobacteriota bacterium
GCCGCTTTTATCGTAACAACAGAAGAAAAAGCAAAAGAGCTTGGTATTGAAAACGACCTTGCTTATCTACTTGGAATGGGGCAGGGGTATTCACATCAGTACATGACTACTCTTGAGAATCTAGATCAAATTTACAATGCAATTAACACATCGGGCCAAAAAGCCTTTCAAACCGCAGGTCTTGGTGTGGACGATGTAGACGTCGCTTTCTTGTACGACTGTTTTACAATCACAGTTCTGCTGGAGCTTGAAGGCCTAGGATTTGTTCCAAAAGGGGAGGGCGGACCTTTTGCCCTTGAGGGACGCATGGAAATCGGAAAAGATCTTCCTGTTAACACGCACGGCGGATTATTGTCCCAAGCCCACCTTGGAGCCATGCATCATGTTGTAGAGGCTACCTTGCAGATTAGAGGGGACGCGGGACCTAGACAGATAGAGAACCCTAATGTTGCGCTTGTTCATGGCAACGGTGGCATCGTATCTGCTCACAGCACAATACTATTGGGGAAAGAACCCCTTTCTTAAGAAAAAGGAGATCATAAAAAATGGCTGAAGAAAAAACATACAATAAACCGCTTCCGGATTTTCGCCCGGAAACAAAACCATACTGGGAAGGAGCCAAGAACCATGCTCTCGTTCTCCCAAGATCAAAAGAAACAGGGAAGTTTTTCTTTTATCCGCGCGCAATGTCCCCAGGGGATGACATGTCGGAGGACCTAGAGTGGGTCAAGGCAAGCGGAAAAGGAAAGGTGTGGACATACGCTATTCATCACATGGGTCCTTCAAAAGCATACAAAGGGGATCCTCCCTATGTAGTTGCTCTCATTGAACTAGAAGAAGGAGTTAAAATGATGAGTAATGTCGTAGATGTAGATGTTAACGATGTTCATGTGGGAATGGACGTAGAAGTTGTTTATGATGACGTTACTGATGAAGTAACCTTACCAAAATTTAAACCAGTAAAATAAGAAGCTATAAGCTTCAATCTTAAAAAATAAAAACACGGTCTGGCTCAAAACCCGGGCCGTGTTTATATTCTAAATCGGAAGGAGATACTTAATCATGGCAGAGGATACAAGAGTTTTTTATGAAGATTTGGAAGTAGACGCGGAGCATAAAAGCACCGGGCGAACTATTACAGAGACCGACGTAGTAAGTTTTGCTGGTCTTTCTGGCGATTTTAACAACATGCACATTGATGAGGAATTTGCTCAGAAAACAGTGTTTAAAGGTAGAGTGGCTCATGGGTTATGTGTTTTATCAGTAGCTTCAGGGCTCTGGTTTACAATGCCTCGTTTGGCCACCATTGCTTTTATGGGGCTTGAAGACTGGAGATTCTCAGGCGCGGTAAAATTTGGCGATACAATCCACATAACACGTAAGTTAGTAGAGAAAAGAGAACACAAAAGGCCAAACATGGGCTTTCTTATTTTTGAGGTTTTAGTTCACAACCAGAGTGGCGATGTTGTCCAGAAGGGCAAATGGGTGATTTTGGTTCAGAGAAGAGAAGGCGAGTAATTTTTACTCAAACCTCTTTTTTCTCAAAAATATACTAAAAATTGTATGACCCCGGCTTTTTAAAGCCTTAATTTGCATAATATGCCCCGATCATTGAATAATTTTTTATTCTGATCGGGGTTTTTTCTATAAAATAAAGGCAAATTCTAAAAAAGTGGCTTGACATAGATATGCTAAATGTGATAAATCCTATTTCATAGAGAAAACTTTGTGGAAGGTGGAAAGTCCACAAAAAACTCCACAAGTAAAATCCAATAACTTTAAGGAGGTATGGAGAGAAATGGTTGGAATAGAAGCTATGTTAGGTTATGTATTGCTTCTCGTGGGTTTCGTGTTTTTCTGTAACGGTATGACCGTTTTGGGAAAAACAGGAGCCAAAGAAGTTGGTGTTTTAAACTTTGCAGTTGGTGTACTTATTCTAATTGCAGCTTGGGAGCTTAATACACTTGGGCTACCAGCAGCGACTGCCCTGGTTTCCGTGTTTGCCTTGATTTATTTCATGGTAGCCGGAATTTTTATTCATGGATATGACGCTAAAGGTCTTGGATGGTACTGTTTATTTGCTACTATCGTATTTGTTTGGTACGGGCTACATTTTTATAGTCTAGTAGCATTAGGACTTCCTGACATGATGTATTTTGCTATATTCTGCTGGGCATGGGCTTTGCTAGTTTTCTTAGCTTTCCTAGTCTTCTCTTTAGGAAAAGCTGTTGCTCCTGCAGTTGCATGGCTCTTCCTTATTGAAGCGTTCCTAACCCTGTTGATTCCGGGCATGATGCTTCTTACCGATAAATGGAATCCATTAGGTGGTGTTCCAGGTTAAGTAAGATATTTAGTTCGTAAATACAAAATTTGTAGAAAAAACGAAGGGGAGACCTTAGGATTGAGGTCTCCCCTTTTTTATTTCTGTGTGTTTTTAGATATAATATCTTGTGCAAATTAAAGTAAGCCGGAGGAGTCAATAATGAGAGACGTATATATCTTGGGTGTTGGAACAACCGCTTGCGGCAGATTTCCTGAAAAAGCTGCCCATGTATTAGGGCGCGAGGCTGCATGGGCTGCAATAAAGGACGCAGGAATCCATCCTAGAA
This sequence comes from Thermodesulfobacteriota bacterium, assembly GCA_021604765.1. GTDB lineage: Bacteria > Desulfobacterota_D > UBA1144 > Nemesobacterales > UBA2774 > CR02bin9. The sequence continues at coordinate 2,610 of BQJP01000039.1, forward strand.
AAATCGAGATTGCGTTTTGCGGTCACGTGTATCAGGGAATGGGGGTAGGTCAGAGAACTCTTAAAGAAATCGGGCTGGTCGGACAGCCTACTATAAATGTCGAGGGAGCATGCGGAAGCGGGACTCTCTCTTTTTGGGAAGCCTGGAGAACTATTGCATATGGACAATACGATATTGCTTTAGCGTTGGGCATTGAAAATTTAAGCCGCGTATTATCAGGCGGACCGCTACCCTTGGAAGAAGATGATATTGAAGTTGCTTTAGGAATGGGCATGCCGGGTCTCTATGCTATGAGAGCAAAGAGATACATGATGGAGTATGGAGTGACAATGGAGCAGTTGGCAAAAGTGGTTGTTAAAAGTCGTCATCACGCATCACTTAATCCGATAGCGCAATATAAGAAAGAAATGACAATAGACGAAGTGTTAGATTCACCAATGATAGCAGATCCGCTTACTCGTAATATGTGCTGTCCTGTTGGAGACGCATCAGCAGCAGCAGTGCTCTGTTCTGCAGACTTAGTTGATAAGCTTGCCACCAAAACGCCAATTAAGGTGCTTGGCTGCGTTGCTCAGTCTGGTAAGTACTCAAGTCCTAAAGGGCTTACTTGCGATCCGTCAGAAAACGTTATGAGAACCTCAAAGATGGCCTACGAAATGGCAGGACTTGGTCCAGAGGATATGGACGTAGCTGAGATACACGATGCTTTTTCAATAGCAGAGATGATGGTGTATGAAGCTCTTGGATTCTGTGAAAAAGGGGAGGGCGCCAAACTAATAGAGGATGGAAGCACGTGGATAAACAGCGGAGGAGTTGCTGTTAACCCTGGAGGAGGATTACTCTCCAGAGGTCACCCAGTTGGAGCTACTGGTCTTCTACAAACTGCTGAGATCGTATGGCAGCTCAGAGGCGAAGCAGGCAAGCGTCAGCAGGAAAACGCAAACGTAGGAGTAATTGAGACAATGGGTGGGGCCCAGCCTTCTATGGACGGCATAACCTGCGTTGTAAGCGTATTGGGCAAATAGATATTAAAACCCAATTCAGACAAATAAATTAAAAATTAAAGACGGGGGGTGAAGTATTTATTTCACCCCCCTTTTTATTTGGATTTGCGAATGGACGATTTAAAAGAAAAAGCCAAACTTTTTTTAGATCTTGTTTTATCCTCTTCTAGAGCCGTAGCCATGACTGGAGCTGGGATCAGTACAGAGTCCGGGATTCCCGATTACCGTTCCCCTGGTACCGGACTTTGGGAAAAGATGGATCAGTCGGTTGTCTCTCTTGATGGTTTTATGAAAGAACCGTCCCGCTATTACGACTACTCTCTTGAGCTTTATCCGCTTAGAAAGCAAGCAAAACCAAATCCCGCTCATTATTTGTTAGCCGAGCTTGAAGATAGAAACTTTTTGAGGGGGATCATAACCCAAAACGTAGACGGACTTCATCAAGACGCAGGTTCCGGACAGGTTCACGAGCTGCACGGCTCACTTAGACAAACGGTCTGTTTAAACTGTAGCGCTCTTCATTCCATGGATGAGGCTATGCAAAGAGCGGCAGGTGGCCAGAATCCACCCCTTTGTGAGGACTGTGCAGGGGTTCTTAAGCCAAACGCAGTGTTTTTTGGAGAAACTCTACCAACCATGCCCTGGGAACAGTCTCTTGAACTCTCTCGAGGCGCTGATCTCTTTATTGCTATCGGGTCCTCACTACTCGTATCGCCTGCTAACGCGCTGCCGGATATCGCTATTAGGGCCGGATCCAAGATAATTGTGTTAAATAATACACCAACCCCTTTTGATGGAGAATCAGAACTAGTGGTAAGAGAGAAAATAGGTGAGTTTTCATCGGTAGTTATGGAGCTCTTTAAAGCTTGAAATACCTAAAACCTGCATTTTTTCTGCCCGTTTTATCAAAATTAAGCCCCTAACTTAATTTTTTTTCTGATAACAAAAAAAACCTATTGACAAGTGCCCCTAATCTTTGATATAAATACTAAAGATGGGGTTTTGGATCGTAGCTTAAATCAGGTTAATATTTAAATATCTTATTTAAATAAGTAATGATGTGGCTACGCCTCTCCTCTAGGGTTGGCAACAATCCGGTTAAAAATCTATATTAGGAGGTTTGTATATATGCCAAGTCATCTTAATGTCCCCACGAAGTATTGGGAACTCACAAAGGAGGTTCCACCTCCCCCAATAGAGAGAGACATAAATACATGGATCATAGCTAATCCTTCGGATCCGCTATGGGATATTGATGTTATCCCTCTAACTTATACCGACAGTCGCTGGTCTGCTTTTGTTATCAGTGTAGACGAAGCTTCAAGGCAGCGTCTTGTCCCGAATCCACCACTCACAGTGTGGGATGGAGAGGATGCAGACTTAGTAGAGTACTGGTATGTTGAGCACATAAATACAATGTTAGGACCATACCTTGAGTTTGGTGTAACAATTTCTGCCACATACAAAGACCCTAAAGGCAATGTTTGGAATGCAGGCTACTATCCATATATGTACCTCACCGGAGATGCCCCAGTTGATGCTGGTCGTGTTCTTGGATTTCCAAAGAAGATGTCATACATCAGAATTACAACACATGGCGGAGAGAAAGGTACAGATTTCTTCGGCTATGCAATGTCACGTAACGGATACCTATTGCACAGTGCAACAGGTCAGTTTGATGACAAACCAGTAAAACCCCCATATTTCTATGGTAAAACAGATTGGGGTAAATTTAACATGAAAGTTGTTACAAGACCGGATCTATCAAGTTCCGAATGGCAGCTTACATATATTGCTTCAGAGCTACCAGAAGCATTCAACATTAAAGGCCATCGTTTCCAGATTAAGCCTGAACATACACGTACAGCTTCTGGCGAGGCTATTAATTGGTTCCAGCAGGCTACCCCATTTGATAACATGGGTGCTGAGGTCAAAGTTCAAGAGGTTACAGGTCTTATCTCATTTGTATTCGACCTCGTAATCCCAGTTCCTTCAGTTCTTTGGACAGAAACTTATGAGCGTCCTGCGAGCTACAGGGGATATGCAACTCCATACAAATATGGACTTCGTCAGCAGTTCCCAATTAGTCAGGGATCATAAGACGTTAGATCTTAATGTTTTGTGTAGTTGAATGAAGAAAACGAATGTATAAAAATTAACTAGGAGGTATTTGCAATGGGTTTACAAGCAAATGAGTACAGCTATCCATGGCTAGAAGAAGGCGAAGTACCACCTTTACCGCTGGATAGAGATAGGATCCACATCATTTCACAAGGTGTGGCAGATCCAGTTTTTGACTATGATATTGTTCCACTAACATATACAGAAAGCCGCTGGATGGCTTTTGTTATCCGCGCGGATATTAACAATATGAAAGGAGTTACACCAGAGCCTATTGAAATTACAGATGATGTAATTGAGTTTTGGTATGTAATTCACAGAAACACAATGTTAGGACCATACATGGAGTTTGGTGTAACATTCTCAGCCCAGGTAGATGACGGATCAGGAAAAATCTACAGAGCTGGATACTATCCTTACATGTATCTTTCTAATGATTCTCCAATTTTTGCAGGAAAAGAGCCTTTCGGGTTCCCTAAAAAAGCAGCTTACATTGCAGCTTTTGAGCACGGAACAAACAATAACTACTTCAACATGCTTATGGAGAGAAGAGGTTATATTCTCCACACAGCAAATGGTCGTTATTCCGACAAACCTCTTTCCACAAGACCTAAATTCTATGGTAACACAGATTATGGTCGCATGAACTATCGTATTACCACACATCCTGATGTAACGAAGAGTACCCATGAGGTTACTTATCTACCATCAGAGGTGGCACCTGGACAGGGACATCGCTTCCAGCTAAACCCTGAGAGCATTCGTACCGCTACAGGCGACGATATCCGTTCATGGTACATGTCTGGAACCCCATTTGACTTCATGGGCGGTCAGATTCCGGCTACAGAGATTGTAGGACTTATCAGCTTTACCTTCAACCTCATCATTCCGGGAGCAGAGACCATTTGGACCAGAGTAGTTGAAAGAACAGAGGCTGATTTTGGACCTCTTCTCTATGCTACACCGTTCAAATACACCATGCGTCACAGGTTCTTGTTACCACAGTACTCACAGGGCTAATTTTAGACTGTTAGAACTTGAAAACAAAGAAGTTAATTTTAGAGCAGGACTTCCTAACGGGGGTTCTGCTCTTTTTTATTTAAGAGGTTTTGCTTCGACTAAAAGAAGGTGTGGAATGAGCAGGTTTTAAAGATTTAAACTAAGTTCTTGCACTTCTTCTTGGTTAGAGTCAAGTTCATTTGCATCAATTTCCAATAGGTTGTCCGGCAAGTTCATAATACGCCTAAGAGCATTTAGTTCTTCTATAGATTCTTCTTTTCTTATTCTAATATTTTGAGTTCGGATTCTAAGTCTGTTCATAATATCTAAAGTTCTAATAGCCCCATCATTAGCTCTTTCTTCTAGACGCCCCTTAATGCTCATAGAGGCCTGTAGGGAATGAAATAAATTGTACTCTTCGTCTGGTATGAAATTGTCCAAATAAATATAAGCATCCTCTATGACTTTCCGACGTTCTCTAAAGTTTTGGTGGAGCAAGTAAATTGCAAGTGCGTGCCTGATGGTTTTAGATGGAAAAGGCAAAAGAGATTCGGGTAGGGCTAAGGGTATTAATTTTAAAGGTTCATGCTCTATATTCTCATTTATAGTAGCTAGTAAGTCTGCATAGCCTGATACAATGTCACGCGGGTGTAAGATATTATTTTCAGAGGTCAAAACATTTTCCTTTTTTAAATCTAGTTTTTCAAAAAGTGTCTTATAGCGAACAAAGACTTTTCTATTCTATCACGTGTTCACCTGGTTTATCAATATTATTGGAGTATTAATATTAATAAGTAAAAAATATTTAGTTTTATGAGTGATGTAGAAATGGGGCTTTTCCCGCAATGTTGGTTAGTAGACATAAGATTCCTTATCGGAAACAAGATCTGATTGCCTGGAACACTCTCCAATACCGCTATTGCACAATTTGAGTTTTTAGAGAAAATTATCTTTTAGGTTTGTTTTGATGTGGGTATGCAATAGCGGTAATAAGAATATGTTTCTTTTGTTAAAAATTTCAAACATGCGGTAAAATAAATTTGTAATGAAATTCGGTGCTCATGTTTCTATTGCGGGCGGCATAGATAAAGCTCCACAAAGAGCCAATGATCTAGGCTGCGAATGCTTTCAAATCTTCTCCAGGTCTCCAAGGGGCGGCAAACCTCCCGAGCTGCGAGACGAATTAGTCAAATCCTTTCTTGATGAATGCTCTAAATATAATATTGCTGAATACTATATTCATACCCCTTACTACATTAATCTTTGTTCAAAAAAGGAAGATTTGAGAGACTCCTCAATAGTTATAATTAAAGAAGAGTTAAAAAGAGGTAGCACTTTGGGCGTTAAATATGCAATGACCCATCTTGGGAGCTCGAAAGACACAGGGAGAAAACAAGCAGTAAAGTTAATAATTGAAAGCTTGAAAAAAGTAATGAACAATAGCGATTTTTCTACCCAGCTTCTTTTAGAAAATACCGCAGGGCAAGGAGCAACCGTAGGAGACTGTTTTGAGGAACTAGCCGATATCTTAGAGGGACTCAGAGAATTTGATATAGGCATTTGCATCGACACCGCACATTTATTTGCCTCAGGCTATGATATTAGATCAAAAGAGAGATTTAAAGAAACACTGAAGATTATTTCTAATACTGTAGGCTTAGAAAATATCAAACTCTTCCATGGTAATGATTCTAAGGTTGGGCTTGGTGAGAGAAAAGATCGCCATGAACACATAGGCAAAGGAAAAATTGGCATTGATGGATTCAAGAATATTATCAAGGATTCTACTTTTGATCATATTAATATGATTATAGAAACTCCTCCCGATAAAGTCGGAGAAGATATAAAAGTTTTAAAAAAAATAAGAGGCAAATAAACCCCTTTACAATTTATACCGAAGTGGGAATTATAAACTCATGACTCAAAAACTATTAGTTGGAAAAGGAGAAAAAGAACTTTTTATTCTCCCCAAAATGGCAAACCGCCATGGCCTAATTGCTGGCGCTACGGGAACTGGAAAAACAGTAACACTCCAAGTGCTGGCAGAAAATTTTAGCAGAATTGGTGTTCCTGTTTTTTTATCTGATGTTAAAGGTGACCTATCTGGAATAAGCAAATCCGGAAAAGAGCATCCAAAAATCACAGAACGTGTGAATACGATTGGAATTTCGGATTTTAGTTTTAGTGGGAACCCTGTCACTTTCTGGGATGTATTCGGCGAACAAGGTCATCCTATTCGTACAACAATTTCAGAAATGGGTCCTCTGCTTTTAAGCCGGTTATTAAATTTGAACGATACCCAAACTGGAGTTCTAAGTTTAATTTTTAGAATTGCTGACGATGATGGCTTGCTTCTTTTAGATATAAAAGACCTTCGTTCAATTTTGCAATACGCTGGAGAAAACGCTTCTGAGTTTACTACTGAATACGGAAGAATTTCCAGAGCAAGCGTTGGAGCAATTCAGAGAAAACTTCTCTCGCTAGAAGATCAGGGAGGGGACATATTTTTTGGCGAGCCTGCGCTCAACTTAGATGACTTTTTGCAAACTGACGAAAACGGAAATGGAATTATTAATATTTTGGCAGCCAACAAATTGATGAGGTCGCCAAGAATCTATGCAACATTTTTGCTCTGGTTATTATCAGAATTATTTGAGCAACTACCAGAAGCGGGAGATCCGGAAAAACCAAAACTGGTTTTCTTTTTTGATGAAGCTCACCTACTTTTTGACAATGCTCCCGATGCTCTTCAAGAAAAAATTGAACAGGTTGCACGCCTGATTCGATCTAAAGGTGTGGGTGTATACTTCGTCAGCCAGAATCCATTGGACATACCGGATGAAGTTCTTGGACAATTAGGAAACAGAATTCAACATGCTCTTCGCGCCTATACTCCTCGTGATCAAAAAGCAGTTAGAGTTGCAGCTCAAACGTTCAGAACTAATCCGAAACTTGATACCGAAGTGGCTATTACTGAGCTTGGTGTAGGGGAAGCGCTAATATCATTTTTGGATGAAAAAGGACGCCCCAATATTGTTGAGCAAGCACTGATTAGACCACCATTTAGCCAAATAGGGCCCATAGAATCCAAGGAGCGTAAGAGCATAATTCAGAGCTCGTTAGTACATGGATTTTACGAAAAATCAGTAGACCGCGAGTCTGCATATGAGATGCTAAAGAAGCGTGCTGATCAGGCTCCAAAAGCTGCTCCCATTAAAAAGAAAAAGCCTGGAAGACAAAGACAAGGGATAGTGGAAACTATGGCAAAAAGTGCTGCCCGGAGTGTCGGAAGGCAAATTGCCACTCAACTTATGAGAGGAATATTAGGGTCCATTCTAAAATAGGGAAATTAGCACCATCTTGAATAGTTTTTATGTCAGCATTTCTACTAATTCCAAGTAGTTAAATAGTAACTCTCAACCTTCTTATTAAAAAATGGGGATAAAGCCTAGATATTTAATATTAGACTTTAAGATATGGGGAATACTAAAACTAGAATAACTAAATAGAAAGCCTCTATATATAAACTCCTTGATTATCAATTAAACAAAAAGTACCATGAAGACTAGTGGTTATAACCAGGCATTAAAAGCCTCTATACTTTACTCCAAACTGACCAATTCAATAAATCAAAACATTTCAAAGCTTTAAGAGACAAACCTATATTTAAAAATTATATTCTTCCTGTTTATAATCCTTGATCACTAATCTTTTTGTTGAATCCATGCACTATAGAAGCACTGACGCTTCATAGGTAGTGCGCTAATTATTCAGTTTGTAAAAACTGGTTCAAAATTCTAACTATTTCGTACTTTAAGTATTAGATGCAAACTACTGTAATTACAGAACATTATATTTTGGAGAAATTAGGGTTTTTGACTCTTCGAAAAGCAACCTTCTTAACCAACCGTAAACATTGAGTATTTCGAATATCGCCAGTAGACATAATTGAACATTATCGGACGTTCAATTTGGCTTCAAAATCGAGCATATTATGCGGCTCCCTTGCCCAAATAAGGTTTTAATTTGGGCGAGAAATTCCTCTTTATCAGTTTCTGTTTTATGCTCCACTCCTCGCCATTATCAAACTCGGACAATAGTCTAATTTGATCCCCTTCTTTAAATGCGGCAGGAACTCCGTCTCTATAAAGAACCCTGTTTTTATAATGAGAACTAACCTTCTTTCCAGGTGTAATTATTCCCATCAGATTAAGAGGATCTGAAGCGCTTAGCGAGACCAGTTCTCCTGTTTTATTTTTCCTTCTCATATCCCTGAGTGAGGCTACTGCTTCAGGCAAAGCGAACTGTTCGCCTGTCCCCCCTTCAACGAACCTCCCTCCCCTAACTTCTCCTCTAAGTTCTAAAAGTCTGAGCGCTCGAACTAGGTCTCTCCATGGAGGAGCAAAATTCTCTCGCTCTAAAAGTTTTCTGAACACCACTCCGTATCTCGACAAAAATATCCGAGCGAGTGCTCGCATATCTTCAGAGATATTTTTATTTTTTTCTTCTTGTTGTTCTGATTTTTTTATGAGCGACCACCTACCCGATCCTTCCATATTAAAACTGATTCTTTTTTTTCTTCGACCTTTTTCAGTTTTGTATTTTGATCTAACGAGAAGAGCTCTCAAACCTGTGTAGCTGTCAGAAGTGATCAGACCTTTTGCGACAAGTTCGGCCAAAGCAATTTCAGTTTCTGTTCTGAGACATTTTGATCCGGAAATAATTTCTTCAAAAAACGATGCTCCTTTTGAAGAAATAAAATCAAAAACTTTTTTTGCATTGTTAGATAAATCTTCCAAATTATTTTCTGAAGCTCTACTAATATTTTTCCATGTATCTAAATTACTTCTTTTGACAATTGTGATAGGTGTAGTTTTTATCGGAGAGGATTTTTTGCTTCCATTTGTATTTTCAATTCTGAATCTTCCCCACACTGCAGATCCGGAAAGACACAAAGTGTCCATCCAAGTGTGATCATAATTTTTTAGGCGAGCGGAAAAAATATCTCCTTCCCATGATGCAGCCGGAGCCTCAAAACCTTCTAGTTGGTCAAGAACTTTTCGTAGTGCTTCGACTCCTTCGGGTTGTTCATCAGAACTGACCCCTTGCCAAGAAAAAAGAAAGCGCATGAAGTCCGAAGAGGAGACTGGCTCAATTTCTTTTCTGAGTTTTGTTAGTGTGTATTTATTAATTCGAGCAAGGAGTCTCCTTTCGCACCATTCGAGCTCTTCAAGTCCAGGTGTAAAATTACCTCTGAATACAAACCCCTCTCCTTCTAATTTTAGAAGTGCTTGATCAACTTCAGAAGACGAGACCCCTAAAGTTAGAGAAATCGTATTTACTGTCACAGGTCCAAGCGCTTCTAATCTGCTTCTTACTATTTCAACAAGCGCTTCTTCTCGACTAACAGTTTTTTCTCTTAATCTCTCGGGAATTTCAACTTTGAGGCTTAAATTTGCATCATTGTATATAGAAATCATATAATTTAGCCTCTCGATAGCAACCCAGAAGGCTTTCTCTTCTTTAGTTATTAACAAAGTAGCCCTATTTTCTGATATTAGCTGATCAAAAAACTGCTTCCAGCCATTAATTTCTCCCTCTTCTGCGGTCAAAAACCCGCATAACACTAAGGCGTCGTGCAAATCATCAGCATTTTCTGCCTCAGGCCACGCTTCACTCTTAACTATTTTGATAGCTTCAGGGTCTAATTGTCCCAATTCTGCTGCTTCAGAAGGGTCAAGCCACCTTCTGTTCTGCACAGCGTGTGTTCTTCTCTCTTCTAGGGGAACATCATCTAAAAATGCATACGGCCTGGCGTTTAGTATCTGCTGAGACAATGGGGACGGCTCAGTCAAGTCGCGTGTATTAAGCTCAATCTCGCCGGCATTGATGTCAACGAGTAAATTTTCGAGATTTTCTATATCCATAGCCTCGTAAAGACAATCATATATAGTCTGATTTACCAACGGATGATCGGGAATCTCCCTTTCTCCAACTACATTTTCAAGGCATGCGATCTGGTCAGGAAAAACCTGAGCAATCAGATCTTCTGAATGTATACGCTGAACAGCCGGAGGGACTTTTTTGCTTGTCCACCTTCTAAGCACGGCAAGTGCCGTGCTGGCGTTCCAGCGCCAGCGGACCTCAAACATTGGCGCGTCCAAAAGCGCCTGGGTTAATACATTCCTAACGCTGTTGGGATGAAGGTATTGATAGACCTCTTCAAGCGGAAAGCTATGTGTAGCTCCCAAGCTTAAAATAATAGAATCTTCAGCTGCCGCTGCCTGAAGCTCAAAGTTAAATTTCCTGCAGAATCTTTTTCTAAGCGCAAGCCCCCAGGCACGATTCAGCCTGCTTCCATATGGGGAATGAACCACTAGATGCATTGCCCCCGCTTCATCAAAAAACCTCTCTATAACTAATTTTTTATGTGTAGGTATCAAACCAAGCGCTGCTTTTACTGTCGCCATATAGACAACTAGCTGGTCAGCCGCTTCAAGGGTAAGCCCTACTTCTTCTGTAAGCCAGGATAGTGCGTTGGCTTTCCAAGAGTCGTTGGAAAAACTATCGACGAGATCATCTTCTTTTATAAAGTCTTCTATATTTCCAATTTTTTGGGATATTTCTTCACGCAAACGTGAAACTGCCTCTGAGAATTCAACGCTTCTTCCGGGAGCCTCTCCGAACCAGAATGGAATAGTTGGAGGCAAACCTCCGGCGTCCTCAACACGTACTTTTCCTCCATTAACTTTCAATATTCTCCAGGAATGATTGCCAAGAAGAAACACATCTCCCGGCACACTCTCTATGGCAAAATCTTCATTTACTGTTCCAATAAAGGTATTGGTCGGCTCAAGAACCACGTCGTAATCAAAGCTGTCGGGTATGGTGCCGCCAGAGATAAGAGCTGCGAGACGAGCTCCCTTTCTCGCTCTTATCCTACCATTTACTATATCGTGGTGAATATAAGCGCCTCGCCTACCCCTCTGGACCGTAAATCCTTCGGATAACATCTTTAGAACATCATTAAACTCGCTTAAATCCAGACTTCTATACGGATAGGCATTTTTATATAATTGAAAAAGCTCTTCCTCGTCGTATTCCCTGCAGCTAACCTCTGCCACTATCTGCTGAGCAAGCACATCAAGGGGCTTCTCGGGCATTATAATGCTGTCTAATTCACCGCGTTTTATAGAATCAAGGAGAGCAGCACATTCAACCAACTCATCTAGACTAAGTGGGAATATCTTCCCCTTTGGAGTGCCTTTTACTGTGTGTCCTGAGCGCCCTACCCTCTGCAAAAAGGTAGCAATTGATTTTGACGAACCAATCTGACAAACCAAGTCAACTGAGCCTATGTCTATTCCGAGCTCTAGAGACGCTGTTGCAACTATTGCTTTTAACTCTCCGGACTTAAGTTTTTTCTCAGCATCTAGCCTCATCTCTTTCGATATGCTTCCATGATGAGCGGCAAGAATTTCTGTGCCGAATCTTTCTGTGAGATTATGGGTCATTCTCTCAGCTAATCTGCGGGTATTTACAAATATTAGCGTTGTCTGGTGCTGATTAATCAGTTGTTCCAGTCTTTCGTAGATCTCGCTCCAGACTTCATTGGACATTATTGCAGCAAGTGGTGATGCGGGCACTTCGATTGAAAGATCCAGCTTCCTTTTATGTCCGGCATTAACAATTTTGCAGGGACTAGTTTCATTTTGTGAAACCCCTGTCAAAAATTTTGCAATTAGGTCAATCGGTTTCTGTGTAGCAGAGAGCCCAATCCTCGTTAAAGGCTTATTTGTAAGTGCTTCAAGCCTTTCTGCAGACAAAGACATATGAGAACCACGCTTGCTATCTACAAGAGCGTGTATTTCATCCACTATCAAAGTATGAACATCTGACAGCATTTCACGGCCATTTTTGCTGGTTAATATCAAATAAAGCGATTCTGGCGTTGTGACCAATATATGCGGCGGCGTTTTGGTCATTTTTGTTCTGGCGGATGCGGGAGTGTCTCCTGTCCGCACGGCAACTCTAATTCCCGACTCAGACAGGCCCATATTCTCTAGCTCCTCATTTATGCCTTTTAGAGGGGCTTGTAAATTATTTTCTATATCATTGCTCAGAGCCTTGAGGGGGGACACATATACAACTTGGGTTTTATCAGGAAGCCCGCTTTCTAAACTCTGGCTGACCAGATCATCTATAGAGGCAAGAAAAGCTGCTAATGTTTTACCGGATCCCGTAGGAGCTGAAATTAAAGTATGGCTCTTTTTTTGAATTTCCCGCCAAGCCTTCTCTTGAATCTCGGTAGGGGAATCAAATGACCGCTTGAACCATATTGAGACTGTGGGGTGAAAGTTATCTAATACCATATAGCAATATTATAAAGCATAAGACACCTTTTTTAACCACAGCTTTTATTGACCTCTATGATAAACTCTTATGCATGAGCGGAGCTTTTAAGATCCACAGTGATTATTCCCCCAAAGGCGATCAGCCGGAGGCGATAAGAGAGCTTACGGAAGGGGTGCTGAGAGGAGAACGAGACCAAGTGCTTCTTGGAGTTACGGGAAGCGGGAAAACTTTTACTATCGCAAACGTAATATCTAAAGTAGAGCGCCCTACCCTTGTTATCGCCCCCAACAAAACTCTGGCAGCTCAGCTTTATGGGGAGCTAAAAAACCTCTTTCCGGAGAACTCGGTCAGATATTTTGTTAGCTACTATGATTATTATCAGCCGGAGGCTTATATCCCGACAACTGATACTTATATAGAAAAAGACTCACAGGTAAACGAGCACATAGACCGCCTCCGTCACGCCTCTACTACTTCGCTCTTTGAAAGAAGGGATGTGATTATAGTGGCGAGCGTTTCGTGTATTTATGGCATTGGGGCACCAGAGCATTATTATGGCCTGCTAACTATGCTTGAAGTAGGGATGGAGGTAGAAAGAGACAAGCTTCTCGAGAAGTTTGCTGAAGTTCAGTACGAGAGAACGGGGCTTGATCTATTTAGAAGCAGTTTCCGGGTAAAGGGAGATATTGTCGACATCTTCCCATCTCACCATGACAACACCGCGATTAGAATCGAATTTTTCGGGGATGAAATTGATTCATTGAAAGAGATTGATCCTATGAAAGGCATTACCCTGAGAACAGTACAAAAAGCAGCTATATATCCGGGGTCTCATTATGTGGCTCCCAAATACAGACACGAAAAAGCAATTGAAAATATAAAAAAAGAGTTAGACGAAAGACTGGTTCAGCTTGAGGAACGTGGGATGTTGGTCGAAAAACAGCGGCTTGAGGAAAAAACCAAATTTGACCTGGAGCTTCTTTCGAATATGGGTTTTTGCTCGGGAATTGAAAACTATTCAAGACACCTGTCCGGGCGTCTTCCGGGTCAGCCTCCGTGGACGTTGCTAGATTATTTTCCAGATGATTTTCTTATGGTCCTAGATGAAAGTCATCAGATGATTCCACAGCTTAGAGGAATGTACGCTGGGGACAGAAGTAGAAAAATGAGCCTGGTTGAGCATGGGTTTAGGCTTCCATCCGCTCTTGATAACAGGCCCCTTAACTTTGCCGAGTTTGAGAAAAGACAACCTCAAACCATTTACGTTTCAGCAACTCCCAGCAATTTTGAAATTGATCAGGCCAAAGGGGTGGTAGTGGAACAAATCATTCGGCCAACTGGGCTTTCTGATCCTGAAATTGAGATTAGGACCGCGGATAATCAGGTAGATGACTTGCTTGAGGAAATACAAAATAGAGTAAAAAATGGCGACCGGGTACTTGTAACTACACTTACAAAAAGAATGGCGGAAGATTTAACCGATTACTACAAAGAGCTTGGAGTGAATGTGCGTTACCTGCATTCAGATATAGATACGCTTGAGCGAATTGGAATCATTAGAGACTTACGGCTTGGAAAGTTTGATGTGCTGGTCGGGATTAACCTTTTAAGAGAGGGACTTGATATACCAGAGGTGTCTCTTGTTGCGGTTCTAGATGCCGACAAAGAGGGTTATTTGAGGTCTGAGACTTCGTTAATGCAGATATGTGGACGAGCGGCTAGAAACGTTGAAGGAAAAGTAATTATGTATGCCGACCGCATTACTGGATCTATGCAAAAAACTATATCTGAGACGAATAGAAGAAGAAAAATTCAAGAGACCTATAACAAGGAGCACAATATTACCCCTGTCAGTATTAAAAAAACTGTAACAGATATTCTAGCAACAATATACGAATCCGACTATTACACTGTTCCTCTTGAAGATGAAGATGAAGTAATAGACATCGCTCCTGAAAAGATCTCTCAAGCGATAAATACTCTCGACAAAGAGATGAAAAAAGCCGCAAAAAACCTAGAATATGAAACCGCCGCCAAGAAAAGGGATAAGATTAAAAAGTTAAGAGAGATGGAACTGGAATATCTTGGCTCGGATAAGAAATCCCGCAAATAAGTGTTTAATGAGACAAGTGTTTTTTTAATTCCTCGGCCAGCTTTTTATTAAAACCCGGAACAGAAGCAATTTCTTCGACTGTCCCTTCTCTGATTTTAGATATTGATCCGAAATGTTTTATAAGTTGCTTTTTTCTCTGAGCGCCAATGCCAGGCACTCCGTCGAGCTCTGAAATGAGCGCTCTTTTCCCTCTAAGCCGTTTGTGAAAAGTAATAGCAAATCTGTGCGCTTCGTCCCTTATCCGCATAAGCAGGAAAAGGGCTTCAGAATTTTTGGAGAACATGATTGGGTTTTTTCTGCCATAAATATAAATCTTATCACTCTCGCCCTCTTCTCTTCCCTTAGCTATTGAAGCTAAATCTACTTTATCTAGAAAATCCAGTTCAGAAATTACCTGCTGAGCAATATTTAATTGGCCCTTCCCTCCGTCTATTAATATCAGATCCGGAAGCTCCCACCCTGGCTGGTCTGCCCTCTCTAGTCTTCTGGATAAGACCTCGTACATGCTTGCATAATCATTGGGCCCTTCAACGCTTTTAATTTTGAATTTCCTGTATCCATCTTTTGCAGCTGCTCCGTTTTCAAACTTTACCATAGAAGCTACCGCGGTAGCTCCCTGGGTATTTGAGATATCAAAACATTCTATAGAAGCCGGTAACCTGCTAAGATGAAGGGAGGATTTAATTCTTTCTAGCAAATCGACTTCTTTGAGTTCTTCTGAATATTTTCTCTGAAAGCCCTCAAGTGCGTTTCTGTTGGCAAGCTCAACTTCTTTAAGCTTAGATCCTCGTGTAGGTACATTTACTAGTACTTTACGACCCTGTTTTTCTGATAACCACTCTCCTATATCATTGGAACTTTGTACTTTTAAAGGCACAACAATTTCTTTTGGAACAAATCTGTTGCCACCATAAAATTGTGATAAAAATTCCTCCAATATCTCCTGGTCTTCTACAATCGCATTCTTAAATGAATAGGTTGTTCGGTCTACCAGGCTTCCACCTCTAAAGAAAAGTATCGCAAATTCAACTCTTTGCCCTTCTCTATAAAACCCGACAACATCTTTATCCTTAGTATTTGGTGTTACAAACATTTGAGCATCCATGTTTTTCTCTAAAAGCCTGATCTGGTCTCTATAGCTTGCAGCATCTTCGTATCTCATATCATCAGATGCTTTCTGCATGCTGCTCTTTAAAAGTTTGGTAATTTGTTTTTTCTCTCCCCTTAAAAACATTCGCACTTGGTCTACGACGTCTCCATACCCCTGTTCTCCGGACTTTCCGGCGCATGGCCCTAAGCAAAGCCCCATATAGTAATTAAGACAAGGACGCGCGGCATGGCGCCGGAATTTTTCATCGGTACAATCTCGTAGAGGAAAAATTTTATGAATAAGCCGCTTTGATTTTTTAAGTGCATCAGCCGATGCGAACGGACCATAATAGATAGCACCGTCTTTTAGCACCCTTCTGGTCAGTGAAAGCCTTGGAAAAATTTCTCGGGGATCCAATCTAAGGGATAGATAGTTTTTATCGTCCCTGAGACGGATATTATATCTAGGTTTTTTTTGCTTAATAAGAGAGTTTTCTAAAACCAAAGCCTCTCGCTCGTTTCGAGTGACAAAGTAATCAACATCAGCCACTTCCTGCATCAAGTACATTATCTGAGGCCTTTGGATGTCTTCCGCTTCATTAAAATAAGAGGCTAACCGGCTCCTTAAGTCTTTCGCTTTACCTATGTATATAGAGCGCCCTTTCTCGTTTTTTAAGAGATAGACGCCTGTAGATTTTGGAATTGATTTTAGTTTTTCTCTAGAAAAACTCATATAGTATTAAAATAAGGAATATTGAGCGGCAAGCAACTATGGCCAGTTGTGTTTAAGACTCCCCTTCTACTGTGCTCTTAAGATTGGACAGGCCTTTATCAAACATACCTCCAACCATAGAATCCATCATCAAAACAAAATAGCCCCCAATAACTGGCGTCCCCATATCTCCTGACATTGTCCAAGTGACCTCTGTATCTCCATCCTCCAAAGGGCTGTATTTTATTGCACTTTCACTTGTACCTTGATCAAAAACAAGATCATATTCTATTCCCTCGACCGGGGAATCTTTAGTAAAAGTAAGAGCACCATCGCCGCTCTCACCTACCCACGACTGAGTTGCCCCCACACCCTTGGTCTTTTCTCCGTGGGTTATTACAATAGTTGGATCTCCTTCTCTAAAAGGCTCCCAAGTATCCCAATTGTTTAGATCTCCTACATATTCATGTATCTGCGTCGGTGGTGCGTCTATGACTATAGATCTTTCTACTGTGTAGCTTGTTGGAAGAAACAATCCTACTACCACCAAGAGAACTATCAATATTACTATTACGGAAAGTATTGTTCTTAAAATTTTCATTCGATGTCCCCCCGGCTTTATCCCTTGCTTTGTTGCTTTTGCCATATCTCTCGCAAATTATCCAAATACGCTTTTGGCACAGCATCTCCTAAATCTTTTATCAGGCTTTTAAAATTGGCAATATGTTTATTTTTATCTCCGTCTTTTAGAACTCCTAGTATCAGTGCAGCTTCTAAAATTTCTGGCTTTATACTTTTAATAGATTTATAAAATTTCTCAGCCTTATCGTCCCAGTCTTTGTCAGCATACTTCTTATATAGAGCTTGTACTTTTTCTTTATAGTCTTTATTGTTTACTACCGCAGTAGTTACCGTACTACTTACCGCACTAGTTACTGCGGTACCACCGTCTATAATCTTTCTTGTTATAGAATCTATAACCATCCCCGATTCTTTTCTCTTTTCAGCAATCTCCTCTGGTGTATAAACATGAATTTTTCTCCCATAGATCCCGAGCGATGGTTCTACTATTTGGATGCTTAATTTTTGTTGCAGCGAATGTATAGCATTTCTAATTGTTTTATCCGACAATCCAGTTTTTTCCTTAAGCTCCTTTAAACCAAAACGAAGTTGAGGAGATTTTTTCTTGCCTGTTTCCTCTTTCATATACAAATAAACTTTCGATTCTGATGGTGTGTGTGAATCCTCTAAAATTTTCGGCAGAGAGGTTTTAATTTGGCCCTTAGAAGGGGAGGATTTTCCAGGCTTTTTGCCTACCGCGGTAGTTACCGTACTACTTACCGCAGTATTTATCGCATTACTTTCCGCGGTAGTTACCGGTGTAGTTACCGCGGTAATATCTTTTGACTCTTCCTTGGCTGAGGAGATACTTCTATCTTTTTTGAAATCGTCAAAGTATTTTGTTGCTACTTTATGCGCATTTACAGGGCTTGAGCGTTTTTGCATAGACTCCAACATACTGGACAAACGCCCTTTATTTTCGGGCTTTTTCTTCTTAGGAGTCCCTGCTGATGTACTTGCGTCCTTCGTTTTTTTCATTTTCATAGACCTTAATTACATCTTTGGCAAGCCTTCTATAGTCTGTAGCTCCAGCGCATACAGGGTCATACTCCAATATATGCTTACCATAGCCGCTAGCCTCTTTAAGCTTTACGTTGTTGTGAATAGGGGAGAAAGTGTTGGGATTAAACTTCTCGTTTATAGCATTTAAAACCGTTTTACTGACCGTGGTCAGCTTATCATGCATAGTTGGTAAACCGTAAGGAACAATAGGGAAGTCGGGCCTTGAAGAGTAAATTTCAAACAGTGTTTCATCAATCATATTTACAGCATCCAGAGCCATTGGTTGAGTTTGAACGACTATGATTACATCATCTGCTGCAAAAAAAGCGTTTATAGAAAGCGTTGCAAGGGAAGGGGGGCAATCAATCAAAATAAAATCAAAATCCTTTTTTATTTTTTTAATCGATTTCCTGAGCCTATGGTCTTTTTCAATCAACCCGGACATGCTTAGGTCTGCTCTACTCATAGCAAGATTGGCCGGGATTAAATAAAGACCCTTTGTGCCGTGCTCCACAACCATATTGTTTATATCAACTTTATTTGACGAATCGGTAAGCAGATCGTTTATGGTTAGCTCAAAATCGTTAGGATTAAAACCAAGGTGAGAAGTTGCATTTCCTTGAGGATCCAGGTCTATAATTAGAACTTTAGAACCTTTTTCGGCAAGACATGCTGCCAAATTAACCGTTGTTGTTGTTTTCCCTACTCCGCCCTTATGATTTGCTATGGCTATAACTTTCAACTCTCAGCGATCTCCCTATAACAGTTATATCAATTAATTGGGCCTATATCAAGATAAAAGTGCTTAAATATAAACTTTAAATCCAGGTTAAACAGAACGGCATTTTCACTAACATTCTCTTAACATTGATTTAATGGTTTAAAAATCATATAATATGCTGGCAATGGCATAAAAAAAGCCGCCGAAGCTTTAGCGGTTTGCTTAAAACAACGGCGGCAACCGGAAGGTGGAACATTTCTAATGATACACTTTCTCGCTTTTAAATGTCAAGCTTTTTAATGTCCATTTAGCAACAAACTTAAGTTTTATTTGAAGAACGATATGTCTGGAACAAAACAAGACAAAACAAAGATAGTTCAGATATGGGGCGAGATCCTAGACGAGGGCTTCACAAGTGTTCCCAATATCCTTCTTAGATACAGATCCAAGATAGGTCTCAAACCAAAACATATAATGCTTATTATAGACATAATGTCGTACAAATGGGACGCTGGATACCCGTTTCCAAGCTACTCTACTTTATCCCGAAGATCCGGCGTTGAAGAGAGGAGCGTTAAAAGAATCACGCAGGATTTAGAGGAGCTCGGCTTACTTGTAAAAAC
>BQJP01000040.1 GCA_021604765.1 Thermodesulfobacteriota bacterium
AAAATTCCGGGTGCTCATATTGAAGTAAGGCAGATCCAGCTAAATGCAGTTGATTACCCAATTCAGATTCACCTTACCGGCAGAACTAATATTAATTCCGATTTAGAAACAGAAGCTCAGGATATAGCAACACTAAGAGAACTCGGAGAAGAATTAAAAAGCATATTAAGAGAAGTTCCAGAGACTGACATAGTCAGAGACGATTGGCTTGAGGACAGTTTCACAGTCAAACTAGAAGTCGATTCCGACCGCGCAAACCTTGCAGGCGTTACAAATAAAGACGTTGCTGCATCTTCATTAACCGCTCTCAGCGGTTATGAATTTACGACCTACAAAGAAGGAGACAAAGACATTCCTGTAATGGCGAGACTAAGTATAAATGAGAGAGCCGAGCTTTCTGATTTGGAAAGCATGTATGTGTATGGCTTAGTAAATAATGTAAAGATACCACTAATTGAAGTTGCAGATCTCAACTATGCTATGGAAACCTCTAGAATTGTAAGACGAAACCACTTCCGGGCTTTAACTGTGATTGCATTCCCTGCCCCTGGTGCACTTCCCACGACAATTCTAAAGAAAGGCGAGAAAAAAATTAACAGTTTTATCGACTCACTACCTCCTGGATATGAACTTGTATGGGGTGGAGAAAAGGCAAAACAGCAAAAAGGGAATAGGAACCTTATGCTGGTACTCCTGATATCCGTTGCCGGAATATTCTTATCCCTTCTAATACAGTTTAAAAATGCAGTAAAACCACTCTTGGTATTCGCCGCTGTGCCATACGGGATAGTAGGCTCTCTAATAGCTTTGGCAATAATGGGCGAGCCGTTTGGGTTTATGGCGTTCCTTGGAATGATAGCTCTGGTAGGTGTTATAGTTAGTCACGTAATTGTGCTTTTTGATTATGTAGAAGAAATGCATCAAAAAGGAGAGCCCTTCAAAGACTCACTTCTGGATGCGGGGGTTCAGCGTCTAAGACCTATTCTTATAACCGTAGGTGCAACCATTCTGGCATTATTTCCTCTGGCACTTGACGGAGGTCCACTTTGGCAACCACTTTGTTATGCCCAAATAGGTGGTCTTGCACTAGCTACCGGAATTGAATTAATACTAGTGCCAGTATTCTATGCTTTCTTTGTCTTAGACCTTAAGATAATAAAATGGGAAGGAAACACAGAGTAATACTAAATTGTTATAACAAACGAGATATTACTAAATCAATTTTCTGCAGTTTAAATTTTTGGAAGTAACTTATTAGCAAACTTAACCAAGCTCATCTTTTAAAGACTTAACCATATCTTCTACTGCTTTCTTTCCATCGCCAAAAAACATAAGAGCATTATCAGCAGCAAATAGAGGATTAGGTATGCCTGCAAAACCTGGGCTTAAGCTTCGTTTGATAACAACAACTGTCTTAGAATAGTCCACATCCAGAATAGGCATTCCAGCTATTGGACTATCGGGATCGGTTCTTGCAACTGGGTTAACAACGTCATTTGCACCGATGATTATTGTTACATCAATCTGTTTGAAGTTAGGATTAATTTCATCCATGTCTTTTAGTCTTTCATAAGGAATATCCGCTTCAGCCAACAGAACGTTCATATGTCCAGGCATACGTCCAGCAACTGGATGCACACCAAATTCAACAACAGTTCCATTGCCTTCTAAGAGATCAAATAGCTCTCTTACCGCATGCTGGGCCTGAGCAACAGCCATTCCATATCCAGGAACAACACATACTCTTTTTGCGCCTTCAAGAAGCATTGCAACTTCTTCAGCTGAGGTAGATTTGACCTTTCCTCCGTAGACTTCATCAGCAGAAGGCCCTCCTTCTGTAACAGTAAAAGTTCCGAAGAGAACATTTGTCAAGGAACGATTCATAGCCTTACACATAATGATCGTAAGAATAATTCCTGAAGCTCCGACCAATGTCCCAGCTACAATTAACACGGTATTAAAAAGCACAAATCCAGTAGCCGCTGCGGCTAGACCGGAAAAAGAGTTAAGTAGAGCAACAACAACTGGCATATCAGCTCCGCCAATTGGTATCACAAATAATATTCCTAGTACTGATGCTACAGCAACCATTAACCAGTAAGGAGTGGCAGAGTCGGGGTAAATGACCATTAAATAAGCAAATACAAGAGCAATTATAGCTAGTAATATTTTGACTAACTGATCAGCCGGATACCGCACCGCACCATCATTTACTTTTCCCTGAAGTTTGCCAAAAGCTACTAAACTTCCCCAGAATGTTACGGCCCCTATTAAACCTGACGCGAATATCGAGAGAGAGAACTGAGCATTTAAAGCTACGGACCCTGAACCAACTAAATATGGAACTTCAAGTAGAGCAGCTCCCGCTACTAAAATGGAGGCAAGACCACCAAAACCATTGAACAGCGCAACAAGCTCGGGCATTGCTGTCATTTGTATTCTGACAGCCAAGATTGCACCAATAGCGCCTCCAATGACAACTCCGGCGATTATTATTTCATAACCGATAATACTCTGATCAACTAGAGTGATTACAATAGCCAAAAGCATTCCAAGCGCGCCTAACTGATTTCCTCTTACAGCAGTTCTCGGATGCGATAGACCTTTTAGCCCAAATATAAATAAGCTAGCAGCTATTAAATAAGCAATATTGACAAGTCCAGAAGACATACCTTAATCCTTCCTCTTAAACATTTCTAACATTCTATTTGTTACCATGAATCCACCAACAACGTTAATTGTTGCAAGCACAACCGCTATAAAACCAAGCCCAGCCGAAAGCCATGTATGCTGTGCCCCGGCAGAAAGAATCGCACCAATTAAAATAATCCCAGAAATAGCGTTTGAGCCTGACATTAAAGGTGTATGAAGTGTTGGAGGGACCTTAGCAATAACTTCAAAGCCAATGAAGGCCGCTAAAACAAAAATTGTAAAAACCATTGCAAAGCTATCCATAAATTAAACCCCCTTAAATATTTTTAAAGACTCAAACTTTCTTTAACTCTATCGTTTACTACATTACCACCGTCGGTAACGAGTGATTCTTTTAAAATTTCATCTTCTAAATCAATGTTTAATTCTTCGTCCTTAACCATAAGGAGAAGAAGATTTGCTATATTTTTGGCATACATTTGGCTAGCGTGATAAGGAACACTCGAAGGAACGTTCACAGGACCAATAATTTTAACTCCGTCTTTAAAGACTGTTTCCCCAGCAACTGTAGCCTCACAGTTTCCACCGCTTTCAGCAGCTAGATCGACAATTACAGAACCTGGCTTCATACCTGCTACCATTTCTTCGGTAATTAAAATAGGAGCTTTTTTACCAGGTATCGCAGCCGTTGATATTACCGCATCATTCTCCGCTACAACCTTTGCCATTAATTCACGTTGTTTTTTGTAGAACTCTTCGTCCATTGCCTTAGCGTAGCCGCCTTTATCTTCAGCTTCAGATGTTTCAAGTTCAAGCTCTACAAATTTAGCTCCCAAACTTTGAACCTGTTCCTTAACTGCTGGACGTATATCGTATGCGGAAACAATAGATCCAAGACGGTTAGCAGTTGCAATTGCCTGAAGTCCTGCCACACCAGCTCCAATAACTAAAACTCTTGCCGGAGTGATTGTTCCAGCAGCAGTCATCATCATTGGAAATATTCTAGGCATTGAATCTGCGGCTATTAATGTAGCTTTATAACCAGCTAAGTTAGCTTGTGAAGAAAGAACGTCCATAGCCTGTGCTCGAGTAATTCTAGGAACAAGCTCAAGTGCGAACGATTTGACTTTGCTTGCAGCAAGAGACTTAACAGCATCAACATTGGTTAATGCATCAATCAAACCAATAACAATTTGTCCCTCTTTAAGAGCTCCAATATCGTTTGAATCAGTTTCAGGGTTTGTACCGACAGCTCTGATCTGCAAAAGGACATTGGCTTTTTCAAATACCTCAGCCCTGTCTGAAATCACTGCACCCTGATCTTCATAGAGTTTGTCTGGAAAACCAGCATCAAGCCCAGCACCAGATTCAAGATGAACTATAAAACCCGCTTTTTGAAGTGATGGAACAGTAGCAGGAACTATTGCTACCCTGTTCTCACCAGGAAATGTTTCTTTTGGAATTCCAACTATCATTGGTTTACTCTTATTCCTTGTAATATTAAATTAATAAAAATTAGAGAGGAATTTTATACCTGTTAATTTAAAAGAACACAACACTTGGTCAAGAATAATAAAATCATTTAGAACCTGCGGTGGCCTTAAAATTGTTTTACTGATCGGAATTAGTAGATTTTTTACTTTTATCTTTAGCCGGAGAATAGAACCCAAGGCTGAGAAAGCTCAGGAGGTTATCAAACAGACCAGAGACGCCGGGTGGTTCTTTTGTTTGAAGATCTGGAAACTCTGCATCTTTTATTACACTTTTTATTATTTCTTTTGCCTCATCATAGTAGTCCTCCGGAACCATAATAGTTTTAGCATTGAAGTAATTCATGTAAGCCCCTGAATATAGGGAGCCAAAATTATCATTCTGCACATAAAACGGTATCTCGTCTGCCTCAAGCACACTCTTTATAAATACAAGTTCAGATTCATTTGAAGGTATATAAAGTTTTTTCATATATCTTAAATTGTTCAACCCTTAATATTAGCTATCTATATGATTTAGTATACGTGGTATCTATAGACATCATAGTCTATAAGTGAGCATGAAACACAACATACTTGACAGCAATTCTTTTCACTAAACACTATAGTTGTTTTTACGAAACAAAATATGGGATACAATAATTTTTTGACACAAGATATCAAGGATAACCAAGAGAGACTAGATTCAAGATTTCAATGTCACTGTCTATATAAAAAAAATTTAAAATTGCATCTATTTTGGTCATCTAAAAATGATATAATAATATAAAGATCATATTCTAGGCTAGGAGATTATAATGGGAAAACTTGAAACGATCATCAGTGAACACTACTGCTTTAAAGGACTTGATAAAAAATATCTGGATATGATTATAGAAAAAGCCTCCAATGTCAGCTTTGACACAGGCGAACTAATATTCGGGGAAAATCAAAAAGCTGAAAAGTTTTATATTATACAAGAAGGCATTGTTGCGCTTGAAACCAGGCTTGCTCCTGATAGAGAACCTATTACAATCCAAATGCTTGGCGAAGGAGACATTTTAGGCTGGGGCTGGTTATTCCCTCCATACAAGGCGCACTTTGACTCTAAGGCTGTAGCCCCCACCAAAGCAGTCTCATTAAACGGGAAATTCATACTCGAGCAATGCGAGAAAGATCACGATCTGGGTTATGAGCTGATAAAGAGATTTGCTTTCGTTATGCAACAAAGACTACAAGCAGTAAGGCTGCAAAACCCAAATATGTATGTTGTGAAATCAAAGCCTGAATAGAACCTGAATAGAAATTGTGGGCCACTCTCTAGGGATCACCCGTTTTTAGAATCTTGTATTTCAGACAGCGCTTGTAATTTTTGCCATTCCTTTACTGCCTTTTTCATAGTATTAAACCCTAATCGGGCACAATTCGGGCGAGTAGATACCAGTTTCTTGCCAAGGGCTTTAAGAACAATATCGGCTGAAATTCCTTCTAGCTCATCAATAGTCTTACCTTTGAGATTTTCTAATACTATAGAGGCCCCCGCTTGGCTAAGCATGCACCCCTCACCTGAAAAACTTATTTCATTTACTACTCCAACTGAACTTACTTTCAGAAAAACCTGGATAATGTCACCGCAACCAGGATTACCACCTTCCTGCATAACATCGGCAGATTCAAGGCTTCCGTAATTCCTGGGATTCTCAAAATGATCAAGAATCAGCTCCATAAATTGTTCTTGGTTTCTCATTTTAGTTGAATTTAAATAAGTAAGTGGGAGAGATTACTGTATACCGCTTGCTGCTTTAACCTCGCTTTTAATTCTGTTATAAACAGCGCTTAATCCAAACATCCGTCTTGTTCCCAACTTTTGGTCTAACCCGAGGTTGTGTACTAAATTTAGAGGTGCTGATTCCACCTCTTGTGGAGTAACACCGTTAAAAGAATCCACGAGAAGACTTACAAATCCTCTTACTGTCGGAGATTCTTCTGGAACATCAGCATCTATATGGACCAATCCATCACTTATTTCAATCCACACAAATACAGGCGTCTCACATTCAGGAACACGATTAAAGCCAGCGTCTCTCTGTTCAATGTATTTTTCAGGCAGCTTCGGAAGACTCTCAGAATAGTCTAACAGCATCGCAAGTGTTTCCTGATAATCAGCTTCTTCAAAGGCCTCTATTATTTCTTGTATCTTCGTCATATATCTAATTTAAAAGGGATGCAACGAATATCGAAGCATCCCTTTTCATCTTTCATAGTTTATTGGTTTTACTTTTCAATTGGCGCTTTTACCAAGTTGCCCCACTCAGTCCATGATCCATCATAGTTTTTAACATCTTTAAAACCAAGTAAGTATGTCAGGACGAACCAAGTATGCGAAGACCTCTCTCCAATTCTGCAATAAGCGATAATATCATCACCCTCTTTTAAACCTTTACCTTCCATATAAATCGACTGAAGGTCATCTGCAGATTTAAAAGTGCCATCTTCATTTGCTGCCGTAGCCCATGGCACATTATCAGCACCGGGAATATGCCCCCCTCTAAGGGCACCCTCTTGTGGATAGGCTTCCATATGAAGGAGCTCACCGGAAAATTCTTTAGGCGAACGTACGTCTATAAGCGGATTGCCGGAACCAATATGAGTAACCACATCATCTCTGAAAGCCCTTATTGCGTCGTTTGTGCCAGAAACTTTGTAATCTGTAGCAGGGAAATTAGGGACATCCTTTGTAATAGGGCGTTCTTCTTCTATCCACTTTTGTCTGCCACCGTTCATAATAAGGCAGTTCTCGTGACCAAAAAGCTTAAATACCCACATTGCATAGCATGCCCACCAGTTGCTCTTATCTCCATAGAAAACAACTGTAGAATCATTTGATATGCCTTTTTCTGATAGCAGCTTTTCAAACTTCTCCTTATCAATATAATCTCTGATTAATTGATCCTGAAGATCTGTCTGCCAATCTATTTTTATAGCGTTTTCAATATGACCAACTTCATATAAAAGAACGTCCTCGTCAGATTCTACGATTCTGACATTTGGATCATTTGCATGGTCAGCGACCCATTGGGTGCTAACTAGTACTTCTGGATGTACATATTCTGCCATCATAATCCTCCTGATCATTATATTTTTGAATGTTTAGATGTATAAAAAAACAAATTGCTTCAAAAATCATACACATATTTTATTAGTAGGTTGAGATGAATGCAAGCTCTTTGGGTTTTAAAATCTCAAATATTAACTGAAAATCCATTTTTTAATATTTTCAACAATTTTTCCTTTATTAAAAAAGAACGGGGACTAAAAAAAGGGGCTTCATTCATAGGTATTTTTGTGATATTCTTTAATTGGTTGGGAATTTTAGAAAAATTAAAATTCAGTTATATTGTTCATAGAAGTTATTTGTACAATAATTTAGTGTTACCAAGAATCTATACATAGGAGGTATCCATCCATGTTAGAAGAATTAAAAGTTCGTGATTTGATAGGCGAAAGAGACAGGGTTTTCTTTGTGGATGCAAAAGATACCGCTAACGTAGCTGCGCTCAAACTTAGGAATTTCAAAGTTAGAACTACCGGCGTAATGAGTAATGGTGAAATGGTAGGCGTTGTCGGTCATACTGATTTTTCCACAAAAGTCGTTGCACTAGGGAAGAAACCGACCGAAGTCAAAGTCCATGAAATAATGAGCACCACACTTCACACTGTTAGTTTGGACACATCAATTTTAGCCTGTATGGACCTTATGAATGACCACAGCATTTCTCATCTATTCATTCTGGATGATGAAGATCAGTACTACGGTATGGTTGCGTGGAGTGATCTCCAAAGAAAAATAGTATCAGAGCTTAAATATCAGCTTAAAATGGCTCAGGAATATGCTTTCGGCCCATATTAAATTGAAAGAAAAAATAGGAACTACACGAGGCAAAAATGTCAGAAAAAGAAACTCCGGAAACGATAGAAGAACAAACTCACGAAGAAGTTTCTGACGAAACTCAAGAGCAGCTAAGTTCTGAAGAAAAAGTTCAAGTTTCAGGGGAAGAAGCGGCTCCTGAAGAGATTCAAGCATCTGAAGAAGACGTTCAAGAAGAGAGCATCCAGGAAGTTCCTGCTCAAAAGAAGGGTTTGATGGAAAGAAGACCTAGCTTTGCACAATCAAGTGTCCCTAACGCTCATAAAGGCTACAGCGGAACTCCTCCAATAATAATGCTTCTAATTATTTCAGTATTCTTCTTACTAAGTATAATTTTTGGTACAGCCGCAATCGTAAACTAATCTAATTGGAATACCAATCAATCACCTTATTCACAGCACTTTAGTCCTCGATTCCGTTATCCACAAGAGAAATCAAAAACTGCCCGGGTAAGGGTTTTGGTGTATTGTCAGAAGCAAGCACTACAAGCTCTCCGTTTTCTTTTATTATAAACATTGGAATGGCTTTATCTCCATAAAGTTCTTTGAAAGAATCATAGTTAAACTCACCTGTTAGAGGAGTCTTTTTTAATAATGCTCCTGAGGAGAATTTCTCATCAAGGTAGGAGAATGTAGCTTCAGGGCCAAACAACAACCGTCCGCGCAGGTGCTGCGGTATACTCTCCTCACTCTTTGCGCTGAATTTTGACATCTTTGGTAATTGATAAACCTGAGAGCGCCCAAAATCCTCAACAAAATGAAGAGCTGCAAGAGAATTCACCTCATCGTTCCTGGTCACAGCAATCAGCTTTCCAATACCGTCAAGCTGAATATCTTCTGAAAGATCTTCAATCAGTATATTTTCATAGTACGATTTTAGACCATCTTGACGGGCTGCGGAGACGTTAGCCCAGTTTGAGTCGACAAGAGTGACCTGAAAACCATTCTCATGGAGAATTTTCGCAATTGACCGCGCCCAGCTGTGAGCCCCAACCATCAGAATGCCCTGAGGATTGGGCTTAGCAAGACCGAGCCGCTTTGCTACTTGAAATGCAGACAGTCCGTAAATTGCTACAGTACCTGTGATAACCAGAAATGTAATATCTATAATACGTTCTGCCTGCTCATATCCTGCCTGCTCTAACCTTAGTGCAAAAACTGACGCAACAGCAGCCGCTACGATACCACGAGGCGCCATCCAGGAAAGAAAGAGTTTCTCTTTCAAATTTAAGTCACTGATGTAAGTAGAAATAAAAATACTAAGTGGACGCACTGCCACTATCATTAACACAAGGAAGATGAAGCCCTTAAAGTTCAATATGTAATTTAACTCATCTAGACTAAGGCGTGCCGCAAGAATGATAAAAAGGCTTGAAATAATTAATACTCTTAAGTTCTCTTTGAACTCAACTATATGCCTGATACTAACCTTCTTTTGGTTGGCTAGAGCAATCCCCATCAAGGTAACCGATAAAAGTCCAGACTCGATCTGAACTACATTCGAGGCGACAAAGACAAAAACTACTATCATCAAAGAGACAGGGTTTTGAAGAAAATCAGGGACCCAATGCCTTCTGAGTATCAACACAACTAACTGTGCCCCCGCAAACCCTAGCAGAGTACTAGCAACAATTGTTTTAATGATACTTAAAACTACTTGCGCGGTTGCTTTTTCCAACCCACCAGAGATAATAAATTCAAATACTAGAACAGCTAAAATGGCCCCTATAGGATCAATAATTATCCCTTCCCATTTAATTATGGAACCGACCCTTCCAGTAGGTCTTACATGTCTTAGAAGTGGCCCAATCACTGTCGGTCCAGTGACTACCAACACGGCCCCCAAGAGAACCGAAATTTGCAAACCAAGTCCAAATATCAGGTAAGAGGCTAGAGAAGTCAAAACCCATGAGACTAATACCCCGACAGTGACCATGTTTCTGATCACAGCAGTGACCTCTCTGACTTCTGAGAACTTGAGGCTTAAACCGCCTTCGAATAATATTATTGCCACCGACACAGACACAAGCGGGAGCAGTAAATCTCCAAATATTTCGTTTGGGTTAATAAAACCAGTAGCAGGACCTGCGATAAATCCGAAAATCAGCAAAAGCAAGATTGCTGGCAAACTAACGCGCCATGCAAGCCACTGGGCTCCAATGCCCAGTACTATGATTGTCGCTAATCCCACTAATAAATGCTCAGACATATGACTCTTCCATAATTTTAGTTTACTAAAATCAATTGCTTATTAGATGCATTAAGTTACCAGATGCATAATATTTTCACAGACCAACACAGAATCAAAGCCCTTGCTCATCTAATTCTAACCTCTACACTAGTGAATAATCTGATATACTTAGTTCATATAGAGTTTTGATATTAATTCCCAAGATAAAATCACCAGGTAAGTTCATTGATTCAAAATTAAAGCTAGGACTGGAATTAGCATAAAGGATGGTTATTAAATAACAAATGTCTAAACAAGAAACAAAGAAAGAAGAGTTACATCACGTTGTAGTATTGGGCGGTGGTTTTGGGGGACTTTATGCCTCAAAAACACTATCTAAAGGAAAAGTAAAAGTTACCGTTATCGACAAAAGAAACTTTCACTTATTTCAACCTTTATTATATCAAGTAGCAGCAGGTTGGTTATCACCTGGGGATATCGCCTCTCCACTGCGGGTCGTATTAAATGATTACCAAGACACTTATGTGCTAAAGGCTGAAGTAACAGATATTGTGCCTAAAGAAAAAAAAGTTGTCTTCAGAGACGGTGAGATAACTTATGACACTCTTATTGTTGCTACGGGATCGTACCACCATTATTTTGGACATGACAACTGGGCACAAACTGCCCCCGGATTAAAGACAGTCGAAGATGCGCTTGAAATGAGGAGAAAGATACTCCTATCTTTTGAAGCTGCGGAAAGAGAAACCGATCCTAAAAAACAAAAAGAGTGGATGACCTTTCTAATTATAGGAGCCGGACCTACTGGAGTTGAGCTTGCAGGCACTATTGGAGAGCTTACACGCACTACACTGAAAGATGATTTTAGAAATATAAATACTGAAGACGCAAAAATAATATTGGTAGAAGGTTTGGGCCAAGTTCTTCCTACCTACCCTCTTGATTTATCAGCGAAAGCGGAGAAGTTTCTAAAAAAACTCGGAGTAACTATTAAAACAAACGCGATGGTTACAGACATAAAAGATAGCAAAGCAACAATAAGCAGAAACGGTGACAGCGAAACAATACAATCAAGAACAATACTCTGGACTGCAGGAGTTAAAGCCTCCTCCTTAGGAAAAGCTTTAGCTAAAAATACCGGAGCACAGCTTGATAAGAGCGGCAGAATCTTGGTTAATCCCGACCTGAGTGTTCCTGGACAACCTGATGTATTTGTGATCGGAGACCTTGCTAATCTGTCACATGAAGGAAAAGAACCCTTGCCGGGAGTTGCGCCAGTCGCTATGCAGGAAGGCAAGTATGTAGCAAAACTGATTTTGAATAGATTAAAAGGCAAGGAGACTAAACCTTTTGAATACAAAGAAAAAGGGAATTTAGCGGTTATAGGAACTAACTCAGCAGTCGCAGATTTGGGCAAGTTCAAATTTGCTGGATTTTTCGCGTGGTTAGTATGGGTATTTGTTCACATAAGATACTTAATAGAGTTTGATAGTAAGGTAATTATTCTATTCAGATGGTCTTGGAACTACTTCACCAGAAAAAGGGGCGTTAGACTAATTACAGGTGAGGACCCATTTCCACTTGTAGATTCGAAAAAGAAATAAATAAGAACTCATATTAACCCAACGGGCACTTAACTTAAGCGATTGAATCCTGTTGACTTTAGCAACTCATATCGGTAGTGTATAAGGAGAGGTATAAATTATGATTGGTGGACTTGGCGTTTGGGAATTATTAATAATCTTGGGAATACTCCTATTGATCTTTGGCCCTAGCAGGCTTGGTGATCTTGGGTCTTCTTTAGGGAAAGGTATAAAAGGTTTTAGAAAGTCCATGAAGGATGATGAAATTGACGTAACTCCTGAGAAAGACAGTTCTAAACGAATCGAAGACACGGAACTCGACAAATCCGAAACCGGTTCTGAAAAAAAAGAGAATGTTCAGTAATCACTTTATAATCCTGTTTTCTTGACACTTCAAAACCTAAATTAAACAACGAATACTAGATAGAAACTTTCAAAACTCGACCAAGAGAGCCTTTATAAATTAAATGCCTAATCCAGAGGAACCAAAGAAAGATAGTTCTATATATCAACGCCCCAAAACCTATATATTTATATCAATAGAATATATACTAATAGTCGCTTTGCTGGTTACGGGCCCAATATTAGCGGGCAATCCGATACTAATATTTTTGGAAATAGTAGGAATCTGGTACTTACTTTGGGTATTATGGACTAATTTTGCGCTAAAATTTGATCTATCCTATAGACCGATTTCCAAAACCAGACTGATAGCAAAAGGGCCTTACAAATATATTCGGCATCCCTTCTCAACGGCCATAATCTTGATAACTTTTGTTCTGATTATAAATCACATTTCACTATTAAGGCTAGTTCTTTGGATACTGTTGCTCGTAATAATAATATTAAGAACTAGATATGAGGAAAAAATCTATTCTCAATATTTTAACGATTTCCCGCTATACAGACAGAAAACATACCGACTTATCCCATTTGTTTATTGATTCACGAATCAGGCATTAGGGAAATAACATCGAGAGACAAATCTAACTAATACTAGGACCAATCACCCATGTGTTCGTTTTCGTATGGACATTTGCCTAGTCTTACATGTTCTTCAAATTCATGCCTAAATTTCTTCACAATAGACTCTACGGGCATGGCACAACCATCGGCTAAGGCACATATAGTAGTTCCTCTCATTTGAGAACATGCATCCAGCAAAGTATCTATGTACTCCATTTTTCCCTTACCCTGCTCTATCATGGTCAGCATTTTTTCTAGCCACCAAGTCCCCTCTCTACACTGGACACATTGACCACAAGATTCATCTCTATAAAAATGGGCTAAATTTTGGGCTACTCTAACCATGCAAGCACTGTCATCCATAACTGTAACACCGGCTGTCCCCAACATGGAACCTGC
The DNA here is from genome assembly GCA_021604765.1 of Thermodesulfobacteriota bacterium. GTDB lineage: Bacteria > Desulfobacterota_D > UBA1144 > Nemesobacterales > UBA2774 > CR02bin9. The sequence continues at coordinate 13,188 of BQJP01000040.1, forward strand.
CTCTGCTAAAGAATCAAAATCAAGAGTGATATCAAGCTCCTCAGCAGTAAGTAGAGGAGCGGAAGAACCACCTGGTGATATAGCTTTTACTTTCCTTCCATGCGGCACTCCTCCACCATATTCATCTATCAAATCGCGCGCGGAAATACCCAGAGGAATTTCATAGAGCCCAGGTTTATTTACATCTCCGCACAGACCATAGATTTTGGTTCCGGTGTTCTTAGGAATACCAATGCTTGAAAACCATTCATGTCCTTTATTTATGATGTGGGGAACACATGCAAGAGTCTCCACATTGTTGATTATAGTCGGGCATCCAAAAAGACCTATCTGTGCCGGGAAAGGAGGTTTTGGCCTAGGCTCGCCGTTCTTCCCCTCAATCGATTCTAAAAGCCCGGTCTCTTCACCACAGATATACGCCCCGGCTCCTCTAAATAATACTATGTCCAGATCAAACCCCGAGTTAAGTATGTTTTGACCGAGGTAGCCCTTATCGTATGCCTCTTTTATTGCTCCCTCTATAATGCTAGCGCCGTAGGGCATCTCTCCTCGAATATAAACATAAGCCTTATGAGAGTTTATTGTATAACAAGCTATCATAATCCCTTCTAACATTTGGTGAGGATCTTGCTCTAGTATTTCTCGATCTTTAAAACTCCCGGGTTCACTTTCATCAGCGTTACAGCACAAATAAATAGGTTTTTTAGAATCTCTTTGTATGAAACTCCATTTGACTCCGGTAGGAAATCCAGCGCCCCCCCTACCTCTGAGACCCGCTTTCTTAATTTCATCTATTATTTCATCAGGTTCCATCTTTAGCGCTTTTCCTAGTGCGGTGTACCCATCCCTGGACTTATAGGAGTCTATAGTGTGAGAATCCTTTATACCCACATAATTTCGGATCATTCTCAATTCTGGCATTTGTTCCCTCTATTTGAATTTTAGTCTGAACATAAACTATAGGTCTGTTATTTTATATAGGTTTACCGAAGCTTGGCAAGCCATTAAACAAAATAATGACAATTTATTCAGTATACTATATAAAATTAGATAAATGAAAAATGGTTGACTTTTACTCTCATTTGATTATTTTTCAATTCAATCTACAAAGTTTTATAAACAACAAACAATCTAAATTAGAATATTAGAAAAATGAGAAGGGTACTAAATACAGAATCATTCGACGTAATGGTTATAGGCGGCGGACCAAGCGGCCTATTCACCTCATCATTATTATCTCAAAATGGCATTAAAACTGTATTAATAGAAAAAGATTCAGAAATCGGAAAAGATGTTGTCTGTTCAGGCGTAATTAGTAAAGAAGCGTTTAGCAGATATGATCTTCCCGAAAACGCTATTGTAGGAACCCTAAAAGACGCTGAGCTTCATTCTCCCGGGGGTATTCAAATCCCCTATTCACATCCTCAAGAGACGGTTGTCGTAGTTGACAGGCATAAATTTGATGGAGAACTAGGAAAATCAGCAGTGCAAAATGGCACGCATATTATGTTGAGTTCAAGAGTGTCATCTTTGTCAGTGAAAGAAAATTTTGTAGAAGCCGAAGTAAAAACACCTGATGGACTAAAAATTATAAACTCAAAAATGGCAGTAATTGCGACAGGTGTAAGTTTTAATCTGCAAGCATCTCTTGGAATGGGGCGTCCTAAGAAAATAATCAAAGGGATACAAGTAGAAGTCCAAGCTGACGATGTTAACAAGTTAAAAGTTTACTGGGGAAATAAAGTATCAAACGGATACTTTGGCTGGGCAATCCCTCTTCATGACGGAAGAACCAGAATAGGTGTAATGACAGATGGCAATGCTCAAGAAGGACTTAACCATATACTGAAAGATGTAGGACAATATACCAATATCTGTAATGATATCGGTCGTATAAAGAGAAGGGGTATATCCTTTGGCACTATAGACAAAAGTTATTCAGACAGAATAGTTGCAGTAGGAGAAGCCGCAGGACTTGTTAAAACCACTACAGGTGGCGGCATTTATTATGGACTGATAAGCGCGGAAATAGCTTCTAACGTCATTCAAGAAGCATTTCAAAAAGACGACTTCAGTTCAAGATTTTTATCTAAATATGAGAAATTATGGAAGAACGAGCTTGGAAACGAAATAAAACTAGGCAAATATTTTCATAAGTTTTATTCTAAGTTAAACGATAATTCAATCGACACATTATTCGATGCGGCCAAGAAAGATGGATTACTCTCTTTTATTTCAGAGCAAGGCAAATTTGATTGGCACAAGAATGCCGTACTCAAAATCTTAAAAAGTCCAAACTTAAGAAAAGCACTTCTCTGGGAGAGTATTAACAATGCCAGAGAGAAAATTGCTCTTTAAAACTTTCTAATTACATATCCACCTAAACTACCAACTAAATCCAGGAAACAGAATCAGGAGTAAAATTCATTCACTACGTGTTCTGCAAACGCCATAGAACAAGTAAATGCGGGTGAAATTGCATTTAGTATATGAAGAGAATCTCCATCTTTTAGTATAATAAAATCCATAACCAACTTTTTACTTTTCCAGTCTACTAGCTGAGGTCGTATTCCAACTTTAGGGCTATCTTCTATATCTTCAATTTCGAGTTCGGGCACTAACTTCTTAGCCTCATTTAACATATATTTGGCAAAATACTTTTTGGTCTCACTCATCGCTGCTGCTCTAAACCGCTCATTTGTAAAAAAAAGTACTGCATCCCTTCCAAGAATAGACAATGTCTCTAAAGAGATATCGTTAAAAAACCCATATTCCTCCCGTCCCAAGGCAGGTATTGCCGTAGGACCTATATATACATCTCCGTCATAACCCCTTGTAAAGTGGACTCCTAGAAAAGGATTTCTTAAATCAGGCACAGGGTAAATATTTCCTCTGACCAAGTAATTTCTATTACTGACAAGCTTTTTGTATGTTCCTTTAAAAGGCAGGACTTTGTACTGAGAGCCTAACCCAAAAGAGTGTGCCACCTTGTCCGCAAAACTACCGGCGGCGTTAATAAACTTGTTAAACGTTATAGATCCCTGATTCGTTAAAGCTTTATTACAACCACTTATACCCAAAAATGAAGTTCCAAAAACAAAATTCACTTTTCCCGAGCATGTCAACTCCTCTTTTATTGAAGTCAAAATTTGATTCGGATCAAACACAGCTGTATTAGGAGAATAAAGAGCTTTTTCTGATGGAATTGAATAAGGCTCGAGTTCTAAGAGTTCTTTTCTATCAATTATTATTGATTTAGCCCCACTCTGATCAGCTCTTTTCTTAAGCTCTAATAGAGAATCCAATCTGCTGTCATCTGTCACAATTACCTTGCCTGTCTCTTGCAGAATCAGCTCTTTCTCCCAGCAATATTCCTTCATAAGCTGGTTGCCTGCTACGCAAAATTTAGCCTTATATGTACCAGGAGAGTAGTAAATACCGGCGTGCAGAACTCCGCTGTTTCTCCCACTTGCATGAGCACCGAGAGAGTTTTCTTTTTCAACAATTGCAATATCATCGACTCCTTTTTTCAAGAGCTCTCTTGCAATTGTCAAACCCGTTATGCCCGCTCCTACTATAAGCGTGTGGCAGCTTAGTTGCATAACCTATAACCTATCATTAGAAGTAGAACTTGTAATTAGTCTTTAAACTTGGATAGCCATTTGATTAAAGTATCGACTGTAACAGCTGGGTTTTCCATACAGTCATGTCTCGCTTTAGGAATAAATTTTAGTTCGACATCTTGGTTCCCTGCTTCTTTTAAAATTTCAACCAGGCTCTCAGGTTCTTCGTGCCCAACTATGTAGTCCTGATCTCCATGGATAAATAGAACTGGTATTTTCACTCCGTCGATTATTTCATTAGTTTTGGCGTTATAGGCCTCCGGGCTTCTCATAAACCACCATGTTCTATATGTAAACAGCTCAACATCCAAAGGATCAAATGTAGGTCCCCATGCCCTATAAACGATAAAGACTCTGTCATTCTGAGTTGTAATGGGATCAGGTTTTAGAACTTTCTTAGCTATATCATAAATATGATCATACGAAGGAACGCTATTCCACTTCTCAAGCCTATTTTTATTTGAAAGAGGAAGTGAAGAAGAACAACCTTCTAATATCAGACCTTTTACGTTAGGATGAGAATTATTTATAGAGTAGTACACACTAATGTTAGCTCCTAAACTCCATCCTAATATTATTATTTTGCGGAAACCTTCTTTAACCAGGACATCAACTGCCGCCTCAATATCCATTATGGATTCATCAAATATTGCGCTGCCGAACATTTGCCCTGTAAAGGCCATTCTGGAATTTATTAAGAATGAACTGATACCATTTTCTTCCAGTGCATTAGGCAGCAACCGTGGAGTTCCTCTGGCTAAAAAGTGTCCCAAGACTCCATGGACAAGAAGTACAATTGGAGTGTCGTATAAGTCTTTTTCTCTACTAAACTCACCTGAAACTAATAGTGCGTTAATCAGAAAGCCATCTTCTGCCGGGAAACTTAAAAGTCTTCTTTGTCTGGAAACCATTTCGAATAGTCTGTTTGATAAATTAAGCCTTAAATCTTCTATCGAGCCATCTAACGATTATATCACCGAGTTCTTCTTCTTTATCTTCAAATTTATGACCTGCATTAACATAGAAAGCCGAAACATCTTTATTTCCAGCCTTTATAGCAACTTGTGCAAGATCATGCGTCTCTTCAGGCTTCACGATTTCATCGTACCAACCCTGAATAAGCAATATTGGAACTTTTATTTCTTCGATTTGCTTGTACCCCATTGCAGTATGAGCTTCTGGACCTGCAAGATACCACCATGTTCTATAAGTATATATTTCAGTATGCTCGGGCCGGTAAGAATCGCCCCTTGCTTTGTATATTAAGATTGTGCGGTCATGCCCAGTTCCTTCTCTTCCTGGTTTAATTATTTCCTTTGCCTCTTGAAGCACCTCATCATAAGAAGGCTCGCTACCCAGGTTGTTCCATCTACGTCGAATTGAGTCGGGCATAGAATACGGAGCCGCGAGAGTGATGACGCCTTTTAAATTTGGGAAATTTTTGGCGTCTTTCCTAAGAGCCGCATATCTTAGAACTATGCTTGTACCAAGACTATAGCCGGAAAGTATGATGTTTTTGTATCCCATCTCCTCCAGGTATTCAACAACTCTATCAATCTGAGGAATAGTATCATTTAATATTCCATAGCCGAAAAACAATCCAAAGTTTGCCATACGTGTATTGATTGCAAGTGAAGAATAACCGCCTTCCGCTAAAATGGGGGGCAAAAAGCGCTGGCTACCGTCCAGAAAGTTTCCAAGAAAACCATGTACATGGATTATGACTGTATCATTTTTCTTATTATCCTCGTCGTGAATAGTGCTATTGTAATAGAGCCCGTCAATTTTGCTCTTTCCAAAGGGAATGGAGACTAATTCTTGCTCCATATATTTTGTAGAATTATCGTCTTTCATTACAGTTTTCGCAGCTCAGATAATTTATTCAAAGAATGATTCCGGATCTTTCATAACATTATCAGCACAAACCTTGGCATCCATCCACTTTGTAGTAGATCCTAATTTGACAGTGCTCTTTGATTCTGCACCGTAAGCAATTATAAGCTCTGTTTTAGGATCCCAAATAATCTGCCAATTCTCTCCCTTGAATCCTCTGACCCATCCAAAAGGAAATGTTCCAACGTCACCCAACTTTATAACTCCTCAAACTTTTTAGTGTTATAGATTTTAGTGGAAAAATAGAAAAGCTCAATACATGGGCATTAAATAGTCTGAAATATAGGGGAGACTGAGCAGCCCCCCCCTAGGGTCAAGAATGGAGGCATGTATGTCTACTTAAAAATATTACTGTTGGTACTCAAAGGCTTTTGCTTTCTGTTCTTTAATCAATTTCTTTCCGCTATCTGACATAGGTGAAGAAGCACTAGCTTCCATATCTTCAATAGCTTCTCGGAGTTCTTCTTGCTGTTTTAATGTTTGCTGATTCCTCTGTGGTGTTTGATTTACCTTCATAATTTTTTGGTAAGCATTATTCATATAAGTTAGAGCGCCCGCGCTGTTCCCATTTTCATATTCTGTAGTTGCTTTGTGTAGATTTGAGGCTGCATATACAGAAACAGCTCTTGTCATAACATCTTGATTCTGATTCTCACTTATTTTTTGTTCACTAGACGTTACATTGTAAGCAAGTTCTTTTTCAAAACCAGCTCTCTGATTGTCGTTTAGAAGGTCCTCATAATCTAGATATATTTTTACAAGTCCCCTTTCTCCAATCCTTTCAGCAGGCACTCGCAATTTCATTAGAATATCTCTTTGTTGACCGGCAAACATATCGCCAAGTTTAATTCTAATTTTGCCATCAGAAGTTGTGCTGTGGGTATAGCCGTAAAGCTCTTGTAGACTAACTCCTGGCTCCAAAGTAATTGTAATGACTGGCGCCTTGGCTACGGTTCTGGAAAGCTGTCCAAACTCCCTTTGGAAGATACTAGCAAGCTGGGAAGGAGACTCAATGAAGTAATAGTTTCCCGCTCCGTGCTGTGCAAGACTCATCATCAAGTTTTCATCGAAATCTAAACCCAGACCCATCGTAGTAATCTGTATGTTTCTTTCTGATGCTTGACTGCTCACACGGCTAAGCTCACCAATATTAGTAATTCCTTTGTTTGCAAGTCCATCAGAAAGAAGAATCACCCTGTTTATGTAGCCAGATTCTCTGACCGAATTAAGCTGATTAATACCAGTGATTAATCCGCCTGAAAGGTTTGTTGAATCTGTTGGGTAAAGAGAGTTTACCGCTGAAATCGCAAGTTCCTTGTTTCTGAGAAACTGCATTGGATAGAGAACCTGTACCTCTGTTGAATATGCCACGATAGAAAGCCTGTCGTTACTTCCGAGTCTATCAATTATTTCTTTAGCTGCTCCTTTCGCATAATCGATTTTACCCCGATCACTCATAGAGCCGCTCCTGTCTATTACCAAAACTAAATTAACCCGCGCTCTAGCAATTAAGGGAACACCCTCTCTGCCGGAAAGCCTGATATTCAAAAACTCATCAGCGTAACGCCCTTTTTGTACATAGGGGTGACTAACCTGTACGTCCCATGCAACCGTGTATGATCTATTAGTCGAGACTTCAGCGATAGCCACTGTATTGCTACCGCCCATAACAACTAGGACTAAAAAGAAAACTCCCATGTGTAACAGCCTTTTTGAGAATTTCATAATGCAATCTCCTTTTATGATTTGATATCAATTATTACGAATGGGATTTACAAAAGATTTAAAAAATGCGGCTTAATCTAAGGAGGGCTTCTTAAGAATTAATTTGTGGGTACCGGATCTGACATCCGTTCTTTTCTTATTTGGCCTAATCTAATTCTATTTCTTATATCCTGAATTCTAGTGTTAGCAAAAGAAGACTCCTCGGGAGCCACTTGCTGTAAGTTCATATAGTTTGAGATTGCCCTATCAAAATCTCTTTTTTGCTCATAGCACTCAGCAAGTGTTTTATAGGACTCTTTTTGAACAGCTTTTGAAACTGGTATCGTTGAATTGACTATGGCTTCATTTGTTGTAATAGAGACATCGCACTCGTCTCCCTTTTTCTTTTGAGCAACTAAAGGCTTATCATTTTGCATCCTCAAATTTGCTGATTCAGATTCTTCCTGTTCAAAAGAATCCATAAACACATTCTGCTTTGGAGAAGCCTCAGATTTGCTTTTGGCTAGTGGCTTAGCATCTTGGGTTTGGGGAAATGCCATTTGTTTACTTCTCTTAGGTTCTGCAAATTCTAAATTCGCTTGGTCTTGAGACTCTGACGGAGGGGAATCCGAAATATGTGGTGGCTGTTCATAGCTAAACGTTTGAGGGTTTTCTGAGGGCTCTGTAATATTATCATTCAGAGCTGAACCACTTTTCTGCTCAACCACAATTCTCTCCTCCATCTCTGTATTATCCTCAATAATACCGCCTACATTATCTGACTGAACCTCCATAGCCTCAATAGGGGCTTTCAAGCTAGGCGCATCCCTATTGGAAAGAACTTCAGGGCTCATGTTAACCCCATCATATCCGGAATAAAACCAAACTGACAGAACAATGGCAGAAGTAAGAGCAGGAACTAAGATTGGAGAATATGACCATTTTTTCCAAAAGGCTTTCTTATTTTGTTGAAGATTGCCTTTTGCTGCTTTGGATATCTTAGAAAGTACTTCAGAAGAGACTTCCGGCAAAGCTTCCCCTTGGGCCGCCATTCTAATCTCAGTATATTCCTTAAGCTCCCTTGAACATTTCATACAGCTACTTATATGCTCTTTGACTGTACCATTAACTTCTGGGCCGAGTTCATTATGAATATAATCGACTAAAAGTTCGCTGCACTCTTCACATTTCATAACGATGACGATACTCCTTTGGCTTTCTGCTTTTCCTCAAAATATCCTGATTCTCTAAAAACTTCTCTAAGATTCTGATATGCGTACCTCAGCCGACTTTTTACTGTGCCCAAAGGGGACTCTGTAATATCCGCAATCTCTTTAAGCGAAAGCCCCTGTATTTCCTTAAGAATAAAAACCTCTTTAAACTCTTCTTTTAAAGTATTTAGGCCGGCATTGATCAACTGTCCAAGCTCTTTATCATAGAGCTTATCTTCC
>BQJP01000041.1 GCA_021604765.1 Thermodesulfobacteriota bacterium
CTGGCAGAAGAATCCCGATCTTACTTATAAAGAAATGCATGAACATGAAATAATGAAAGACCTTGGTTATTCATCCAAATTTAATTTTAAGAATTTCAAAACACTCGTTCGACCCGTTGCATCCGTACCAGCCAAATTACCTGGATCGCCCTTAAAATCAGAAGAATAGAAAAATCACCATCATTCCTGAAAAAATAGATATATTTCTATTTTTTTAGCGCCTATTTTCACCCTCGTTATTTGTCGCAAATTATCTCCATACTTTTCAATTAATGGAGATAAACATGCAAGACAAATTACTTACCACAAAACAAGCTGCACCCATCTTAGGCGTTAGCACCGCCTTCCTGGAACGAGACCGCTGGGCAGGTGCGCGGGTGCCATTCATCAAAATAGGCAGCCGTGCAGTACGCTATCGTTTGAGCGATCTGCACGCTTATATTGAATCGCGCGTGCGCCAGTCCACCAGCCAGTACTGAGATATGTGATGCATACTTCTATACACAACAGCGGAGAACTGCTAACGCCCGGCGAATTGATTGCTGAAGACATCCTGGAATTGTTGGATGAACCTGATGCCAGCGATCGCCATTGGCGCGCATCATTATTCAGTCAATTACCCAAACGCTTTGCCAAAGTAGTAGCCTATGATTACAAAGAAACCTACATCTTTGAAGACAGGCGCAGTGCTAACCTTTCCCTGCTTAATGAATTCGGGCAAATCACATTAAACAGCATTCCACTGGATGCCAGCGACAATGATCTAAAAGAATTGGCGAAGCGCATTGTCAGAGAGATGCAAAGTATTAGCCGCATCTACCAGAACCAGGAATATGCCGTTTCCAGAATACTACAACGTGCGCAAAAATATGAAGTTAGCCTTCCATCTTTGGATGATCCAAACATTACCATCAGAGGGCTTTATACCCGTTTGACCGATGAATACTGGTGGTTGCATGCACTGCGCAAAAGGCACGCCAGGATGCTGGAACGTCACGCCATTCGTTTAGGCTTTGTACATAAACATGCAGGTGTTTATGTCAGCGATGAAACGTTAACGCGGCGTAAAGAACAGAAAAAACGCAATCGTCGCATTCTCGATGGATTCATAGCCATTAATGAGCTTGGTCAATCTTTCACACTCAGCGAATTGGCAGAACATGGCCTAGCCAACCCGCGCGTACGGCGTAGTGAACTGATGGTGCGTATCTTCGGCTTTGAAACGATTGCTAACGAATTGGGGCATGTGGGCGAATTTTACACATTGACCTGTCCATCCCGAATGCATGCGCGTCTATCCGTCAGTGGGAAAGCCAATCCGAAGCACGATGGCACCGTGCCGCCCGAAGCGCAAAAATATCTTAATAATGCTTGGGCAAAAATCCGTGCCAAATTGCAGCGGGATCATTTGGATGTCTATGGTTTTCGCATTGCTGAGCCGCAACACGACGGCACGCCACACTGGCACTTGTTGTTATTCATGAAGCCGGACCATAGCGCAAAGGTGCGCGAAATCATCCGCCATTATGCAATGCAAATTGATGGTGATGAATCCGGCGCAAATGAACACCGTTTTACTGCGATTGCCATCGATAAAAGTAAAGGCACGGCAATCGGCTATATTGCAAAATATATCTCAAAGAACATAGACGGCTATGGCATTGAGCATGACATTGATGGCAATCCTGCTAAATCTGCTGCTGAGCGGGTGGAAGCCTGGGCCTCTACCTGGGGCATTCGACAATTCCAGCAGATTGGCGGCGCACCGGTCAGTATCTGGCGTGAACTTCGCCGGCTCAACAATGCACCCGAAGGCATACTACAACTAGCGCAACAAGCTGCCGATAATAACAAATGGTGGCAATTTATGCAGTTAATGGGCGGCGCCACTGCAAAGAGAAAAGACAATCCTATCAGTTTGATGAAAGAAAACACTGGAGAACCCGGAAAATACGGCGATCCGATAGGCGAAAGAATATGCGGTGTTAAAACCGATTCCATCCAGCTACCTACGCGCCTCCACCAATGGCGCATTGGAAGATGTACAGTGGAAAGATCGTCAACAATCGATCATGGCAGTATGCGTTTGAGCGGGAGCGGATGCGACCGCAAGAACGCAGTTGCGGCGCAGCCGCCTTGGAGTTCTGTTAATAACTGTACGAAAGAAAATAAAAATTTTGCCGATATATGAGTAGAGGTATTTGTAAGACAAACAATAAAGCAAATACACTCGGGCGCGCAAAAAGTGCTGCTGAGCTCAAACGTTATCGCTATAAGCTGCCAGTAGCACTCAAATTTTTTAGCAGCATGATAAAGGAGAAAAACTGTGCCAAAAAAATCTACGCATGTTGTCCCGAATTCTGGCGGCGGTTGGGATGTTAAGCAAAGTGGTGGACAGCGTTCATCTGGACACTTTGATACAAAAAAAGATGCAATTAATAGGGCTCGTGAAATTAGCCAAAATCAGGAAACCGAGCTAGTTATCCATAATAAGGATGGCAAGATTGGCGGCAAAGATAGTCACAGCAACGATCCATTTCCTCCAAAGGGGTAATTTAAGCGAGTTAGGAAGACGCTCGCAATCTCGCGCCTTTGCTGGTAACGTAAGAGGACATGATATGGATTTATTTCAACCAATAGTCGATGAATCGCGTTTCCATAAAAATTTTGCGTCTATTCTTGTCCCTTTCAGAAAGGCTGAAAGGGACCTACTTAAAAAATGGTCAGAAGGCTTTGTTGATAGAGATGGAAAGCTTGTTAAGGAGTTTCAGACGTCTTTTAACTCTTCTTTCTGGGAGATTTATCTACATGCTGTATTTAAAGAATATGGTTTTAGTATTGATTGGTCTAACTCTACCCCGGATTTCTCGGTTAATGCAAATGGTTGCGAGATAATTGTAGAAGCGGTTACAGCTAACTCTGCTCATGAAAAAACTAATGAATGGGATAAAAATTTTAGTGATGATGAGATAAAGGTTTTGAAATCTTTCAAAAAGCTTAATAGAGAAGCAATTATTCGTATTTCCAGTGCCATCTTAAATAAATCAAAGAAATTCGATAAAACATATAAAAATTTAAACCATGTAAAAGGAAAGCCATTTGTTCTTGCGGTAGCACCTTTTGAGCAGCCCCATTTCAATCTCCAATATAACCGTCCGATTAAAGCCTTGCTGTATGATTACTATGTAGACGAAGATATATATCTTGAAAACCCAGAAAAATTTCCCAATGGTCCGCCTGCTATCAATCTTAGTTACGTGGAAAAAGATAATGGGACTGAAATACCTCTAGGTATTTTCAATGATTCAAATATGTCAGAAATTAGCGCAATAATTTTTAGTTGTACTGCTACTTGGGGGAAACTAAGTGCAATCGCCGTTAACAGTGCCACTAATACTCAAGTAATTTCAATTTGGGCTACACCACCAGATGGAGTTCCTGAGATAAGGCAATGTAGTCCTTTAGAGCACAACGAGAGCATTTTGGATGGGTTGCAAATATTCCATAATCCATTCGCTGATTACCCATTGGAACCAGAAGTATTTCGTGCTGAGAGAGTAGTGCAACTCTATTGCGACACGAAAACTGGGGGTGGGTACATGACGGAGATGCCAATGCTTTACTTTTTCGTCAGGTGATGGCTAAACCTAAATCTCCAATGCCTTCTAACAAAAGCACTGCGCATGGATAAATTACTCGCTGCGCTTTTAATTTGCCGGCGAGTGCGGTATTTGTGATTAAAATGGACAAGCACTTGAATCTTGCAAACAGGCTGTACGAAGTTATCGTAGGAAACCTCACTTGTATCAATACTTGGGGTATTTACCTTTTTGACGACGATTTTGAAAAAGAGCCTGAGCTTCGAAACAAAGTTGGAACAATCTGGTTTTGTGCGCTTATGGATACGCTGGAAGCGGAAAGCCGTTTTATTCCTCAAGCAATCAAGGAAGCGGAAGAGAATGGTTACGACTCTCTTGTGCACAATGGTCGACAGCTCCAAAATCTTTGTAAGCTAACGAGTGAATTACTAGACCAATTTACGCGAGAGGAACAGATTTTCCTCCTTGATCTTAGAAACCAATGGACTCACGGATATTTGGCGAATCGGCATCAGGAACAAGTCACGATTAAATTTTCCCAGAATGGGAAAATCCGTTCAGAACTAATCCCTCATAACGAATACGCTGACATAACGCGTAGTTTTTTCGAAAAAGGGTCGCTTGATGAAACCCTACAGCCGATACTTTCTCGAGCATTTGATAAACGGCATAGGTACTGGGAAGGTGTTAGCGTTTTGCAGAAATTAGAAAAAGAAATGTATCGCATTTTGCGTGATGGTGAACTTTTCAATATTACCGCATAGTTTTCTAACAATATGGTGTTGGCGGATAATTTTTCCGCCGCTTGGTGGCTCCAAAATTGCCGCAAAGTACGGCGCTAGCCCAGCCCCGGGTCGAAATTCAGCTCCTCAGTATATAACAGACTTTTTGGATATCAATTTTCTGTTTTATATGGTGATCTAATCCTTCAATTTTAACCAAAAAGATTTATTTCCTGCTAATTACATTTAACGAATATTCCGTCTACATAGCGTCTACATAAAAACGAATATTTATGATTAATTTATATAATACTATGTATTTATAATGCTTTTGCACAGAATCGAACTTCTGACCTACTGATTAAGAATTAACTGCTGGTCTACTATTCTATTTATTAATTCAAAATTATTATGGTCATCACTTATTCATTTTATGTCTACATAGTGTCTACATGAATAAAAAACGATTTTTATATTAATTTTAACTTATTGATTTTATGGTGCCGGTACCAAGAATCGAACTCGGGACCTTCTGATTACAAATACTAAAGTCCGTATATACCCACTGATTAACAAACATTAATATACCTTTACATAGAGCCATTATATACTTATAGTTACATTAACGGGGTTACATAAAAATTAACAAAAATATACCTATAATGTAACCCCAGTGTAACCCCATATAATGAAATGACAAATAAGATCAATTTTACTAAAGCAACTATCGATGTATTACCTATGCCTGAACCTGGCAAGCGTGACACATACCACGATACAAAAACTTCAGGGCTGCAACTTCGTATAACTTCAACTGGTGTAAAAACCTTCAGTGTTTATCGACGTATCAAACGCGGCGATCCTGAGCGCATTACTCTTGGGCGTTATCCTGATATGACTATCGAACAGGCAAGGCGTGAGGCAAAAAGAATAACTCTTGATATAGCAGACGGCAAAAACCCCGCTGAAGTCAAGCGTGGTCAAAAAGCTGAACTGACTTTTGCTGAATTATTCGCCGAATATCTGGAACGTCATTCAAAGCCTAAAAAGAAAACATGGACTGAGGATAAAGCACAATTTGAAACTTATCTTGTAAAACCATTGGGCAAAAAGAAACTTTCTGCAATTGATCGAAATAGTATTGCGCGTGTACATAGCGATATTACAAAAGCTGGACATGCGCCAACGGCAAACAGAGTTAAAGCATTGGTATCTAGTGTCTTTGGATGGGCGATATCAGTAGGGCTGTGGCAATCAAATCCCGCTATCGGCATAAAATCAAATAAAGAAAATCAGCGAGATAGATTTCTGCAAAGTGACGAACTGCCAAAATTCTTTAAAGCGCTGGCAGAAGAAGAAAACCAAGCAATCAAGGATTATGTGTTGGTATCTTTGTTAACAGGTGCGAGGCGATCAAATGTCCTATCTATGCACTGGAAAGATATTAATTTTGAACGCGCAGAATGGCGCATTGCCGAAACAAAAAACGGTACGTCACAAACGGTAGCATTGTCGCCTGAAGCAATAGAAGTGCTGTCCAACAGAAAGCCCACAGAAGCCGATGGATTTGTTTTTCCTGGTATTGGCAAGTCTGGTCATTTAATAGAGCCTAAAAAGGGCTGGAAACGCATTCTTAAGCGAGCAGGAATTAAAGATTTACGCATTCATGATCTAAGGCGCACCCTGGGGAGTTGGCAAGCAAAAACTGGAGCGTCATTGGCAATTATCGGGAAAAGTCTCAATCATAAAAATCAAAATACCACTGCCATATATGCCCGTCTTGACCTCGATCCAGTACGAGAAAGTATAAACAATGCGACGAATGCAATGTTGACTGCAGCAGGGCTCAAGGACAACACTAAAAGTGCCGTAACTAAAGAAAAATAGTTAACGGTGGTACGCAATGCTAAAAAAGTATTATTCTCTCAATGAAGCTGCTGAATTTTTAACCAAAGAGTACGAGGAGGAAATAACCTCGGGCGATGTTTTAGACATTGCTATGCGTGGTGATATTCGCTTGTGTATATGGCATGATGGTGTACTTGGGCGATTCAAAAATACAGAAACCCTCCCTACTTCATTACGAAATGAGCCCTTTTATTCTTTTCACTTTAGAGGGTATATTCAAATACCCAAAATAGCAATTATTAAGAATTCCGAGTGCCATCATTCAATATCGGAGTTCAAAGCAATGGCGGTTACTGAAGTAGTACAAAGACTTTCCAGACAATGCCCAAAACATCTTGAGGCTGTTAAACATGAATTTTATATGCCGCTTATACACCATGATTTTGATGAAACAATAAATGTGCCATTTAAAGTAGAAAATATCGAGAGCATTGAAATTCCCGCATTGGATTTATTAGACTTGTTGCCAAATAAGGCGATACCTAATAAGACGATACCTGAATGCAATCCCAACCAATCAGACAAGTTAGCGATCTTAAGCCAAGCATCCTATAAGTTTTGGGCAAACGCGGATCCAAGCGACTCAGGAACCCACCCTGCAAATACAATGGTGGAGAAATTTTTAATTGATAAAAAATTTTCACCAACACTTGCAAAGAAGGCGGCAACAATAATTCGTCCAGAGGGGGCACCCAAAGGTCGCAAGCCAGAAGATTAATAGGAACACCTTAAAAACCAATACTGATGGACTTTTCATGAATGGTGTCACCATTCATGGGAAACCATTTCCGTATCCATACCTTATTTTTGTGCGTAAATTTCCGAAAGCGCTGGACGTTTTCCAGTTTCTTTTAAGGAAAAAAATATGCATAATGCATCTGAAATATCAGTAAGTTATAAGAATGATTCATCCGGTCTACTATTGACACCACTTGAAACCGCCACCTATCTCGGTGTATCTGAGCGCACTTTATCGGTGTGGCGTTGCACTAAACGTTACGACATTCCGTATATCAAAGTCGGGCGTTTGGTGAAATACCGCAAAACTGCGCTTGACGCCTTTCTTTGCAGCAGAACATGCAATGGGGAGGGCTAATCATGAGCGCAATAAAAAACAATAAGCATCTGGATTTGATCGAGCAAGTCAAAGGATCCTTTCCAAAAGAATTATTGGCTCTAGCGCAGTGGGTGGTCTGCAGATCAGATAAACAGCCACGTATACCGGCGCAGGGAACACCAAGTGCAAAAGTGAATGATCCAAAAACCTGGCGGGATTTTGATACAGCTTATAACTTAGCAAAGCAGTCAGATGATTTATATTTAGGTTATGTGCTCAAAGAAGAGGATCCATATACTTGTATTGATCTAGACATTAAAGATGACACGTCGCAGGAGCAAATAGCGCAATTTGAGCGACTTATAGAACAAGTCGATAGCTACACTGAAAAATCGCTCAATGGAAGAGGCTACCACATTTGGGTTAAAGGTAACATTGGCAGTGGGCGACGAACTAAAGGTATTGAAATATATAGCCAGAAGAGGTTTATGGTATGTACTGGTAATGTGGTGCTAGAAAGATCAATACAGGATCGGCATACACAATTAAAGCAAATTATTGGCAGTTTTATTGATACTCAGGACAGTGAGCCACTCCAAGTTTCTGCTATCGATGCGCAAGTTACCGAGATCACGGAGTCAGACCAGATAATAATATCGCAAGCAAAGAATGCTAGTAATGGCGACAAATTCGATGCATTGTTTAATGGTGAATGGCAAGACCTTGGATACCCCAGTCAAAGCGAAGCTGACTTCGCACTGCTCAGCTGCCTTGCTTTCCATACTTTAGATGATCAGCAAATAAAGAGAATCTTTTGTTCGTCTGCTTTAGGCAATCGAGATAAAGCACACAGAGATGACTATTTAGATGGATCACTCTCTCGTGTTCGTCAGACTGAGAGCAACTATCTAAATCGAAACAAAAGGAGTACGCCAAGTAATTCTAAAAAAACTGGATTCCATGTCATTGATGATGAGACTAGCAAAAAGTTATACCCTGGTGTTTGGCATTTTGATGCAGATAAGGATGGCAATACAACTCAAACCCGCATATGTAGTCCGGTTTACGTAGAAGCGGTTACCTACGATGGTCAAGAGAACAATTTCGGACGTATGTTGCGATTTCGGAATACGCGAGGTAGTTGGCGCAGCTGGGCGATGCCAATGGAGCTCCTGCGCGGGAGCGGTGAAGAGTTACGTGGCGAATTGCTTTCAATGGGCGTCGAAATTGACACAACTCAAAAATCACGAAATTTGCTGTCAACCTACTTGCAAGCAGAACCTCCAGAAAAACATGTTCGCTGTGCTTTGCAAGTCGGCTGGTGTGATAATTCATTTGTGTTGCCTGATGAGGTAATTGGAGAAAATGCATCAGGGATTATTTTTCAAAGTGGTGAACGCGGTCATGATGAATTTACCAAGGCAGGAACATTAGAAGGTTGGCGTGATGAAATATCGGCATTGGCGATTGGCAATCCAGTGCTAATTTTAGCTATATCCGCTGCTTTCGCTGGTGTGTTGCTGTCACGATGTAATGCAGAAAGTGGCGGCATACACCTGGTAGGAGATAGCTCAACCGGAAAAACAACGGCACTTGAAGTAGCCTGCTCTGTGTGGGGAGGGGTAAATTACCGCCGAAGTTGGAGAGCCACGGCGAATGGCATGGAGGGGGCAGCTGTGCTGTTTAATGATTGCTTGCTTGCACTTGACGAGATCAGCGAATGTGATCCACGAGAAGTTGGGAAAATTGTCTATGCTTTGGGCAACGGACGCGGAAAACAAAGAGCAACACGAACAGGCGGCGCACGTAGTGTAAATCGATGGAAATCATTTGTTGTGTCAACAGGTGAACGTACCATTGGCACAACAATGGCTGAAGGTGGTTATCGCGCTAAAGCAGGGCAGAGTGTGCGGTTATTGGATATTCCTGCTCAAAGAGAATTTGGTATTTATGATAATTTACATCAATTCTCCACCGGTGCAGCGCTATCTGACAAAATAAAGCAAGTTGTTGCTATGCATTATGGTCATGCTGGTCGCACATTTCTCGAAAAACTCACTCGTGAAGACCGTAACTTAACTGCAATGCTGGAAGCAATTAAAGAAAACCCAAGGTTTCGGGTTGATGCTAGTCAAGGGCAGGATAAGCGGGCAGTCGGACGTTTTGCATTACTTGCGTTAGCTGGTGAAATTGCCACTGAATATGGAATAACTGGTTGGTCTGCAGGTGAAGCAATCGAAGCAGCAGTCGAAGGCTTTGATGCTTGGTATAAACTGCGCGGGGATGGCAATGATGAAAAGCGGCGGATATTAGAGCAGGTTTCCAACTTTATTGACCGGCATGGAGATGGCAGGTTCTGCAATATTGAAGGAACAGCTGGAACGCAAATAAGAGATCGCGCGGGTTGGTGGAAAGATACAGACGATAGCCGAGAATATCTTTTCACGTCAGAAGGTCTACATGAGGCTCTCAAGGGTTTTGATTTCAAGAGAGCACTTGATGTCTTACAGGATGCCGGAGCATTAAAATCCTGTAAAGACAAGAGGCGCGCGGGTAGCTATAGAGTAGCTGGGCGCACTATTAAACTCTACGCAATAAATGCAGATGTGCTGAATGGGGAGGTTAAACAGCCAATGATTGTGTTCTAATATAACGCAGTGGTTTTGCTAAATGTTATGAAAAAAGGCGTTACATGCGTTATTCGCGTTACAGTTAATAACTACGCGGTTCTCGGTGTAACGCCACAGGTAATTCATGGCGGCACAGGCGTTGCAATTTAACAACTTTATTTGTTATTTGTGACGCTTGTGCCGCCACGCAATCTGACAGGCGTTACACGGAAACCCATGCGGGCAAAGGTTGTCACGCTTGTAACGCCAGTCACGCCTTAAAAAATATCTGGTAGGCAATTAATTACTGAAGTTTTACGCTTTTGGTTTTGTGGTAATATTGAAAGCGCGATTTATATCATTGAAAGATTGTATATTTTAGCTCTATCACCGTTAGTTATTGGCAATAACGCAACCTAATGAATTCTCAGTAAAATATTAATTATTGGTTTTTATGTTAATGATCTGCTTATAAACGAGAATCAGTGTTTATTTGTAGTGGACCAAACAACTAACGGTGAAACTTCAGATTAGAAGCAATTAAAACGGAAACGATACCCCCAAATATCACCGTCGACTAATCCGTCATAAATGCTATTTTCCGTAATTAAATCATCCGAAGAAAGCCTTCCCTTTGTAAATAGGTTCAACGTTACTGCAAAGGTACTTATCGTTTGCCATTCATCTGCGTTCATTAGCTCATACCCGTAACTTCGAAAAAGAAACTTTTCTTCCGATTTAGTATAGAGCAATTTTATTAATACCGACGGAAAAAATCCGCCAAACAAATGTGTAATATAATATTCGCTATGACATAAAAGATACGGGTGTTTTATGGCGATTTCATACAAGCGATCATAAGCATTTTTTATATTTCCATAAGACTGTAAAAGCTCAAAAACCATTGAATGTTTTGACCGCTCAGCAAGTTGCTTCGCACGGACGACTCGTTCAGAAAACACGGAACTATAGTGTTTAGCCGCATTTTCTGGGGTTTCTAAATCCCATCGCCTACAAAATTCCTGAACCGCCATCTGACAATCGATTAAACCCATATTCTTGGAAGTGCGAGTAACGTGTTCAACTAGTGACTCGAAGAGAACGACCGGGTGAATAGTGTCATCACGAACATTTCCTCCCTTAGGGAAAATACCACTTAATGAACACCAAATTAGATAGTTAACTATTTTATCAAAATCGTAACCAATAAATCCTTTGGAGATAAATAAGTCTCTCACTTCATTCCGGGCTTCGTAATATAAACGGGATTGAGATCCTTTTGCAATTGCATCTTTGACAACTAAAGCCGCCTTATCGCCAAATAGCATGCGTGTGAAATCCAATTGTATATTTATTGCGCTCGTTTCCAGCAAGTGTCTAACAGAAAGACCAGAGGGACTCAACTCTTGAGAATTCATAATGTTATTCTCTGTTTCTTCTACCTTGAATGATCTCAATATCAA
Organism: Thermodesulfobacteriota bacterium; assembly: GCA_021604765.1. Classification (GTDB taxonomy): domain Bacteria; phylum Desulfobacterota_D; class UBA1144; order Nemesobacterales; family UBA2774; genus CR02bin9. The sequence goes on from BQJP01000041.1 coordinate 11,359, forward strand.
TTCCTTGGTATCTGATGGTAATGTCTCTAATCCCTGGAGATCTTTCGGGAGTGGTAAAGGTATTGGTTTTCCCGTCTCCATTTGCCAACTTTTTAGACTTTCGAGTAGCATTCCTGCATTTAAGTAACACTCACGAGAATTTAAAAGTATCCCTTGCCCTATTCGCGTTCCAAGGAGGTCATGTGCGTGCCGGTGTTCATGAACGAAAGTTGATAGAGAGACCAGAAACATCTTCGCTTGCAAACCGGTTTCATCTGCAGCTTGTATTTTTTTATAATAACTTCTAGCTGTGGAAAAATATTCACGATTACGACCATTGATCTGTTCGAATTCATCAGTCGGAAGAATGAAGCCCGAAAGATGACGAACGGCTTGGTTAACCAGTTTTGATGGGCGTCCAAGGTAACACTGATCTAAAAATAACGAAATTTCCAGCGTACCCTGGAACGTACTTCCCAATCGTTTCCCATCAGAAAACTCCAAACTGCCCATAACGGTCAATCGTCCTTAATTGTTATTTTTCTTTAATTCCTTAATTATTTCCTCAAACTCATCTAACGCCTTGGCTGTTAAAATCTTCCCATTAGGAAGCATTAGACGATAGGGTTTTTCCTTCCCAAGCTTCAATTTTATTTTTGAATACGTTGCTTTAAGCATTCGTAGGATCATTTCATATGTAATCGCTCCAGCAAAATGAATTATGTACCAAACGTAAGGATCGCCAACAAGATCTGGATCTAACCCTAAGGATTCGGGGTTTGTTACGACTTCTATTTCATGTTCCACTTTAACACTTGACCCCTCCATTGCTATCAAGGCAGTTACATCTTTAATTACGCTTTCTGGAACTAATATCTTAAATTTTAAATCTTTCGCATCAGTGTTCATTGTTGCACCCTATTTTTGCTGCTCCACGATTCGAAAATTACATTTGCAAGGTCATTATATCCTAACGAGTTCAATCTGGATGTATACGCAAGAGTTCGATCAAGATGCTCGATAATATCTAGAACATCATCCCGGATAAGGTCCTCTGTGCTGCTGTTCAAAAACTCCTTACTTATAATACACACACCAACTGGGTCTTCTAGTTGTCTATAAGCCTTACAAATTGGTTGCATCAAAAACTCTTTTTCTTGTTTTGACAAATGTGCTAAACCCAAATTTCTAGCACCAACTTCAAAATGATGTCTCGCCTCTTTCATATTTCCGTCTAGAATGAACAGGCTATACAGAGAAATATGTGCAAGAATACGCTCATGCAGTGCTTTATGCGTGGGATAGTCAATGATCTCTTGATAAATCTCTATTGCCTTAGCCAAATATTCAAATCTTCCATAAACAGCCGCAAGATCAAGCATATTTGCGAAAATTCGTGTTTCGTCGGCACAGAGTTTCGCAGCCTCAACTGCTGTTAGTGCTAATACCATTGCCACAGCACTAACCCGTGGTTCTTCTGTATTTTCATCAATATAACTCTGAGTGTAATGCCCAAGCTGATATGCGACCCAAGGAGTTATTTTATATCCACTTAGGTCGATCACCTCAAGGGAATCGATATTGTCACTTACTGCCTTGACAATTCTCTCAAATGTTTCTGTCTCTTCAGCCTTATATAATGGCTCAGGCACCTCTCTAGATCGAATATTCAAATACAAATGATCCGTTCCGTCATCGTATGATTTATATGTAAAGCTTAGAGGCGAACTATTTGAATCGAATTTAGTATGGTCATCCGAATTTATTATATCGGATAAACGCATTAATGCACCTTCTCGTATTTCGTCAATACCATTGTAGGCTAATGTGAATTCGATTATTTTTCGGTTTTCTTCTTTCCGTCTTCTAGTGTTAATCACTTCTCCAAGTTTATTTAGCTTATGTAATATTATTTCTTGCAATTTCTCCGTATTAACCAAGTTCCATTCAAATTTGAGTAACTGTTTAAGCTCCAAAGGTGACCACCAAGCAGTTTCATTTACAATTTTATTGAAAATAGGATTTGGAAATTTACCGAAATCCTCTTTTTCGCTACATATTTTTCTTATTATATCAGCACGTTCTTCTGCTTTCGGATAATACGTTGGATAAATTTTATCGAATAAAGATATTTCGTCGACAAACAATAAATCAGGGTTGCATGTTGTGGCAATTAATGGTGCACCGGCGTCGAACTTGTGAATTCTATTTAATACGGAGATTCGTTCTTGAGAGCGTAACCCTGCAAATATCTGTTCGACGTCAATAAGTAATAACCCGGCATTTGTTTGATATTGTTCAACTTCTTGAAAGACATTCTCCAGATTGACAAAAACTTTTGGTAAAAGATCGTCATAGCTCACTCTGAAAAAGGCTAAGCCCAATTCACCGAACATAGCTTTTGCATAAAGGGTTTTCCCACATCCATTCGGACCGTACATTAAACACCGTTTTGAAAAGTCTTTATCCATAAAACTTTACTTTTTTATCTTTTCTACTTGTTAGAGCTTGAGTATTTTTTCTCATTAAGCGCTTTATTCTTATAAAATACGTATCAATGCCCTGAAGATCGCTACTGATAAGTTAATTGTTGAATTCTACGACTATCTGATTAAAAATGTATTTTTGTCACATAAAATAACATTACTTCATGATTAATTACAGGTCAAATGATTTTTCCAATCAATTTCAACAATTAATTGTGACATAGCCTTAAAGTATTTAATGAAGCTTCTTTGTGAATATGATGGTAAAAAATGTAGGTATACATACATTTACTTTATCGATAGCTATTATTCATATATGGAAGTTTCATATTTTTGACTTTGTAACAATAACACCAATCACATGATTTAATTTACTGGAAAACAATATGTTTGTCCATCTAGGAAATGCCTACGCTAAAAAGTAATTTATGTGGGATTTGCTATAACTTAGGCGAACCCTATCAAAATTAGCCCCACTCTATAGCTGCTTGCGTACCTTGGCAATCTTAAAACCGTGAAACCATAGTTCAGTTACTCGGCATGTAATGGTTGTCTAGTCCTGTCAGGTCGGAGTTATATAGTAAATGTAAGCGTTCGTGACTATTACAGACTGATATCTGGTTAAGTGGGCTTGAATATGTTCAACTGGGACGGATAGAATGGTTAGATCCATCTATCCATTGTGACGGGGTTTTATTGCCAGGTATTCATCAGTACTGCAACCCCGATGTAATCCCAAAGAACCCAAGAATCTAAACTCCTTATGTAACTTATTGTTTAAATGATGCTGTTGCGAAGAATCGAACTACGGACCCACTGATTACGAATACGTCCCGCATATTAAGTTATTCTTGAATAGTGCTTGAGAAAAGTGCTTGCACTAATTCTAAGCTACTATTCATGCAGGTTTTAGCAATTACCCCTAAAAACCAAAAAGTGCTTGGAGATTTCAGTGGCTTCAGTGCTTCGCACTCGATAATTATTAGTTAATGCAGCTAGTACAGTTGAAGTGTTTTTCACATTAGAATTGAGCTAAATTCTTTTTCAAATTCTGCTTTTGTTTCCGCTTCGTTATAAAATGGCATTCCCCAAATGATATAGTTTCTATCTTCCCATAGTTGATCTATCTTATGTTCTGATTTTAATCGCATTAAGAAATTACGTTTCCATTCGTCTTGTTTTATTAATTGACTACCTTTTGGCTCAATAAAAACCTGATAATGTAAGGCTGGTATTGCATCATTTTTAATTAGGAATAACACAAAATCAGGTTCAAATACTTGTCCATCATTGAAATTAAATAATTTTAAATGTCGCTCATTGCGAAGCAAGTAGACTTCACTATATTTTTCTTTCAGCTTTTCTATAACTTTATCAATATATTTAACCAGATACTTTTCCTCGGATGTGCCGTAGTTTTCATTAAATGCAAACCAGTCTTTACTCGCCAAGCTCAGATTCAATGATTGATTGGTTGTTTCGCTTTGAGCAATTCCATATTCTTGATCACTATCACCATCGTTGACAATGTTAAGTGTTTTATCAGTAAAAGTATCTTTCACCATATAGGGTTTAAATTCTGCTGTGCCTTTGTAGTCTATATTTTCAGCCTGCAATTGACCGCTCAATTTTTCTAATAATCGCATAGCAATATACAATTTATCGTCTTGCGTTAGATTGCTGACTTTAGCTTCTGTGCCTTCCACTTCTACTTTAAGTTTTCCAAGATAGTGATCTGATGCGATGAACTCTGATACGCTCTTTAAATGTGGGAACAATCGTTTAAGATTTGAGAACTGGTATTCAGGAAATTGATTCAAAGCTTTTTTGATGACATTTGAACCAAATGATTTTAAAAAATAATCTATCTGTTTCTTTCCCGATTGATGTTGCTGTTCAAACACAAATACTGTTGATGATTGAGAGTATCCAGTAAACAAAGGAATCTTATGCGCGGTTTCAACAAAATAAGTGTTTAACCCTGTCACATCCTCGCGGGCGTACTTTACTCTCTCATTTTTAAACACAAAACCGGTTTTATAAAATATTTTATCCTTAAAACCAGGTTTCAATGCGAGTCTCAACTGGAGGCTTTTTTTTGCCTTAATACCGATTTCTTCCAGTGCGGTATGTAATTCTTGAATATAGCGAGGATTGTAAGCACTGTGGTAATACAATTCTTCACAAAGCTTTAGCTCATGCTCTTTTTCATCATCCAGAATGTCGTACTTTCGCTGATAAAGCGGTTGCTCATTATTCAGTCTGAACGGACAATATCTTGCTCCACGCCCAATAAGCTGGGCTTCTGAAAGTGTAGTTTGACCCGGCTTGCCAGCTTTTGTGTCTCGTGTATCGTATAAACGCACAATATCAAACAGATTCAATACATCCCAACCTTCATTAAGTTTATCTACAGCAAAGACGGCACGATATTCATTATCAGCATCTTCCAATGTATTAACGGCAATCTGTTTCTGTTCAGATTCATCTTTAGAATTGACTGAAATACATTTATCCTCACTAAAATCTTCTCTTAACTCAAAGGCTAGGTTTTCTAGTGAGATTTGATGTTGTTCGAAATAGTCAAACACCCTCCACAATACTGAACCAAGTCTAGCATTGGTTTTAATTTTTTCCAGATCATCGCCACTTAGGTTTTTTATTTTTGATATAAATTCCCCAAAGAATGCGTTAGAGTCCTTAATCATTTTTGATTTGAACAATATTACTGGTTTGATTAGCCAACCATGCTTTTCAAACACTTTTCTCCTAAATTGACTTAATAGAATCGCCTGTAACGCTCTTTTCATTAAAGAAATTTCAGATTGCAAAACTTTCACTTCTTTGGAATAGCCGTCTAAACGAAAAGATTTTAATGGATAATCAAAAATGATTTTGTCTCGATATTTCTCTATGATTTGTTCATTCGTTAAATCAATGGTTGCGGTAAATTCAAGTAGAATATTTTGTGCATTAGCGTGGAATATCTTATTAACCGTTGATTCCCAGCTTGCCAAATCAAGCATTTCAGCTTGATTCAATTCTTTTATTTTCTTCGTCTCCGCATTAATATGATGAGCTTCGTCTGAAATTAAAACGATTCTCTCGCTCTCAAAATCATCATAAGTGATACTGTTCTCACGAGGTGTATTTAATCGAATATGTAAGCCCTGAATCGTTGAAAAAACGATATTTATGTCATCAGAATTTGACGCTTGAAAATTATCGACTTCCTTTATGCGTATCTGCTGGTTGTTGATTTGCACCATTTCATTAAACAGATATTTTGAAGCAATGCTATTTAAGAAATTATCACGGGTTTTATTGATGATGTTAGTACTATTGACAAAAAACAGAAAATTGCGATAACCCTGCTTATATAAATAAAGTATCAAACCCGCCATAATGATCGTTTTGCCACTGCCCGTCGCCATATGGAACAAGGATTGCGTCGGGGTGTTTTCTGGACGAGAAGAATAGCTTTCCATGTAATACTTAAAGCGCCCAAAGGCTTCAAGCTGATAGGGGCGGAGTTGGAAAGCAGGGTTCAGATTTGGAGGTATGTGATCAGGGATATTTTGTTGATAATAATCCTTACTGCCTAGAAATTCGGCTCCATTGGTGAGCTTTTCATGAAGCATTGCATCATCTGCCATGTTTAAGCCTCACCGTAAAACTGCCTGTTTAATTTCTTCTCATCATCTGATATTTGGTAATCTTCATCCGCAATTTCAGAATAATTCACATAAAGCTGATTTTTATCTAACACTTCAATCAAGAATTGTTTTTGCTCTTCCAGTGACAAGGCTTCAAACTCATGGATGTTCTGATTGATAGTTTCTGGCTTTATTTTATAGCTGATAAAATCGGTACTTTTAATTTCGTGCCAGATTGCTTTTAAGTCTTCGCTTGTGTTTTTTTTCTCAATCTTATCAATTACATTGGCGTTATGTTGAGTGAGTTCGCAATAAATGAATGATCCTCCGCCCTGCCATTTTACAGCTTCTGAAATACCGCCTTGTTCGCCATGTATCACTTTTTTCAGACGCTCAACAGTTATCTTTTCCACATAATTCATTTGCTCACAAGTGATGAATCTCCTATTCATTTTGTGGGCTACTGAGGCAGTTGTACCACTGCCAGCAAAGAAATCTAAAATCAAATCATTTTCATTAGAGGCAATATGGATAATACGCTCGAGTAATCTTTCTGGTTTCGGGGAATCAAAGGCTTTTGTTTTGCCAAATAAAGCATGTATCTCTTTTTTTGACTCATCGGTATGTCCCACTTCTTCAGAAGTCCACCAAGTCCAAGGGGCTACACCTTCAACTTCAGATAGATAACGGATTGTGTTTGGTTGAGAGTCTCCATTTTTACCGAAATAAATACGCCCTTCATTTTGTAGTCTTTCAAAAGTAGATTTTGCTATCCCCCAACATCTCCCTTCGGGTGGCGTGAAGATTTTTCCACTCGGGCTGGTGACATCATAATACTGCTCTGGAGTAGCATGCCCTTCTTGAGCCGTCATTGGTATAGGTCTCCACCTGCCTTTTGGATCATTATTCGGGTTTCGGTATACTTTGGCTTGCTTTTCTGTAATTTGGATTAAGTTTCTTTGGCTCTTAAAGTCAATAGGATTTTTTGAATACACAAGAATATATTCATGAACATCACCAATTGCTTCTCTGTTTTCCCTTGAATACCTCTTTTGCCATACAATTTCTGCAATAAATGATTCTCTGCCAAATATTTCATCAAGGATGATTTTGATATAATGAACTTCATTGACATCTATAGATATCCAAAGACTACCCGAAGTAGATAATAGTACCTTGGCAACTTCTAACCGATTCTTTATAAAAGTCAACCAAGTAGAGTGATTAAAACTATCGTTATAACCGAAACTATCTGATCCCGTATTATAAGGCGGATCAATATAAATCAGCTTCACCTTGCTAGCATATTGCTTTTTCAGGGAGTGTAATGCCAATAGATTATTTCCTTTGATAATCAGATTGTCATTAAGGCTAATTTTCTCTACCTTCTGTTCGCCATCTTTATTGTATTTCTTGAAATTTGTTAAAACCTTAGGAGCAAGCAGACGGTCAATCTCATCAGGAGCGAGTGTTTCATTCCAAAATATTTCCTTGCGTTTTTGCACTTCTTTGGTTTGTCCACCTTCCAGTACGCAGTCCTTATACGCCCAAGATAAAGCAACCTCCCTACTTTCTGATAGATACTCGCCATTGGCTGTTAAACCAATCTTGTTTTTAAATGCCGTATAGCTATCCGGTAAAAATTGCTTATTACTGACAAAACTTTGGAATGCCACCTTGTCAAACACCAGCACACCACACACTTTCTTAAAGAAATGCTTTTTGATCTCCTCATTTTCCAATAACAAACCAATCAAATCTTCATCCATCGCAAGAGCCAGCTCAACAATCTTGTTTTTTGCTAACTTGCTATCAATGATTAAGCGTTCATCGCCTTGTAGCGCGGTTTTTAGTTCTTCTAATAAATTCTGCATCGTTGTTTAAATATCTCGCTCTGGGTGTCATCAATTGTTTTTACAATTAACTTGAGAAGAATCTAGCTGCCGATCTATTCAAAATGAGCCAAATTCCTGAATAATTATTTTGGATTTTTTTATCTATTGCCATCCCGTAATCAATTGTTTCTGCCCCAGTGCTTATATTTCTCGTATTTCTGGTTGATGCAGCCGGGATCGATTGGAAAAATCGCGACATGCGATGAAATCCCATTATCATAAATAATCTCACTTCCCATTGGAAAATTCATTGGTGAGCCACATTTGTTGCATGATCTCAGTCCGCAGGTCTGACAAAACCAAGGCTGTCTATTGTGTAAGCACTCTTCTTTGACTTTGTTAATTACTGAAGTTGTCCATTTTTCTTTATCGCCCCAAATCACAATGTGCTGGTAATCATGCAATTTAAGGGATTGATATGGGTAATTTGAGTTTCCGCCCCCTTCAAATTTCTTGGCTATGTCACCGTTAAATGTGGAATTTTTTATAATCATGTATTTTTAATGACTTAGCAATGTGGTGGGTTATTTCTCAACATGTTATAAACCAACAAGATGTGAGATTCGACTATATTTTTCCACACATAACGATGACAGAGCCAATTTCTTTGATAACTTAATACCTCTCAGCTGCTGAGCAACGATTCTTTTTCCACCAATTTCAGTAATCTTTTTGTTGCAGAATAGGCAGCTATCAGCAGGTAATAATCTTTTCTCGTAACTATGATTATTAGTATTCAATATGTAACCTCCAATCATCATTGATAGATTCTATTGGTGATTTTTAAAGAGGCAAGAGGTGTTACCAGCCAGCCGTCATTCATATATTGCCCGCTATATATAGAATTCATATCCGTAAAAAACGGTATATATAAGATTGTAACTTAAGGCAAATGCAAGAATAGTGCATATGAGTTATATAGACCAATGTATTTAGCCGGATAGCTATATGTGTTTTATATATGAGTTACATACTTATAGAGGTGTTGCTGGGGGCTGAATTATAGAGGCAGTAAATACTGGATCTTGTGAATAAATGCCCAGCCTTGATAGATAGAATGGTTCAGCATACCCATTTTTGACGAAGTTTTTTTATCCAATATTCATCTGCAATGTAACCCCCACGTAACCCCGAGAATTAATCGAAGTTTGCAATGTAAACTAACTTATTGATTTTATGGTGCCGGTACCAAGAATCGAACTCGGGACCTTCTGATTACAAATCAGCTGCTCTACCATCTGAGCTATACCGGCTTCAGGTGTGAATACTGTGACGTTAAAATAAAAAATCAGTATGATAACAAATTAATAAACATTCTGATTTATTATTTAACAACTTGCAGGTGGGGTTTTTTGCTGGTTGGCTTTTTTTGTTTTTTCTGTTCTAGAATTGGTTGTTCTGAGTTTTGCTTTTTTTCCGGACCAGGGTCAGGCTCAGGGTCAATTGAAAAAGTCAAACCTTGATTAACTTCTTTTGCGAAGATCCCTTTAACCGCGTTCATTGGTATCTGCATTTTCCTCGGTGCACCATCAAAACGCGCCATGAACTGGATACACTCGTTATTCATAACAAGATCATCTGTT
>BQJP01000042.1 GCA_021604765.1 Thermodesulfobacteriota bacterium
CTGTGGGTCATTGTAGGGGGTCTATAATTACCACTACCCTGTTGGTTATAATCTATAGAAAGACTACTTTGTATCCCAATCTATCCCATATAAACTAATAACAATCCTCTAAGTCCTACTCTTTAATATTTTATTTCAATAGAGCCTATACTCCTTTCTCTTACCTCTAAATATAGTAGAAGATTAAAGGAAACTTATTGACATACCTAGTCTCAAAAGTTTCTATAAGCCCAGCAAAGTCTACTATACAATATTAGGTATTATTATGTTATAATAAGGACTTACATAGGAACTCTAGTTGACTAAATTGTCTAACCATAGTCTAACAATTTAGGTCTAACAGATTAAATTATTGTACTTACCTAGACAGGATAGTCCTGCGGTAGATAGTAATTATGACCTTCAGCGGTAGAGCAGCTCTCTCGTAAAGAGCAGGTCAGGAGTTCAAATCTCCTCGTCGGCTCCAGTGTTTACCAGGGTTTTCACCACATTTAACAAATTAGTATTTCCTACCATCTACCCTATATCTAACTTTTATACATATGCCTACTGTGAATCTCACGCAGGAGGCAAGAGCTAATGGCTTCATTGGTATTTAAGTATAAGAGTTACTATGCGGTATTCAGTGTTAACAAAAAGAAGAAGTGGATAAGAATTGGGAAGGTAACTAAAGTTGAGGCTAAGAAGATTATTAAACAATTGGAAACTCAACATATAAAGGGGAAGTTAGGTTTATTAGATACTAAGCAAATTCTACTATCTGATTTTTTAGATGAGTACCTAATACATTGCGAGGCTAATAAAGCACCAAATACTTATAGACTTGAAAAAGGACTAGCTAGAATACTCTTAGCCCACTTTGGTAATGTCTTGTTAAAAACAATTGATAACCATGGGCTAGAGGATTATAAAACTAATCGAATAAATAAGGGGCTAAAACCTAATAGCACTAATAGAGAAATAATCATTATTAAATACATGCTAAGAAAGGCTAAGGATTGGGAATATATAGACAATATACCACATATTAAATTATTGAAGGTACCTAAGTTACCAATTAAGTATCTGTCAGTAAAAGAAATTGATAGCCTCATTAATCATTCAAGCATATGGTTAAAGCCTATAATAATAGTCTTACGTAACACTGGTATGAGAATTGGTGAGCTACTTAACTTAAGATTATCTGATATAGATTTATCTAAAGGGTACATTATGGTAATTAGTCCAAAGACAAATAACTATAGAGTAATTCCGATTAATAGTGAGCTTAGCCCCCTACTCCATTGGCTTACTAATAACTATATAGCTCCAAAGAGTATGACAATTAATAAACGGTTACAGATACATAATGAATATTTGTTCTGTCACCCAGATGGATCGAGAATAAAAAGTATTAAGACTAGTTTTAATAATGCATGTAAACGTGCTGGCATAAAAGCTACAGTACACATGTTAAGGCATAGCTTTGCCTCACACTTACTAATGAATGGGGTCGATCTAGTATCTGTTAAAGAATTACTGGGGCACTCTAGCATTAATACTACTATGATATATTCACATTTATCAAATGAGCATATAGGGAACACCGTATATCAATTACCTTGGCTAAATAGAAGTCCGAGTCATTGAATCAATAATTGGCATGATCTATAATGAAAATATAGTAAATTATTACTGGGGGAAAATATGGGATTATTCAACTTTTTGAAAAATATTAATAAACTAGAGGGAGCTAGGATAATTGCTCGTAGAGACTATGATGCATATTTAAAGAAGGCTCTAAGGGGTGAATTTCCTAATGATGATCCACCACATTTCATGGCACTTTATGGAGCTCTAGGCAACTTTAAACAGAGAAATAAATTGCCAATAGTCGAAGCTAATATGTGGATAGAATTGACACCTTTTTTAGCTATGAGTGAGAATGATTCAATTGAAGCACTTGTAGAATATATTGTTTATTTAGATCGTCACCGATTTCCAGACGAGTACCCGAATATTAAACCATTATCCTCATTGATTAATACTAGTTTAGCTAATGTATCGGGCGAAATAAGAGATATGGCTATATTAGGGGTTTTAAATCATGTAGGATGGTGTGAACTATTAGACAATGATCTATTAGAACAATTATCTAGTGAAGCTAATAGGTTGCGGTAATATAAATAACAACCTTAAATAGCACGCCACTCTTTTATAGCACTTAATTAAGATTATAAATTGGGTAATACTCCATGAGCCATACACATAGAAACCCTTAAACATCGCCTTATTACTCTATAATTACAGCATGTTACAACTCATTGTTAAACCAACCTAATCTTAGGATAGATTGTTAGAATCAAAGTCAATAATATGCCGTGAATTAAAGATAGCAGTGGAGCACAATTACTATCTTAAAAAATATATTCATATCATTGTTTAAGACTGTGCAATCTTAATGAAGCTCATAGAGGCGATTTAAGCAACGATAACTTCAAAACCCTTAGTTGCCTACTAATTGACACAAAAGCTCTCCGTCAGCGGTCTACAACTCACGCTCAGAGGGTATCCATGTTCACGCATCAAGCCACTTATGCACCCTTCTAGCTAAAAAGGGCAATTAGTAACGTGATCTTAATTTAATATATACAATTTTCTACTATCGATTGTCAAGCGTTTTGTTTAACTGGGGCTAACACATTATTAATACCTAACCTTTAACTAATGCGTGCAGACTAGCTAATGGGGCACGAGTAGCTATTGCGTGAGTTTACATTCTGTTTGATTAAAGAGAATGTAATACTACATAACTAATTATTATAAGCAGTTAATAGTCTTAAATATCTATTAGGCGCTAACTAGTTATTAGTATTATAAGTCTTTAACAAATATAAAAGAAACTAATCATTAGCTACCAGTTAGCCATTAACTAATCATTCAATTACTAGCTAGTTATTATATATTAATACATAAATACTAGATAATTCAGTATTAGCTAACGAGTAATCACTAGCTAATGATTATTAGTTCTTTTTATATATTAAATACATGGAAGTATTAGTTAACAGTTAACAACCAGTTAATAGTTAACAATTAGTTAGTAGTTAATAACTAGTTAATAGTTAACAATTAGTTAGTAGTTAATAACTAGTTAATAGTTAACAATTAGTTAGTAGTTAATAACTAGTTAATAGTTAACAATTAGTTAATAGTTAACAATTAGTTAGTAGTTAATAACTAGTTAATAGTTAACAATTAGTTAGTAGTTAACAACTAGTTAATAGTTAACAATTAGTTAATAGTTAATAACTAGTTATTAGGGGGTAAATGACTATTTAACTTAACACCCTTTAGCCCCAGACTGGTAGACCAACAATCACCAACCTTTAGACAGCTACTTGCTTATCCACATTTACACATTCCCCGCTAGCCTCTAAGCATGGATAATCCGAGGAACCCAATTAACAAGTAATATTGTTGCATTACAGGTAGTTACAATGCATACTTAAAGTTATAATATTGCCCATTAAAATAATTGTGGATTATTGTGGAATCAGCTACTTTGTATCTCTTTATTAGCCTAACTGGTTAATAAGTAACCAGCTAATATAATTGACCACACAAGCTATATTGTTTATTAAAGAGGGGGCTGGTGGTAGAGTAGCTAGGGCACTTGGCTACCCGCCCTAACCTCTTGTTATTATTATTTAAAAATGGGGAAAGAAAGTTAATAGAAAATAATGTTGATAAAACTATTTTATGAGCAAAGAGAATCAATTATTGAATATCGGGACAAGTACTAACACATATATTTAAAGCTCCACCACATGCTCTTAAAACATCATTGGCAACCAACCTATTCCCATCTGAGTCAGATGCTCGTTGGATACACACAGAGTAAGTGTTACTACATTCCCTTACACAAACCTGATCTTTAGATTTAGTATCAATACCTTCAAGACTATCCTGTGGTGTTGCACCGGCACATGAAAAATGAATAACAGCTAAGCCAACAATAATTATTAGATATTTCATGGATACCCTCCTTCTTAAAAATGATTATATATCGGTTATTAACCATAGATCAAGCATTAGTAGATATTCCACAATATTAATACCGGCATTCAGCACATCTTACCACTTTAAGTATCAAACATAACTTACCTATATCATTATACATATATTTTATTCTTGAGCTAACGCCACTATAATTGCAATTAGCTTATCATTATAATAAAATATAAAGTAAGGGGGCATTATTATGTACTGCACCCCATATTATCAAATATAATTAGGGTGCAATTGGTTGCTTGCCTTCTGTCCTTTGGATTTCTGGTTCTTCTGTATCTGTGGTTTCTACAGCCTGCGCATCAACAGTTTCTAGCTCAGGATGGCCTAATGCTGACTTATCACCCCCCTCATATCTAATTATTCTTTCCTCGCATATTGGGTCATTATCTGCCCACTTTTTATCAAAATAATATTGTTCAGTGCATAAATCTAATGGTGCGAGCCCAGCCTTTTCTCTTTCTATATTAGTTTGATTGTACTGTGCCATAAATCTCTCTTTACTCTCTCTAGTCTTAGAGCTTTTATATACTGAAGCACCAATTATTGTTGGTATACAACTTGAACAAATAATTGCAATTAACATCAAAAAAGCCAATAACTTCATTTTTGAATCTCCTTTAAGAACTTAGAACATTATAGCATTACTAGAATATATTAATCAACCACAGCTTCGGCACCACTTTTTGTTGATATTAAGTAGTCATATTTCCAACTTAACTTTTACATGACAAAAGGGGCCAGTACATTAGCAATATATAATCATCTATATTGACAATAAAGCATATTAGGCCTTATAATGCTTTTATATGTATATGATTTATAAAACAATGTGGGGAGGTTAATCATGAAGAAGGTTATTGTTATTATCATTGCTTTAGCTTTTATATGTTCAGGTGTTCTGTATTTCACCGTTAGTAGTTCTAAGGCCAGTAATAAAATCCCGGTTGATTATTATAAGGGGCATACGCATGTAGATGGCAAAACAATTGGGGCTCCAGAACATAGTGGCGGAACGGATTCACAAGGTTGTCATAATGCCAGTAAACCTTACCATTGTCATTAAATTATAACTATTATTAATAGGGAGCTTAACCATGGCTCCCTACTCTACTTATTAATAACTCTAACTATCTTTAACCAACCTTGAATCAATTACCAACCAATGATACATTAACTACTCACGCAGGAGGCATAACCAGTATAAAGTGTCTAACCATTATCTAACCTTTCAATCGTTAATAGTTAATTACAGGATATTCATTAGGAAAATGATGAATGATATTAGTCAGTTATATGACCTGCGATTAGCTATTAATCCTCTCGTAAAGAGCAGGTCGGAGGTTCAATTCCTCTCGTCGGCTCCATTATTTTCAAGGGTTTACAACGTTTTTAGGTTATTCACTAACATCATTGAGACCAGATTTGAGACCATCTGATTAGCTGAATCAATACAAATACTTGTTACTGTATGTAAAGTTGTTTCCCCGTAATGGTAATAATATACTGAAATAATAGGGAAAATTATAAATGAGGGTTAAGTGGTCTAAAGGTCTAATTCCCTCTCGTAACAAGCAGGTCAAGAATTCAAATCCCCTCCTCTGCTACTATTGATTAGATTTGTTTACGCCTTTTCTTATTTTCACCTATTCTATTATCTCTGCGGATTAATCAATAAGTGATTTTATATAATACGAATATTGAGATTACTTCTGTATAAGGTTATTATTATATTTATGAGGAATTGTACTATAGCCTTTTTGGTTTTAGGGCTTCTGCTTCCAACTTTTTTACCATTTGCTCCACATAACGTGGTTCATGCTTTGTATGATGCTCACATTGTACATCATATAGATTCTTCTCATCATCAAGAACCCCATCTTGATAAATTCCACTCTGAAGGAAATTGTTTCTATATTGAAAAGAAAGATGTCCATCACCATATACCAACTGATTTGGCATCTTATTATAAAGATATTTTGCATATTGATTTAAAGAATTCAGATCAAGACTCATCGATAACCAAACTAATACAAGATCAGATCTTTGAATATGATCTTGTGTCAGAAATATCAAGTTCTGGTCTATACAATGTAGCATCGTATCAAAAACGCGGTCCACCTAGTGGAACTGTTTTTGATCCAGATTTTTCATCTTTATACCTTACCACCCAACGCATCAGGATTTAGATAATAAATCCAAGAGCGTTCTTCTACGTCCTAACACATTTCCTACACATAGGATAGTTGTGCGTTTAGTAAAATTATAACGCTCGACATCATCCAGTTTTGTTACAAATCAATAAACTTGAGAGGATATTCTTATGATAAAAAAAGTATTTTTTATCCCGATATTTATATTGTTTTTAAGTTTTTCAATATTCAGCATCGCTGAAACTATAGATAAACAAACAGCATTAAAGAGGGCTTTGCAAAATAACCCATCATATAAAGCAGCATTAGCAAAAATTAACTCTGCAGCCGGGGAACGAACTCAAGCCTCACTGATGCCTAACCCTAGAACAGTATTTGAGCTAGAAAACTTTGGCGGTAGCAACCAGCGCGAGGGCTTTGAAAGAACTGAATTAACGCTTGAGCTTCAGCAAAAGTTAGAGATTGCCGGAAAAAGACGTATTAGAACTGAGGTCGCCGATTTTGGATACAAAATAGTCCAGGAAGAAGCTTTGGTACAGGCTTTGAGACTACTCTCAGAGACTGAATATGCATTCATACGAATGGCAATAGCCAAAGAGCGTATAGAGCTTACGGAAAATCGTTTCCAACTTGCGATTCAAACCCATGATATTGTAGATGAAAGAGTCCGCGCTGCAGCGTCGCCAGATATGGAACTTGCAAAAGCAAACATTGAAAAGACTGAGGCAGAAATTGAAAAACATCATGTTGAAGAAGATTATAATTTCGCCCGTAACGATTTGGCTCGATTATTAGGTCTAAAAAATAGTGATGATTTGGATATTGAAGCTGACTTATCCATTTTACCAAAACTCCCGGATAATCAGGCTGTTACAAAAGCATTGAAATCATCTCCACAATCACAAATTCAGACATTGGCAAAAAGGAAGGCCCAGTCTTCTCTAGATTTGGCTAAGGCAAACGGTATCCCTGATCCGACAGTAGGTCTAGGGGTAAGACAGTTCTTTGATAACGATGATACAGCACTTGTTGCTTCGTTATCATTCCCATTACCTTTCTTTGATCGCAACCAAGGTGCTGTTAAAAGCGCCGGAGCTGATGTGGTCCGAGCGGAAGAACAATCCCGTTCTACAGAGTTGTCTCTTCAGCAATCAGCCACTCAGGCTTGGGAAATATTTAAGGCTGAACTAGAGATAATACATCACTATGAAAATGAAATAATTCCAAGTGCTAAAGAATCCTATGATCAAGCAAACAGAGGATATAACCTCGGGGCATTTGAATTTTTAGATTTACTTGATGCTCAGCGCACACTCAATAGAGTTCAATCCGAGTACTTAGACAACTTACTAGAGCTCTATGAGGCAAAAGTGCAAATCGATTTTCTGATCGGCACCTACAAACCGCTGATTCAAAACGTTTCACAAAATAATGTGGAGGATACTAAATATGAATAAGAAGCTGATTTATATAATTTTTCTAATTTTGATAATAAATGGGCTCATGCTGGCAGAACTAGTATCAACAAGTTATGCCGAGAGCCAGACTATGAATGAAACCGAGGAGCAAGAAAGAGGCCCAAATGGAGGAAAACTCTTCCGTGATAGAGAGTTTGCAATTGAACTTACAATCTTTGAACAGGGTGTGCCTCCACAATTCCGTGTCTATGTTTATGAAAATGACAAACTTGTTGATCCAACCAATATAGAACTTAATATCGAGCTTCATAGATTAGATGGGGAAGCTAATCATTTCACGTTTAAACCTGAGAAAGATTTGTTGGTTGGTGATGGAGTTGTTACAGAGCCACATTCATTTGATGTAAAAATTAAAGCAATTTATGAAGGCCGAACACATAGTTGGGAATTTGAATCTTACGAAGGCCGCACAGAAATCAATGAAAAAGTGGCGCAAGAAGCCGGTGTAAAAACTGAGATAGCGGGACCTGCAACAATTAGAGAATATGTTCCTCTAACAGGCCGCATCACTCAAGACCGCAACTCTACAGCCAAGGTTCACGCACGTTTTCCAGGGATTGTAAGAAGTGTAAAAGCTATGTGGGGGCAGAAAGTAAAAAAGGGTTCTGTACTTGCCAGGGTGGAAAGCAATAAGAGTCTAAAAAGTTTCAATGTAGTATCACCTATTGATGGAATCGTCACGGCTCGAAACACTAATGTTGGGGACGTAGTGGGAGATGAGCCATTGTTCACAATAACCGATTTGTCAGAAGTATGGGCTGAATTTCATATCTTTCCAACAGATTTAACCAGGATAAAGCAAGGACAGATAGTTCAGGTTTATACCCTTAAAAACCCTGCTGGAGAAAAGCCACAAATGACAGAAGCGTCTTTAGAAATGTTATTGCCTACAGCTGACGCAGATAGCCAGACAGTGATTGCGATCGTGCCAATAGATAATGCAAAAGGATTATGGCGTCCCGGTATGACAGTTAGGGGAGATGTGTTAATTGATGAGCTAAAAGTGCCTCTTGCAGTTAAGACTTCTGCACTTCAAAGTTTCAGGGATTTTACTGTTGTTTTTGCAAAAGTGGGGGATACATATGAGGTTCGCATGCTAGATCTTGGCGTTAGTGACGGAGAGCTTATTGAAGTTCTAGGTGGTTTAAAGCCTCAAACGGAATACGTCTCAGAAAATAGTTTTTTAATCAAAGCAGACATTGAAAAATCAGGAGCTAGCCATGACCACTGACAAATCTAAAAAAACTGAAACACAATTCGGACAAAAAAATATATCCATATTAGAGCGTATTATTCATTTATCAATTCAGCACCGCTGGCTGGTCATAATTTTGGTTCTCGGATTGATGGCTCTTGGAATATACAATTTTAGCAGACTTTCAATAGATGCAGTTCCTGACATTACAAATGTACAGGTACAAATCAACACTGAAGCTGCAGGTTACTCACCTCTTGAGATGGAACAGCGTGTTACTTTTCCTGTTGAAACAGCATTGGCGGGAATCCCTAAATTAGACTATACACGTTCTTTGTCCAGATACGGCCTTAGTCAGGTGACAGTCGTATTTGAAGAAGGCACAGATATATATTTTGCTCGCCAGCTTATTGGAGAGCGATTGGGAGAAGTAAAAAGCCAACTGCCTGAAGGTCTTGAGCCTGAGATGGGTCCAATTGCTACAGGACTCGGGGAGATATTCATGTATTTAATAGAAGCTGATCCATCCACAAAAAAAGAAGACGGCACTTATTATACGCCTATGGATCTGCTAACTCTTCAAGAGTGGGTTATCTTACCGCAACTTCGAAATGTGAAAGGTGTTACAGAAGTTAACTCTATTGGCGGTTATGAAAAGCAGTTTCATGTCAAACCTTATCCCGACCGTTTATTGGCCTATGGTCTTACCGTGCACGATGTGATAAATGCTCTTGAGCGTAATAATGAAAATGTCGGAGCAGGCTATATTGAAAGAAGGGGAGAGCAATATTTAATTCGTGTTCCGGGACAAGTAAAGACCCTTGATGATATTCGAAATGTCATCGTTACAAAAAAGGATGAACTTACAATTCGCGTAGGACAGCTCGCTGATGTCGAACTTGGTTCACCGCTTCGAACTGGTGCTGCAACTCAGAATGGAGAAGAAGTAGTGCTCGGCACGGCCATGATGCTAATTGGTGAAAACAGCCGAGAAGTTTCCCAGCGTGTTGCTAAAAAACTGAGTGAAGTTAACAAAAGCCTGCCTGAAGGTGTAATTGCAAAACCGGTATATGATAGAACGGATCTTGTAAATCGTACTATTTCTACTGTGGAAAAAAACCTCTTGGAAGGAGCTTTATTCGTTATTGTAATCTTGTTTCTTCTACTAGGAAATTTCCGTGCAGCACTGATTACGGCGATGGTCATTCCAATATCAATGCTGATGACTATTACCGGCATGGTTGAAAATAGAGTTTCAGGAAATCTGATGAGTCTTGGCGCTTTAGATTTTGGTCTGATTGTTGATGGGGCTGTGATTATTATTGAAAACTGTATTAGAAGATTTGGAATTGCACAGAAACAGCTTGGAAGGCTGCTGACACAGGAAGAACGGTTCAAACTCACAGCTGAAGCGACAACACAGGTAATAAAACCTAGCATCTTTGGAATAATTATTATTACTGTTGTATATTTGCCGATCTTCTCCCTAAGTGGCGTAGAAGGCAAAATGTTTCATCCTATGGCTTTTACAGTAGTCATGGCCTTACTCTCTGCACTGATTTTATCTCTTACTTTTGTTCCTGCTGCAGTAGCATTATTCATTACAGGCAAAGTAGAAGAGAAAGAAAACAAAGTAATTCGTGTTGCAAAACGAGGCTATGCCCCAGCCCTACGTTGGAGTCTTCGTCATCCACTTATTGTAATTACAACTGCATTAGTTCTGGTATTGCTAAGTCTCTTTGGAGCATCACGAATGGGAGCTGAGTTTATCCCAAATCTTGATGAAGGGGATATAGCACTTCATGCACTCCGCATACCGGGTACAAGCCTCACTCAAGCACTCACAATGCAATCTATGCTTGAAAAAGAGTTAAAGGAGGAGATCCCTGAAATTCGGGAAGTATTTGGGAAACTGGGTACTCCAGAAGTGGCAACTGATCCAATGCCCCCAAGTGTTGCTGATACATTTGTAATGATAAAACCACGTAAAGAATGGCCTGACCCATCTAAAACTAAGGCAGAACTGGTAGAAGAAATGGAAGAAGTTGCTAAAAGAGTTCCAGGGAACAATTATGAATTTACTCAACCAATACAGATGCGATTTAATGAACTTATCTCAGGGGTAAGAACAGATTTAGCGGTAAAGATATTTGGGGATGATTTGGATATTATGCTGGATGTTGGAGAACAGGTCGAACAAGAGCTTAAAAATATTCCCGGCGGCTCAGATGTTAGAATTGAGCAGGCAACCGGATTGCCTGTTTTATCAATTATCCCTGACCGTGCTGCATTGGACCGTTATGGACTAAACATCTCAGATGTACAGGAAATTGTACAAGTGGCAATGGGAGGCCGGGAAGCTGGTAAGCTCTTTGAAGGTGACCGGCGTTTTGACATTGTTGTTCGATTACCTGAACACCTTCGTACAAATATCGAAGTGTTAGAAGATTTGCCAATTCCACTTTCAAACCTAAATGCTGGCGATAATGCAATCGACTATGTACCACTAAAGGAGGTTGCTCAATTGGAAATTGCTTATGGCCCGAATCAAATCAGCCGAGAAAACGGTAAAAGACGAGTTGTAATTACAGCCAATGTGCGTGACAGAGATTTAGGTGGTTTTGTTGAAGAGGCAAGGAAGCGTATCGACACGAACGTTGATATTCCTTCAGGTTACTGGATGGAATATGGAGGTACATTCGAACAACTCATCTCCGCTAAAAGACGTTTAATGATAGTTGTGCCTTTGGTATTGTTATTAATTTTCGGTTTATTGCTCATGGCTTTCGGTTCAGCAAGACTGGCATTTATAATCTTTACCGGAGTGCCGCTTGCCCTTACTGGCGGTATAGCTGCTCTGTTATTACGTGATATATCATTTTCGATCTCAGCAGGTGTAGGATTTATTGCACTATCTGGTGTAGCGGTATTAAACGGCGTTGTTATGTTGTCTTTTATCCGTGATCTGGAAGAACAAGGCAAACCCCGGGAAGAAGCAATCCTAGAGGGAGCATTGACTCGTCTTCGTCCTGTCTTAATGACGGCATTAGTAGCGAGTCTTGGCTTTGTGCCTATGGCGCTTAATGTTGGTGCAGGAGCAGAAGTACAACGACCGCTTGCAACTGTAGTAATTGGTGGAATTATATCATCTACAATACTGACCTTACTGGTACTACCAGCTTTGTATAAGTGGTTTCCCGAACGACTCAGTCTGGCATATAAAACTGAAAAGCAAGATTAGATTATTTTGCGACCAAATTTGAGACCATATGAATAGTAGAATCAGTACAAATACGTGTTACCGTATGTAAAGTTGTGTTCCTTTAATACTCTTAACATACTGAAATATTAGGAGAAATTGCAAATGAGGGTAAAGTGATCTAAAGGTCTAATTCACTCTCGTAAAGAGCAGGTCAGGAGTTCAAATCTCCTCGTCGGCTCTGATTCTATTTAGGCTTTACTATAAACTTAATTGCTAATCTTGTTCTTTTGCTTATTGATTATACTTGGAGGCAAGGTAATTAGAACTGCTTCGGTTACTGCCTGTTGCCCTTCTTTGTTTAAGACATATTTCAGAAATTTTCTTGTTGTTTTTTTCATACTTTTCGGATCCTCTTTAAGATATAAATAAAGATCTCTTGTGAATGGATATTCCTTAGACGCGGCATATTTAGACTCAGGTGGATAGCACTTATCCCTTGATTCGCCTATATTTACGGCCTTCACTCCTGATATCAGCAACCCTGCACTGCTATATCCTATTGAAGCAGTATCTCGGGAAACAAAATCTAGAATATCTCGCGAGCTTGCAAGCTCTGTAACACTTTTTTTGTAAGTCCCATTACATAAAGCTATCTTTTGAAAAACATCATATGTGCCGGATGCCGGAGTTCTACCATAGGCATTTATAGTAGTATTTACCCATTTACCTTCTAGATTTAATTCTCCCCATGTGGTGATATTCGTTGATCCCTCACAGGAATTAGAATTTGAATATATTCCATCCAATTCAGCAATTGTTATGCAGCCTACAGGGTTTTCTCTATTAACAAGAGCAGCAATCATATCGATTGCTACTTTTATTTCCAAAGGTTCGTAACCATAAACATTCTTGAAATTCTGCTTATCTGCATCTGACATCTGCTCCGACATAGCACCTATATCAACACTCCCATTTCGCAAGTTCATTGGAGCATTATCTGATCCAAAGCTCTCTACCATACAATTGGTATTATTGTAGATATCTGAAAAACCTTTGCACCATAGATATATAAGATTGCTCATTGTTGATGAGCCTGAGACCTTTATTGTCCCAGAGATATCATTGTTACTAGACTTACAACCTACAGACGTTATGGAGATAAAAATTATACTAAATAAGACCAAGTAGGTTCTAAATGAAACTGATTGTTTTTTTGAATTACGCATATATTCGTTTCCACTATATCTAAAGCATAAATTAGATACTCTCATCTAATTAAATTTACTATTTGGAGATCCTTATTCATAAAAATATAATAAATCAAAAGCCATACGGCTATCATCACTACCGGCGCCACGAACCTGGTGATTTTGTTTCCTAGCACCCATGCCCTTTCTCTTCCCGCTTCTTTAAACAATTCAAAAGTAATCACTGCTGCAATTATAACGCCGCCCATAAAATACCCTGCTGTAATAATAGTATTCAACATTGTTTTGTAGGGCACACTTGGGAGATAATTGAGCACTAAAAAATTAAATGCCACTGAAGTAAGCATAAATGTGGCAGTAACAGCAACTCGTCTGTCTACAGATACCCAATATATCCAGAACACACTGGTTGCCATAAGGATGAAGAAACAAAACGGTATAATTATCTGCAATATATAAAACTGAGATCTTCTTTCGAGCTTCATTTCGTAAAGGATGTATGCGCGGTCTTGGGTCTCAAACCCAAATGCCCTTTTAACCCCGGTATACACTGACATTGGGAAAGCAATCCAGTCGTCACTCCTAAATAAGCTGCTGATACCTGTATATTGCTCGCTTGGTACAAATACCAACTGCTTAGAATTATACTTGAACGATTGCAGCTCCATTCTCAAATCCTGATCGTCAAAAGGAAACCTTGTATAATCAAATTCTGTAAGAAGATCAACAGAAAATATGTATCTGTACTTTACAGATCCATCAGGAAATATAGCAAGATTACTCTTTTGTATGCTTGTTTTGCTAGCCTGATTAACTATCTCAGGATTGGGATACCACATTGTAGAGAGAACCTTATCAGCTTCCGCACCAGAGTAACTCTTGGGAGTACCGTCACTACTTTGGAATGCAAGCCTGTCATCCGTCCAAAGCATTGCAATTTCAAATAAGCCGCTTAAGATTTGATTGGGCTGATCAATCTTCACAATATGCATGAGATATAAACCGGTGTTCACTTCAAAAGGCTGTTCTATTGAGGAAGGCAGCGTTTTTGCATCAGGCAGACCTTGTGCGCTTGAATAAGTGCTCATTGAATAAAGCAATAGAATGACAACAGTAATAAATTGAAAATATCTCATGGCTGTATTTTGAATATTACAAATAAAACTATACTACAAAGGCTAAATTTTGACTAGAAGTGCTATCAAGAAGGTTAAATCTAGTTGCCACTCTCACTTTTATTACAGTATTTCTTCAAATAATCGTCCGCCAGAACAAAACCGAGTTCACCGGCTTTGGTCATATCTTTACAGCCTGCCTCTATTTGATCCAGCTTAAACTCAGCAACCGCCCTATTTCTATATCCCGTAACGGATATTGAATCGAGTTCTATATTTATTGTGTAGTCCTCAATAGCTCCTTCATAATTACCTAGTACCATTTTAGCATCCCCCCTTGCTAAAAATCCGAAGAAAGATTTTGGATCATGCTTGAGATATATGTCTAAATCAGCGATCTCTTCTTTATATTTTTTGAGTTTGCCGTAAGCAAGGGCCCTACCATAATATGCAGCATACAAATTCGGATCGAGTTCAATAACTTTCGTGTAATCAGCCACTACTCCCTTGTAATTCTCTGTTATATTCCTTGCAAATGCCCGGTTCATATAGGCTGGTATATAGTTCGGATCCAATTCAATGGCCTTTGAATAATCTGCTATTGCGCCCTGCCAATCGCTCTTACTACTACCTTTCGCAACACCCCGTTCATTGTATTGCTCAGCAGTTTGGGCGAGAGAATTATATGACAACAATAGACTGGTAAAAGTTAGAAGCAAAATTATATAGGAGAATTGTTTAACGTGATTCATGATAGGAATTATAGTAGAAGTAATATTTCATATCAAGAAATAAGCACTTAGTGCAAAATAAGTTTGATTGAATTAAAATAGTATTATGGCATATGACGAAAAAGTAGCTGAACGTTTGAGCAAGGTTTTCATCGAACAGAAAGGGGTCGTGGAAAAAAAGATGTTCGGCGGGATAGCTTATATGTATAAAGACCACATGTGTGTTGGAGTTATAAACGATATGCTGATGGTCAGAGTTGGTCCTGAGCAATATGAGGAAGCACTTTCAGAAAAACACGTAAAGCCAATGGATTTTACAGGTAGACCAATGAAAGGCTATGTATATGTTGAGCCTGATGGTTTTAAAACAGACAACAAATTAGTAAAATGGGTTGATATGGGTATAAGTTTTGTAAAGACACTGCCACCTAAAAAGCCGAAGAAATAGGGGTCACTTGGCAACAATTGTCGAATCACAGCTTATTAACTCTGACCCCTCAGAAGAGTTTTTTGTTACCCCTCCGCAATTAACTCTCTCACGCAAATTCTTCTTACTTACTTCGCAGTTACAGGTATCAAGAACATAAGGACACTGAACTGTGATAATTTCAATACCGCCTATGCCTTTTTTGTTATATTTGCCCTGACAAAACTGGGCTGTTTGCAACGGGACATGCATTAATGTGCTCTCCGCCTCTTTGTTATTGTCATCAGCTGACTTTATTTCGTTTGGTTCTGAAACAGCTGCTTCCTTACTGTTTGTATTGTCATCTGTCTGAGAAAAGGTTTCTAAAGCTAGAAAGCTTGTCGTAAATAATATTGCTAAAGAAAATAATATGATACGCATAAGTTCTCCTTAAAAGTATTTTCTACTTAATAGGCTTAAGGACAACCACAGGGATTTTTCTGTCCCCTGCCCTTTCTTGATACTTTTTATACCCTGAATATACATTGAGTGCTTCTTGCCAAAATCTATCGTAATCTTCCTCTTCAGCATCCGAAGCTTCATAGTGAGCATCCAAACCATCAACTAATACCTGCGCTATGGGATTAGCTTTGAGATTCAAATACCAAGAAGGATGCCTTAGATTGCCGCCTTTGGATGCAATTAGTATTAAGTTTTTTCCATCCTTCAAGTATACCAAAGCGACCGTTCGGTTTAATCTGGTCTTGATACCTTTTGTGGTAAGCAACAGACAAGGCCAAGCAAAGGTGGAGTTCAATCTTCCTTTTGAAAATCTGATAAGCCATCTATCGATTCTGGTCCCAATGTTAATTATTGTCCATGCACCGGCTTTTGTAGAACCGAACCATGCTAGAAAACCCTTAACTACCTTTACCTGCTGTAATTTTTTGTTCATTAACTGCTATTTCCAGAATGATTAAATTAATATAGACTATAACATATACAATCATAGGGAATAAATTTGCAGGATTGAGTTAGGTAGATCATTTTAAAACCTGCACGGCGGAAAACCCCTAAATAGTCCTACTAAGAGCTGTAGGCATATTATTTAGTTAAAATATTGTCTTATATTAAAAATTCCCCTAATGTGATAAAATGGTTAATTAATTATGGCTTAGGGACTTTTAACAGAACGAATTTATTATTTGTTAATTTATCACAAATAAAATCAGCAAATTAATAATCTAAATAGCTTTATGGCTTAACAGCATGCAAAAAAAGGCATTCTTAATATTATTAATGTCACTGATGATGTCCTCATGTGCTAACATGGGGCATTTTAAATATATAATGAAGCCTGAAGTAGTAATTAAAAATGAACTTACAAACCAATCTTACGAAGTATCCCAAAAGTATAAATTCAAAGTAGCTACAGTAGAAAGTCTCTCAGAGAAAAGGCCGGAAATAACCGTACAAGTTGATGAGTTGTTTACACAATATAGTAGCTGTATGGATGTTACGGACAATGGAGATGCAATCAGGAAATTCCTTATCGTTGTCGTTAACAGCACTTTTGTTTGCAATTATCATTTTGGCATGTGTAACGGCGAATATGATCCAGAAAACAATTTAATCATAGTTAGTTACAAAGCATTTAAGAGAAGAGGGACTTTGCCTCTTTTGAAACATGAATGGGCACATGCCTACGGAAGCCTAGCTGCAGATCATAGTAATATGGATTCCGTCGTACAATGTATTAAGTATTAAAAATAAGACTGTCCTAAGAAGCTATAAAGGGTCTTTAGATTTAGGAATTGAGCTGTTAAGTATTAAGAAGTAGCTGTTTAGATTTATAAATAAGCCATAAAGCAACAGGCTCTCTGTGCTTAGACTAAAAAACTAAGGCTTAGAGCTAACAGTAGAGTTTTATCATTGAGTGCCGTATTGGTCGTCATACCCTGTAGGTTTACTATAATCCCCTTCTAGGAACATCTGTGTAGCAGGATCGGTCTTAATTGTACCTCGTTTGTAATCTAGATCATCCTCAAATCTGGCCTGATGACCTGGCTTATGCTTGTATTCAACTTGAACTGTATTGTTTTTATTATTAGTATGGAGAATTAGCAGAATATCTGGCACAGACCATGTTATTGTGGAAAAGTACATCATACTATCTCTCTCTACAGGCTCTCCATATTGAGATGTAAAATATTTATCAAAATCATTCTCAAGCTCAACCTTCTCCGTTTCATCCGTAGCAGCAAATACTAGAGATGTCGAAATAAGCTTTTTATCATAGAACTCAAGCTCAGTCATAACATCCCTACCATCTACATCAATTGGAAGGTCCACAATCACGCCCTGCATTTGAATCACTCTCATATCTTTAGAGTCTTTTTCGTCTTTTACAATCCTCTTCCCATTTGAGTCAATAACTTTTCTAGCTTGTTTCTTATTAATACCAAACTTAAAGCCCAATGGAGAGGGTTCGCTTTCTTTAGCAATGGTAGTAACCGGCAAAGATAGAACCATCAAGCTAATTAATAGTAAGAACACTTTTATAAAGTTCATATTCATTCTCCAGATTCTTTTTATCTACTTCATATAGATTATTAAACACAAGTCAGAATATCAAGTATTTATCTTAACCAAGCTTTTTCTATTGAGTAACTCACTAGAATTATCAAGAAAAAGTATACAATCAGAAAAATATATCTCCACTTCCAATTAGAATATTTTTCAGGCTGGTAGGATAAGTTAGAAGCAACAGTTTTTAAGCTCGGAGACATCAAACTCCAGGTATAACCGACGAATATTGCAGATAACGAACCCGTTACATTCCACCACAACCACGACACACCTGGGAAGCCGATCCAAAGCACAAAATTGACTGCCACTCCTATAACAACTCCCAATTTGACCGCGGTTGAGCTTGTTCTTTTAAATAAGATTCCTAGAACAAAAGCTGCTAAGATGGGGCCGTAAAAAAGTGACCCTACTTTGTTTATGGCCTCAATGACTGTGTCGGAAATACTGCCAACGACAAAAGCAAATCCAGTACAAACCACACCCCAAAAAATGGTCAGTATTCTAGACATCATAAAGTTATGCTTATCATCACCATCGGGTTTTATATAGCGTTGGTAAATATCTCTCATAGTGGCGGCACTAAGTGAATTGATAGCAGAATCAAGACTCGACATAAATGCTGCAAGAAGCGCTACAACTATAAATCCAATTAAACCATGAGGCAGATAATTTAAAATGAATATGGGGACCATATAGTCGACTTTATCTTTAGGAATTAAATCCAAGAACGCTTCATTCTGTAAAGCAAAAGCACCGATTAAGAGGCCCATAAACAAGTAAGCTGCTACTATAAGTACCCTGGCATAACCGTTTAGCATAAGAGATTTTTTAGCTTCATCTAGCGTTTTAGCACACATCTCTCTTTGTATCTGGCTTTGGTCACAACCGTAATAAGCGACATATAAAAAGAATCCTCCTACAACCAGGGCCCAGAAACTGAAATTTTCTCCGTCTCCAAAACCGTGAGTATTCAGATTCAATATCTCAATTCGTTCCTTGTCAAAACCAGCTAGCAAATTCTCTGTTCCACCTATTAGATAATATGCTGTCAAACCACAAATTATTATGCCAATTGAGAGGACAAACATCTGAATAACATCGGTGTAAATGACAGCCTTAATACCGCCCAAGACGTCATAAATAATGGTTACAAAACCGATAACTAGTATCGTAGGAACCAGCGGCACTTTTAAAATCGCTGAAAGGACTATACCAATGGCATAAATGCCAACACCTGTAGCAAGGGCCCGGCTAATTTGAAATATTATACTAACGATTGATCGAGTAGATGCGTCAAAGCGTTTTTCCAGATATTCATAAAGGCTAATAACACCGGTTCTATGAATAACGGGGATAATAAAGATCATTATAAATACCATTGCAATAGGAACTGCAAACTCAAATCCAAGCCACTTGAGCCCGCCCCCTGGCTTTAGAGCTACAAACGCAGGCGCCGATATAAAACTAATCGCGCCTAGTTGAGTCGCCATAGTGGAAACTCCTATTGCCCACCAAGCGACACTACGGCCACCAAGGTAATAATCCTCAACATTGCCCTGTCTTCTGCTCAAATAGGAGCTTAAGCCGATTAGAAAAGCGATATATACAGTTATTACAACCCAGTCTAAATAATTCATAAATGCCTGATCAACCTCATAACTTGAGAACTATTATTGTATTTGCAATAAGGCTAAACTAATATAAAAGACTGAGCTTAGATAAACAATGGGAATGTCAAAAGAAACTATAATTGGAGTAATTGGTGCGGCAGACGCTTCTGAAAAAGAGTGCAAGCTAGCAGAAGCGGTTGGTGAAGAGATTGCAAGACTGGGGCATACGGTTTTATGTGGCGCCATGGGGGGAGTTATGGAAGCTGCATGCAAGGGGGCAAAATCTCTGAATGGAAAAACCATTGGGATATTGCCCGGTAGTTCTAAAACACAATGCAACTCTTATGTTGATTACCCTATTGTTACAGCAATGGGACATGGCAGAAATATTATTGTTGCCAGATCCAGTGACGCTATAATTGCAATAGGAGGCAGCTACGGTACATTATCAGAGATAGCCTTCGCATTAAGACTAAAAATACCAATAATAGGGATTAATACCTGGGATGTATCACCGGATATT
>BQJP01000043.1 GCA_021604765.1 Thermodesulfobacteriota bacterium
ACCTTATTATCATTAATTCTCTATTAGTACTGTTAGGCTTTAAACCTTTAGATACTCTTTCACTCTTATAATCTTCTATAGATTTATTATTCAGTTCTGTGAGCATTATATTTCCATAGAAGGACTTGAGATTATTTGCTATGCCAAGCTCAAGTCTATATGTATTTCTGGCCTTGTTGGTCTTTGAGAACTTTAGGTACTCATTGAGGTAATCATACAGGAGTATGTTCTTGGTAGGACTTAGGTTTAATTTACCTTTAGTGAAATCTAACTCTAACTGCTTAAGAACTTTCCTTGCTTGTTTCTTATCTACTTTACCTATCCTTATCCACTTATGTCTCCTGTTAATACTAAAGACTGCATAGTAAGAATTATGTTTGTGTACTAATGAAGCCATTGTACACCTCCTGATCTGGTATCACAGGAGACTCTAGGATTGAATATGTCTATGTCCTGGTTGGTCTAAATAAATTAGACTATGGTTAGACAGTGAGTAGTTTAGGTCTCACTGGTCGGCTCAGGTGCCTGGTTTTACTGGAGCCGACGAGGAGATTTGAACTCCTGACCTGCTCTTTACGAGAGAGCTGCTCTACCGCTGAGCTACGTCGGCTGATACAGAAAACTATTGTAGTAAAACTCCCATAAAGATAAACAAATTCTGTTGGAATTCAAAAAGAATGTAGCGATTGCTTCCAAGTTGCAATTAGGGGTACTTTTTTGAAGAAAAGGCTAGCCTTTAATAAACGCAGGATCTGGCTAGAGACTGTCCTTTTTTTACATATATATGAACACAGACTGGTTGCTTAAGCGCATCACGTGCTCTGTCTTCGATTGTATTGGCTAATTCAGCCGCTCTTGATTTCTGGCTAGATGGAATTTGAACCCACATTGATACTGGTGATTCCCACTGAACGCTTCTAAAGTTTCTTAGTTGACTGATAATAGCCGTGAAGTGTTTCTGTGAAGGAGTTAAAGGATAGTAATTCTTTGCATAACTCTCAACAGTAAATAATCCAAAAGAAACAACCGCCACCAATGTCAGGAATTTTATATATTTCATCGCTCACATCCTCCTTTAATTGCTATATATTAACTGTACAAAAACACTTAATAAAGACTGCTTAAAAAAATCTTATTTAGCTATCCAGCCGCCGTCTACTGATAACATATTTCCAGTCATAAAACTTACATTATCATCGCATAAAAATAGGACTGCATGAGCTATCTCATCAGGTGTACCGAATCTTCCCATTGGGTGAAATGATTTAAACAGTTCCTCAGCCCCACCTCTGTCAGGCATAGCATCAAGCAGACCATCAACCATCGGTGTTTCAATAGTGCCGGGGCAAATAGCGTTAACGCGTATTCCTTGTTGTGCGTATTCAAGGGCCATACTCCTGGTAAGCTGGGTAACTGCTCCTTTGGTCGAGTTATAAGCAGCAATTCCGGGAACAGCTTTTAGTCCTACAACTGATGAGTTATTTACAATACAGCCATAACCTTTTTCCAGCATATGAGGGATTACGTGTTTGGACATTAAATAAGTCCCTTTGACATTGATAGCAAATGTTTTATCCCAAATTTCAGTATCGGTTTCATGGGTAATGCCCGTGTACAACACTCCAGCATTATTAAACAGAATGTCTATCTTGCCGTATTTATCGATAATGTGCTGAACTGTTTCAATTGTTCTTTGTTCGTCTGATACATCTCCGACTAAATACTCAATTTCGACTCCCTGCTGTTTACCTTCTTCAACAGTGTCTTGAAGCTTGCTCTCAGTTCTTCCGGTTATAATTACTTTTGCGCCTTCTTTTGCGAAAAGAAATGCTGTAGCTTTTCCTAAACCAAGACTGCCACCTGTGATTAATGCAACTTTATCTTTAAGTTTCATGGTTTTATTCTCCCAGATTAATTTTAAGGAAAAATTATAAAGTATTGGTGCATTTTATTCAAGGAAATCAATGGTCTTGATAGATATTTTATTGTTCTATTAAGGATTTTTTTGAAATCATGTTATCTTAATTCCTTTATCAAGATTATTTGCATTACTACTTAAAATGCTAGGGAGGAAAATAATGAGTGATACAATTGAAATTGGAGATACAGTAACGTTCACATATGAAGGGCAGATTGCAGATGGGTCTACATTTCATCTTCATGATGATGGCCCGATTGCTATTGAAATTGGATCGGGGGAGCTTGTTAAAGGTCTTGAAAGCGGCATGCTTGGAATGGAAGAGGGTGGAGAAAAAGAGTTTAAAGTATCTCCAGCAGACGGTTATGGTGAAATCAACCTGGATTTAATTCAAACTGTTGAAGCCGAAATGCTTAAAGAAACCGACATAACTCCTGAAGTTGGGATGGTAATACAAACTTCATACGGGAATTGCCATGTAACGGAAATAAAAGATGACACTGTTGAAATTAGCTACAATCATCCTCTAGCTGGAGAAAACCTAACCTATTCGGTGAAGATCGTTAATATACAAAAGAAGTAATTTTCAAGAGATGTTTTTTCT
The DNA here is from genome assembly GCA_021604765.1 of Thermodesulfobacteriota bacterium. GTDB lineage: Bacteria > Desulfobacterota_D > UBA1144 > Nemesobacterales > UBA2774 > CR02bin9. The sequence goes on from BQJP01000043.1 coordinate 2,523, forward strand.
TTAATTTAGAAAAATTCTTCTTGATTATGAATATTGCGCTTCCTATACTTTAATGTAGAGGTACAAACTATGGAAACTATGTTGAGTATTTTTGTAGGGGTAGGGTTAGCCGCAGCGTGCGGTTTTAGAATATTTGTCCCGCTTTTAGTTATGAGTATTGCTTCTCTAACAGGACAAATAGCTCTATCGCCCGAGTTTGAGTGGATCGCCACATATCCTGCATTGGCGGCATTTAGTATTGCCACTTTATTTGAAGTAGCTGCTTACTACATTCCATGGGTAGACAATCTTCTGGATACTATTGCTGTTCCCGCTGCCACTGTTGCCGGCACAATTGTAATGGCTTCTGCTGTTTCTGAAATGACTCCATTTTTAAAGTGGGGACTCGCTGTAATAGTTGGAGGGGGTGTAGCTGGAACTGTTCAAGGCTTCACTAGCATAGCGAGATTAGCTTCCACGGCTACTACAGGAGGTTTGGGGAACCCGGCCGTATCAACTGTTGAAGCAGGTGGCTCAGTTGTTATGTCAATATTAGCCATTACTCTACCGGTTGTTGCGGTTATAGCAGTAGTAGTGATTTTATTCTTCGCGTTTAGGAAAATTTATGGATGGCTATCAAGAAGAAGTAAATTGCAAACACAAAATGAATAATGCTTCTCTAAAAAATTAGAAAAGAGTTTTGATTATATTCTCCGCTGCTTGTTCTCCGGAATAAACACACTCTGGTATTCCAACTCCACTATATGCATTCCCAGCTATTTCGAGCCCCTTATAATCTGATAATCTGTTTTGGATATTTGCTACTTTGTCTAAATGCCCTAGATGATATTGAGGCATGGCATCAGGGTATCTTTGTATTAAAGTCAATTCTGGATTTCCTTGAATCCCTAATATCTTTTCTAATTCATTTTTTGCTCTATCTATAATTTGATTATCATCAAGGTTCAGAACCTCTGGGTTTAAAGCTCCGCCTAGAAATGCGCGAATTAATATATGATCCTCAGGTGCTCGACCGTCAAATTTAATACTGCTAAAAGAGCAGGCAATAAGATCACTCTTCTCAACATCAGGAACTACAAATCCAAACCCACTTAGTTCATGAGATATTTCTTTTGTTTTATATGCAAAAATTACTACAGAAGAAGACGCATATTCAATAGAGGTTAGCTCAGACGAAAGCTCTGTATCAAAATTTTGAACTAGAGAAGCGGTATGATAAGAAGGGATTGTAACTATAACTCCTGAAGCTTCAATGTTTCTTCTTTCAGTTTGAATTTCCCACCTTTCCTCATTCCGAGAAATTTGAGTAACAGCCTCATTTAAAGAAATGCATTCTTCAAGACTTCGCTCAAGAGCATCTATGAGAGTTCCCATACCATTTTTAAAAGATAAAAATTGGCTATAACGTGCCCCTGAATCTTTCTTGTTATCGTTTTTATTTTGGAGCATTCCTTTGATTACACTTCCGTATTTTTGCTCCATTTCTATAAACTGCGGCATGGTAGCCTTTAAACTCAATTTCTCGGGATCTGCAGTGTATATGCCACCTATCATAGGTTGTGCAACTCGTTCCAGAGCTTCATTGCCAAATCGCCTTCTTACAAATGAAGCCAAACTCTCATCAGTGGGGCATTTCTTGGAAATAAAGAAATCCAGCATCATTCGTAATTTGCCGGCCCAAGAAAACAGTGGAGTTTTCAAGAAGGGGATAACTTTTGACGGGGCCAACATTAAAAAACCCTCTGGAACAGGTACTAACTTCTTTTGCCAAAGAACGTAAGTGCCGCGCTTACTTTCATTCGTTTCAATTAACTCATTTTCGAGCCCCAGTCTCTTTGATAGCTCAAGTGCCCACGGTTTTTTGGTGAAAAACATATCTGGACCAAGTTCGATTAAGAAGTCTCCTTTTTTGATAGTAGTAATTGGCCCGCCGAGCTTATTAGTTTTTTCAATTAGGAGTACTTCAATATCAAGGTTCTTTTCTTTTTGCAACTCTATCAAACGATGTGCAGTGCTCAGTCCAGCAATTCCTCCCCCAATGACTACAATCTTTTTTATCATATGATTATTAAACCACAGTTCGTAAACTTATAAAGTTAGTTTTAGGAGTTTAAGGTTAACTAAAGTGATAGAGCTAGTATTAATTTATAGTTACAAATATGCTACAGGAAAAGTTTGAAACCGTCTGTGAAGATATAAATAACTGCCGCGATTGAAAGGAATGGTCCGAAGGGCAGGGCGTATTTAAAGTCACCCTTATTTGCAATGATAATTGAAATTCCGATTACTGAGCCTAATATTGAGCCTAAAAAGATGACAAATAAAACTCCTTCCCAACCAAAAAAGGCACCTATCATCGCCAGCAACTTTACATCCCCCATCCCCATCCCCTGTCTTTTCTTGATTATCTCATAGGAGTAGGCAATCACAAGCAAGATTCCTCCACCTAAGATCACACCGAACAAAGAGTTTAAAATCGGCAATTCATTCAGTAGCGAAAAGAAGTCCTGGATTCCAAAGCTAAACTTATTGATTGACTCCAAGCTATTGTGCCAATCTGTTCTGAGTGCGTTGTAGAGTATCCCTACTATTATGCCGGGATAGGTAATAACGTTTGGAATTATCATCTGCTCTAAGTCTATAAACGTTATTGCAACAATTGATGAGAGAAATATTAAATAGAAGAAGGTTTGAGTTGTGAGCGCAAAACTCCAGACGGTCGCCAAAAATAAGAGCCCGGTAAGGATTTCGACAATCGGATATCTGGGTGAAATTTTAGATTTGCATTTGGAACACTTGCCGTTTAAAAATAGATAACTCAGAATAGGAATATTATTGTAGAAACTGATACTTTGATCGCAGGAAGTACAGTGGGATCCCGGATAGACAATAGACTCTTCTCTTGGAAGTCTGTAAATACAAACGTTTAAAAAACTTCCTATTATTGACCCGAAAATAAAAGATAAGATATAAGTAAAGATTTCTGCACTAAGCACGTGATTAATCCAAATGACCTTTTGGTGTTTGTCCAGAATGGTTGGTTATTTTTTGCTGTATCTCTTTTAGAGCTTCAGTAAAATGCGTATGGGTTATTTTTAAACTTTTCTTACGGTTCTTAATATGTTCTCTAATCGCTATCATTGATGCCCTTTGACATAAGAGTTCAATGTCAGCTCCTGAAAAGCCCACAGCCAAAGAGGCTATCTCTTTTAATTTTGCATCTCTTGCTATTGGTTTTTCGCGAGTATGTATTTTTAGTATTTCATATAGTTCAGAGTCTTGTGGATAAGGAAAATCCAAAATGATATCGAATCTGCCGGCTCTAAGAAGAGCAGGGTCTACGATATCAGCCCTGTTAGTCGCAGCTACAATTAGTACTTCTCTTAAATCCTCTACCCCGTCCATTTCTGTAAGCAATTGACTAACAACTCGCTCAGAAACACGTGTGCCATCTGATTCTCTGCGAGATGGTGCTAGAGCGTCTATTTCATCAAAGAATACGATACAAGGGGCAACCTGTTTGGCTTTTTTAAATACGTCTCTAACAGCGTGCTCAGACTCTCCCACATATTTTGACAGTAGCTCTGCGCCTTTCACGGATATAAAATTAGCACCACTTTGATTTGCGAGTGCTTTTGCTATCAATGTTTTACCTGTTCCCGGAGGACCGCAAAGTAATATGCCTTTTGGTGCCTTTGTATCTGTCAATTCAAATAGGTCCTTATGTGTAAATGGCCATATAACTGCCTCTACTAATCGCTCTTTTATATCCTTTAATCCGCCTATATCTTCCCATGTAACTTTTGATATCTCGACAAAAATTTCCCTAATAGCAGAGGGTTCAACTTCTTTTAAGGCATCCATAAAGTCGCTCATTCCAACTGCTATAGGCGTTATGTTTAAGCTGTTGTTATCAGCGTTCTCTTCGTCTTCATCAAAATCAGGAAGCGTTCTTCTTAGCGCCTTCATAGCAGCTTCCCGACAAAGATTTTCTATGTCAGCACCAACAAACCCATGCGTTAATTCAGCCAAACGTTCTAGGTCTAAATCATCATCAAGAGGCATACCTCGTGAGTGAACTCCTAAAATCTGAAGCCTCCCGTTTCTGTCGGGAACATCAAGGCTTATCTCTCTGTCAAATCTTCCAGGGCGTCTTAAAGCCGGATCCAAAGCGGAAGGTAGATTAGTTGCGCCTATGACTACAATATTGCCCCGGTCTTTTAAACCATCCATCAAGGAAAGTAGCTGTGCAACAATTCTTTTTTCAACGTCTCCGGAGACTTTATCCCTTTTAGGAGCTATAGCATCCAGTTCATCAAGAAAAATTATGGAGGGCTGATTCCTCGTTGCAATCTCAAAGATATCCCTTAAACGGGCCTCACTCTCACCGTAAAATTTATGCATTATTTCAGGGCCGTTTATGACTTGAAAATTGGCGTTTGTTTCATGGGCAACTGCTTTCGCGAGTAGTGTCTTTCCGCTACCCGGAGGTCCCACAAGGAGAATCCCTCTGGGTGGGTCTATCCCCATTCTATTGAATAACTGCGGATACTTAAGTGGTAACTCTACAATTTCTCTTATTTTCTTTAATTGTTCACTAACGCCGCCTATATCAATATAACTGACTTTGGAACTATCAAATTTTTCTTTTGGCTTTTTTTTGATATCCAATTTGGTAGAGGATCGAATGATTACAGAGTTAGAGGGCATTACCCCAATAACATGAAAGTCCTCATTCTTTTTACCAGGAAGATTGACTCTTAATTTATCTCCAACTGTTATTGGAAAGCCCTCAAGACGGTCTTGCAAATATTTGTTCTCATTCCCATTATATAAAATTGAATTATTTCTAGGGGCTAACACTACCTTTGTTGCAGACTTTGAGTCTACTTTTTTAACAAAGACATGTTCGTTGAGCTCTACTCGGGCGTTTTCTAAAGTAACAGCATCTAGTTCAATGATAGATTTTTTGGTTTTAGATTTATCAAGGGGCATAACACGAACTACGGTTTTTCTCTTTCCGCCGATTTCAACAAGATCCCAAGCCTCAACCCCTATTTCACGCATGTCTGCAGCATTGAGCCGCACAAAACCCTTGCCCTCATCTTTCTTTTGAATCTTACATATCTTAAGTGCAATCATAGTTTATGCCTTAAAAAAATAATACCGCTAACATGATTAGGGTCAAGGAGTTATTAGACACAGTTGTAATTCAGACCTTAATCATTGAATAAAACTCTTATATTTATTATACTGTCTCTAACAAAGAAATATGCAGCGTACCTGTGATACTTAAATCCCTTACTCTAAAAAACTTTAAATCCTATAGTGCTGAAACTTTTAGTTTTCACGATAGATTTAACCTAATTATTGGTGAAAATGCCCAAGGAAAAACCAATCTGCTCGAAGCTATACATTTCTTATTAGCTTTCAAACCATTTAAGCAATTGAGGTCTGAGGAAGTTATGAGTTTCGGAAGCTCTGAGTGCAGGCTCAAAGGAGAGATTCAGTCTCAAGCAGGTTTCGATGAGATAAATATCCTGCTCGATAAAAATCATAAGACACTTAAGCTTAACGGTAAAGTTGTATATAGAACCTCAAATGTATCCGGAAAGTATAATGTTGTTACTTTTCTCCCTACAGATATTGATCTAGTTAAAGGTTCTCCTCAGGGTAGAAGAAGATATTTAGATTCCATAATATGTTCATTAGAGCCTACTCATCTGAGGGATTTGAAGTTATATCAAAGGGCACTAAGCCAGAGAAATGCGATTCTGGTTAAAACTTCTTCTCTAACTCTTGATAAAATTGAGGTTTGGGATGAACAGCTTGCGGAAATTGGTAGTCAGGTAATTTCAAGAAGGATTGAATTCATAAATAAAATTAAGCCTCTACTCTCTAGAATGTACAAACAAACCTCAGGCCTTGATCAAGATATAGAGATTCATTACAAGAGTTCTATTGAGTTAAATGATGATTTGGAGCAGTCATATAAACATAAGCTCTCACTAGAGTTTGAGCAGGACAAAAAACGATTTCATACTACGGTTGGACCCCATAGAGACCAAATCAGTTTTTTTATAGATGGTAAAGATGCTTCAATTTATGCTTCCCAGGGGGAGGCCAAAAATCTTGCCTTAGCCTTAAAAGTTTCTGAGATTGAGATGATTAGCCAAATTTTGGGGAGAACCCCTATATTACTATTAGATGATATAACCAGCGAGCTTGATAGCAATAGAAAAAAGTTTCTGTTCAGGTTTCTTCAAGACTTTACCGGGCAAATCTTTATCACAACAACAAGCATTAAGGAGATCTTATATAAAGGACACATCAGAGGCTTCCATATAAAAGATAGAATAGTAAGGCAAAAAGATATACAGACTTGATTTCTTCTGACCTCAGTATATTTATATTATATGTTGTTGAGTCATAATATTAATAATCCATTATTTGGAGAAATAAATGAGTGAAAAGGCTTTCCAAGATAACTGGAAGCATAATGAGTGCTGGGGTTGTGGTTGCAATAATGAACATGGACTAAACCTAAAGAGCTATTGGTTAGAAGATAAATCCATTTGTGAATGGATGCCCAGCAAAAGTCATAAAGCAGGTCCAATTGGATATTTAAACGGCGGCGTAATTGCAACTATTATTGATTGCCATTCAGTTAGCACAGCAATTGCTGACGGATATAAACTGGAAAATAGAGATCTAGATAGTGAGCCCATCATTTGGTATGTAACAGCCTCGATAAAGATTGACTACCATAAACCGGTTCCAATAGATAAGCCTGTTAAATTAAAAGCTAAAGTTACAATGAGGGAAGGTAGAAAACTTTTAGTTGTTTGCAAATTGTTTTCGGGAGAGGACAAGTGCGCAAGCGCTGAAGTGCTGGCCGTTAAAGTGCCACCCGAGAATTGGTTCGACAAATAAATCCATAGATATCAATTGTTCGTAAGTTATTATTGCTCCAGGAGCAGCCCTATGAGAAGTCTCTTAGTTTTAATAATGTTCTTTCTTGCCGGATTTGTAACAACTTCTTTTGCGCAAGAAGTTCCAACTCCTGTAAAAGTCACATTAGTATCCAACATAGATACAGTTAAGCCTGGGGATTCTTTTAAATTAGGTGCCTTAATGGATATAGACCCCGGTTGGCACATTTATTGGAAATATCCCGGTGAAACGGGTTTACCTACTAAGCTTAAATTTACTGTTCCTGATGGCTACCAAGTGGCTGAAGTAATGTGGCCTGTCCCTTCAGTCTATAACAAGGATAATGGTGGCAAAGATTTCGGATATGATAATTCAGTCTTATTATGGACTGATATTGAAGTCCCCTCGAATGCTCAACTAGACAAGAGCGCTAAAATAGAAACTCAAATATCTTGGATAAGTTGTAAAGAGATCTGCATACCGGGAAAAGAAAAACTTGTATATGATGTAACAGTTAGTGAACAAACAAAGCTTACTAGAAAAGCTCTTTTTTCTAAATGGCATAACTATCTCCCCGAGTCTATTGGTGATAGAGAAAATCCATTTAACTTTAGTGTTGTCACAACGGAATTAGGTGATGATATCACTAAAGTTGTACTTGAAGTAGAAAATAAAACACATAATGAGGAAATTGAGTATTATCCAAATCCAGAGGATTCGCTGATAATTCAGAATCTCAAATACATCAAATCAAAAGAAGGGGAAGTAACAGAAATTAGTTTTGATGTCCAAACTCAAGATGGTGTTTTATTATCTGAGACTGTCTTAGATGGATTAATTGTATATTCGGATAGTCAGAAGAAACGCTCGGCGGTTGAAATAAAGATTGATTTTAATGATACTTAATTACTTGTTAATTATTCATAATCCACAAAATAGGAAGGTCTAATGACAATTAATAACTTGGGACTATTATTATTTCGTGTATCGGTAAGTGCTATTATGATTTTAGGACACGGGCTTGGCAAGTTGCTAAATCCGGATCCATTTATTGCAAATATTGTTAAGATGGGTCTTCCTATGCCAAATATTATGGCTTACTTGGCTATATCAGCTGAAACTTTATTCCCACTTCTTATCATATTCGGATTGTTTACCCGAATATCAGCCTTTATTGCTGGGATAAATATGTTGGTAGCGGCATTTGTTATACATATGACTATTTTTGGTGATCCATTCTCCAAGTTTGAGCTTGCGGTTCTATACATGATATCATTTCTATTTATTGCCATCGTTGGTCCAGGTAGCTGGACTGTTCAAAAATTGTTTAGTGATGAATAAATGGCCTTCATCGCAAAAAGTGTGACCTGCTTTATGAGATCTTAATAAGATTTAGTCATCTAAGTGACGGAGCTATTTCAATATGCCTGTTAGAAAGAAGATTAAGATTATTGGTGGAGGGTTTGCGGGAGTTAAGTGTGCTTTAACTTTGAGAAGTAAGCTTTCCAGAGAAGAAGCCGACATCATACTTTATAATAGTGAAAACTATTTAGTCTTCCAACCACTTTTAGCTGAAGTTGTAGGGGCATCAATCAGTCCTGAGCCCGTAGCTGTGCCGCTGCGTCAGATGCTTCCAGGGGTTTACTGTAGGACTGAAGACATTACTAATATTGATGTTGAAAATAATGTTGTTGAATATTTTGGAGATTCGGGCAAGAAAGGCCAAATGTCCTATGACCATTTAGTTATAGCGTGTGGTTCTAGTGTTAATTTAGGCCTGATTCCAGGAATGTCCGACCATGCGTTTCCGCTTAAAACTGTAGGCGATGCGGTGGCTCTGCGCTACCACGTAATGCAGCAGATGGAAAACGCTGAGATCTGTGAAGATACTTACAGACGTCGCTGGCACTTGTCCTTTGTGATTGTCGGAGGCGGGTTTAGTGGTGTTGAAGTCGCCGGGGAAATTAATGATCTAGTGCGTGATACTAGAAAATTTTTCAGAAATATTCCAAAAGAAGAAATCAAAGTGACACTTGTTCATTCAAGAGACCAGCTGCTTCCTGAAGTTAGCTCTAAGCTTAGGGATTTTACGAAAGTAAAGATGGAGCAGGCTGGTATTAATGTGGTGTTAAATAAGCGCGTGTCATATGTAACTCAAGAAGGGGTAGGCTTTGGGGAGGGACAAACTATTGACGGCGGGACCATAGTATGCACCGTGGGCAACGCTACTGCTCCAGTAATTCAAAAACTTGAAGCACCAAAAGAAAGAGGCCGATTGCTAACCGATCCTGAGATGAGAGTCCAGGGGCATCAAAACGTGTGGGCCGTTGGGGACTGCGCCCTGATTAACAATTCTTATGACAATACACCTAGTCCACCTACAGGTCAGTTTGCAGAGCGTCAGGGTAGACAGGCAGCTCAGAATATAGTTAGGGTCTTAAAAGGTAAAGAAACTAAACCTTTTCGTTTCAGACCCCTTGGTCAGCTATGCGCGATCGGTGGACATAATGCTGTAGCTGAATTTCTAGGATTTCATATTTCAGGCTTTATAGCTTGGTTTCTTTGGAGATCAGTTTACTTATTCAAGTTGCCGAGCTTTTCACATAAATTAAAAGTCGGTTTTGACTGGGCATGGGAGATCTTCTATTCACGCGACTTGGCTCATCCTAAGGCTGATCTGACAGAAAGGGTTTCTAATTCTCATTTTCAACCGGGGGACTATGTTTTTAATGAGGGTGATCCTTCAAATAATTTTTATATAATAGAATCAGGTGAAGTTGATATTGTACGAAACGCCGGTAAAGAGGATGAGAAGGTTATGGCTATTTTAGGACCGGGAGACTTTTTTGGGGAAATGGCGCTTCTTGATCATAGAGTTAGAACCTCCGCAGTTCGTGCCAAAACAGAGCTTGAAGTAACTGTTATGGGCAAGAAAGTTTTTGAGCAGATATCTGGAGCGTTAACGCCCTTTAGAGATTTCTTGGCGGATGCGGTAAAGAGACGAAGTGGGAATATGTGGCAAAAGTTGCCTGTAGTATATGAGATACTTCAGAGTCAGCCACTTTCTACTTTTATAAAACCTGTTGAGATAAGCCTCAGTCCTGATGATACGTTCGAAGCTGCTGTGAAAACTTTGAGTGGAGATGAACTGGATTTTTGTTGTGTAATTGATAGTTCAAATAAGCTTAAAGGAATTATGACAAGAACTGATATCTTCAGAGCCGTTGAATCAGGTATTACACCTTTTACGAAAGTATCAGATTTTATGACTGAGTCACCGATTGTGGCATCGGAATCTGATTCATGCACTGTTGTTGCTGCAACTATGAGAGATCACAATCTAAAGTGGCTTCCAGTTGTGGACAATCTTAGCAATCTATTTGTAAAGGGTTATATAAGACGTGATAAAATGATCAATTTTGTATTAGAAAAATTCCATGAACATCATGAAGATGAATTAACTTCATGACTTTCCAATAAGTATTCCAGCAGTTAGAACAATCACTCCCCCGACAATAATTTGAAACGCAGCTCGCAGGAACGGAGTATCCATATACTTATTTCTTATGTATGCAATGACTACTAGTTCAATTCCAACCACAATGCTGGCTACAATAAATGCAGTCCAAAAATGAGGAATTAAAAATGGCAGTGCATGACCGATAGCGCCAAGAAATGTCATGCCGCCCTCAACTATTCCTCTTAACCAGGGGCTGCCTCTACCGCTTATTACTCCATCATCCGACAATGCCTCAGAGAATGCCATACTGATTCCTGCTCCTACGGCTGTTGCCAATCCTACAAGAAAAGCGGTTTTACTATTCTGTGTAGCGAGGGCTGCCGCAAATAGAGGAGCCAATGACGATACCGTCCCATCCATCAGTCCTGCAAGTCCAGGCTGAACTACCTGAAGAATAAATCTTCTTTTTTCTATTTCGGGGTTACTATTGGAAGATGTGTTTTGCGCTGAATCTTCTGACATGAATCTAATTATACACAACATGGTCAAGCAATAAAATTGCAACATTACTCTCTTGAATTGGGTATTCTTAATAGTTAGAATGGTTCTACGGAAGGCGGGTTATCAACTATAATCAAAGGAGGTTGTTATGAGCAAAATAATAATGTCTTTAGCCCTTATGTTAGTTTTATTTTTGGGTGGAATGGATGTAAATGCAGCAAATATGTCTACAGCTGAATTTAGACAGCTCTACGATAGTTTGTTAGCTGGTAAGACTCTATCTACTCAGGCTGAAAAGAATGGTGCTGTTATAAAGTCGGAATGGCAATATGGACAGGCCACTGATTTAGGAGAAGGTGATTTTGATATTCCGGTAACAAGAGTTATCACGGTTACCAAGAATGGTGAGATGGTTCAGAAAAAAACACTTCAGATTTTAGACAGAGTGAATACCCTTGGTAATACTGCTTTTATTTATGAAGAAACCAGAACGTTAACGGTTGAAAATGCAGGCTCAGAGCCCCTTACTACCAGAGACTCAGAGTTTCTTGGTCAATTTATAGCAGCCAAAAATGATAAGGGTGGGTTCGATGTCTACAATTTTGGCCTAATTCCCTCGACTCATGTCCAAGGAGACAGTGACGAAGTTGCAGCATCCAACATTTCATATTCCTGCTACGCAGAAAATGCGAAGACTAAATGTGTGTTGACGATTCGGGACTACAAGCTTGGCGAGTATAATGCACTACAAGGCTTTACACTAGGTGATCCAATTGGATCAGATCATGTTATAGTTGCAGAAGAAGAAGTCGCACCATAAACTATTTATATGTTTTTCGTAGAATACACATGAATTAAACTTAAACAGGGAGGTTATAAAATTGAAAAAATTATTATTACTAATACCTATGTTTTCTGTGATAGCAGTTCTTGGATGTCAGACCTATTCACCGGTTATTGATCCCGGAAGTGTTCAAAATAGTGATAGATATTACAGAGACCAAGCTGAGTGTCAGGCAATAGCCAAACAAGGCGCTCCAGGTTGGAAAGACACTGCTAAAGACACAGTTGTAGGTGGCGCTGTTGGTACCGGCACAGGAGCCTTGATTGGAGCCATAGCAGGGGACGCGGTTAAAGGTCTTGCATATGGTGCAGTTATTGGCGGAGTAGCTGGTGGAGCCAAAGGTGTATATGACAGTGAAAAAGGTTATGAGCAAATATACCGTAACTGCATGGTCGGCAGAGGGTATAACGTTTTAAATTAGTAGATATTTGCCTTGAAAAAAAATGAAATAGCTAGTTTGCTAGATCTCTTTGAACTTGAAAGGGATTTTACGTCTGAAGAGCTTAAGGTTGCCTATAGAGACTTGGTTCAAATTTGGCACCCCGACAGGTTTGCACAAAATGACCGGTTGCAATTAAAAGCTCAAAATAAATTAACAGAAATCAACGAGGCTAATTTAATTCTTCAGAATTATTTAGCCTCGCAATCTAAACCTGCGGCTAAGAAAGCTTCTTCTTACAAGACAAAGCCTAAAGGAACTGTTCGAGCCTTCTTAAGAAATGTTTTTCATCCCACCGATTTTTCAAAATCTAGCGATGTCGCCTTTGCTCATGCGCTTAAGATTGCTTTAGTAAGTAATGCTAAATTAAATTTGATGCACGTCTCACCCAGTTCTAGTAATAGCGTAATGAAGGAGTTTCCAAAGATTAGAGAAACCCTTAAGTCATGGGGTGTTATTACAGAGAACTGTACTGAGAAAGACTTAATGCAGTTAGGTTTCTGGTATCAAAAAGTCATAGGTGTCCATGATTCTCCAGCTAAGTCAATCTTGCAATTTCTATCCAAACACCCTGCTGACCTTGCTGTGCTCGCGACTGCTCAGAGGCAAGGTGCCGACAGGATGTTAAAGAAATCAGTAGCAGAAGATGTCTCCAGAGGCTCAGGTGGTATGACTCTTTTTATTCCCGATCAATCAAAAGGATTTGTCTCTCATAAGAATGGAAGTGTAAATCTTAAAAATATTCTTATTCCTATAAATATAAAGCCCAACCCAGAATTAGCTGTGAATAAAGCTAAAAGGCTGGCCGCCACTCTTGGCTGCGAGGATTGTGTTTTCACTCTTGCTTTCATCGGAGATACCTCAGATATGCCTTATGTGGATATAGAAAACAATAAAGGCTGGGAATGGAAAAGGACTATCCGTCGTGGTAATGTAGTTGATATGATACTTAAGATTGTTGATGAAATTAGCCCCGATTTAATAGTTATGGCAACTAAAGGTCATCAGGGTATTTTAGATGCAGTTAGGGGGAACACAACGGAGCAAGTCTTGCGAAGAGCACGTATACCACTATTGGCAGTTCCTGCTTTTAGAAAAAGAGTATCTTAAAGTTTAAAGGAGTTTTTAATGTATAGATGGATTTTGTTAATTGTGCCAATCTTATTTATTACATCTTGTAATATGAGTTGGAAGCGACCGCTTAAAGAAAAACAGGCAAACAAATCAGCCTATGAGGAATGCTTGGAAAATTATCCCGATAATCAGATGAAATGTGACGCCTATAAGGACTCTTATGATGATTCTGTAAGACAGATGAAAGGTCGCTCTGAGGATCCTACTAGTGAGGGTGGTCTTTACAACGAGTAGGTCCATAGTTGAACTGGTGGTGACTCATGTTAGTAATCTTGGAGGGAGTATGTTAACAAAATTTTCGCTATTACTATTTTTAATTGTTTTATTGAGTTCTGGATTGTCTTATGGAAAAGATGATCTTATTACAGTAACTCAGGAATCTGAACAATTACCTCTTGCCACTGGTAAGAGCGTTTTTGTGAAAAGTACCTGCCCTGAGAAAAGTGTGCTAGTGAGTGGGGGAGGGGAATGCCTTGGATTTCTGAATACAGAAAATAGAATAGTTCTTACTACAAGTGCTCCTGATAGTATTAACGCCTCATGGAATGTGAAATGTACTAATATGAACCGTGAAGCGGGCGAGGCACAAGCGAGAGCCTGGGCGGTGTGCAAAGAACATTGAATATAGTAACTTAAAAGATGTATAATCCATTATAGATAGGCTTTTAAATTAAGGAGGTTGTAGAATGACTCACCGATATCTAGCAATATTTCCTGTAATAGTGTTTCTGCTTTTCTTATTATCTTTTAATAACCCCGTTATTGCTCAAACCGGCATTCCGCCGGGTAGTTATAAGGATTCATGTAAAGACATTCAAGTAATCACGGGGGGGATATTGTGGGCAATGTGTGAAAAAGCAGACGGCAAATTTGAGAAATCAACATTACAATTAAATAAGTGCGAGGGTGATATCTCAAACAATAACGGTAAGCTCTCTTGTAAACAAAAAGCTGGAAAACAGCCTCCTAAGGGCAGTTATCAAAACTCTTGCAAAAACATCAGAGTTGACGGGAAGCGATTAAAAGCTAAATGTGAGAAGAAGAATGGAAATTGGAATAGTACGAGTATTAATTATGAAAAGTGCAGTGGTGATATAACTAATAATAATGGGGAACTTAGCTGTAATGGTGGTGGAGGGGGTAAAATACCCAAAGGTAGTTACAGAGACAGTTGTAAAAACTCATATGTTGAAGGTAACAGACTCTATTCAAATTGTAAGAAGAAAAATGGCAGCTGGAATAAATCCTCAATAAACTATAAAAACTGTAATAAAGATATAAAGAACGATAACGGCAGACTTACTTGCGGCGGTGGTAACAATTCAAAATTCCCTAAAGGCAGTTATAAGAAATCTTGTAAGAATCTCTATATGGAAGGAAAATACTTAGAGGCTGATTGCAAAAAGGATAATGGCAAATGGAAGCATTCAAGTATCAAATATAAAAACTGTAACAAAGGCATTTGGAACGATAACGGGAAGCTGAGGTGTAATTAGTCGGTACTAGGTGTATTAGGACTGATATTTGCTTTATTTAATACGAGATCTTTCAGGGTTAAATCCCCCAGTGCGCCATGAATGGCGTTATCTACTTTTTCTGTAATTTGATCAATCTCGGTGCTTGCCAAATATCTGTTTTCTAAAAGTGGAGTTTCCTTGTTTACACGAGCTGCATCAATGATCTCATTTAAAGTAATAACTTCAATGGCTTTTGCGGGCAAATAAAATACGGGATCATCCCCAACCTCTAGTATCAACTGTTTGTCTTTGAGTTCTGTAAGAGTGCTATCAACGGATTCTTGTGGTAGGCCCAGGTGATTTACCAGCTTATCGAATGTCCATTTCTCTTGATCGTGATAAAAATTGTATCCAATTAGGTACATAACGACAAAGGACAATTTCTCTTTAACTTTACTGCTTAGTTGAAATATTGTGCTGCCTAAATCCAGTGTTTTTATATTTTGGTGGCAATAAGCTATCTGCGCTCCTATAAGCAATATAAGCCAATTTACGTAGAGCCAGATCATAAACAGTATTAGTACTGCCAAACTTGAATATATTGCTGCATACTTGGTAGATTTAGCCACAGAGAAAGCAAAGACCCATCCGGTTGTTTGCCATGCGATACCTGCAACGGCCCCAGCTATAAATGCTGACTTAAATTTAACTTTAGTATTAGGAATAACCATGTATATAAAAGTAAAAACAAGAAAAACAAATAAATATGGTATTAACTTAGCGCCAAGTAGTAGCAACATGCCTAAAGGCTCTACTGACAATACTTTTTGAACCAAGGCATTGCTTTCAAAGGACGCAGTTAACCCTATGGCTGAAAACATAAGTACAGGACCTATAAGTAAGATAGTTATATAGTCGCTTAATCTCCTTACAATGCTTCTTCCTCTCTTTATATTCCATATATGGTTTAAAGAGTCTTCTATTTTCATTATCAATGATACGGATGTATAAATCAGCAGAAGAAGACCAACTACACCCAAGACACCAAAATTAATTTTGTTTATGAATTCTAAGATCTGAGTTGTTATTTCAGTTCCTTTATCTCCAAGAGGCTCTAGGAAATTATTTAAGAATGGTTCTAGCTGGTTTTCGACAACACCAAAAGCCTTAAGAATTGAAACACTAAATGCTAAGAGAGGGACTATAGATAAAAGAGTTGTATACACAAGACTCATAGCTCTCAGAGTTAGCTCATTTTCAGTAAACCCTGTTACTGTGGCGTATAATAGCTTAAGCAGATATACAAGCCAGGCTCTGAATTTGTTAAGAGATCCCGTATCCAGGTGCCAGAGGTCCTTAGTGAGAAAATCATTAATTTTTTTTATTAGTTCTGCCATTTTACGTTAACAATGTAATGTATCGGTTTATCCGTATCTTCATACTTTAATTCACCCATTTTTCATAGTCAAATGGTTAAGAGCGAATTGTGTAGTAAGAATATATGAATTTATGTCAGTAAGTTGAGCCATCTTGATGTTAATATTTAATCAAGGTCGAAGCAAATCTTCTGAAATTTACATAATTCACAAATTTTTCTATCTTCGGTTCTTGGGAAATTACTCATGATTGCTTCATTTTCTTGGGGATCGCTTAGATAACTCTTCATGTTTTCAATGCTATTGTTAATGTATTCTCTCGCAAATTTTATTTGTTCAGGTGTAAATGAGTAAACTTTGGTGTAATTCTCAAAAAGATTTAGCTCTGTGACACTAATTTTGTCCAAATCAAAATCTAGTTCTTCAAGAGCATATAAAGCATAGATCAAGAACTGCAATTCATCCGCGTCTCCTGATCCTGTTTTCCAATCGTAAATCTTAATTCTGTCTTCCATGCTGTATGCCAAATCTAATTTAACATAATAAAGCTCTGTATTGAATGAAAAATAAGACCCGGTCATGCTCTCAATTGAGCATACAACCTCTTTAGGCAGTCCTGAGATCTCTTCAATCACGCTAGACTTATAAAAATTTTCCAAACATAAAATCACCTCCTCATAATTTCTCTTCCAGATCTGATCCGGTATTTCAGGCCTGTATTCATGCTCGAACAAGGCAGGTTCGTTCCTTAGGCTGCCATTCTTGTTCCAGTATAGTCCATCACGGGAAGATCTAAAATCATTTCTCATTATTTCTGTTACTCTGGATTTAGATTTTTCAAGAGGTGTTACTTTTCCGGTACTTACTAACTCTTTAAGTATCCTTTCTATCTCGTCATGGACAGCAGAGCCCTTCCACTGCCAACGATTCTGAAGATTTTTTAGAACATATAGTGTTCTGGTAATTTCATCAGCTTTGTTTTTCTCCCAACCTCCCCAAGAGCCATAATAATTGTAGTAATATTCCCTTTTACATTCCTGAAAGAGGTTGTCTCTTGAGTACGACCAGCTAAATTCATTTTTAAAATCAGCCATTTCTTAACCCCTTTAACCTAAGCTATATACCATAGTGTGATTGTTCTCATTTACCTTGCTAATGGTTTCTGCTCGGTTCTCATGATGGATTCTGAAAC
>BQJP01000044.1 GCA_021604765.1 Thermodesulfobacteriota bacterium
AACTCCCAACTATAAAAAAGCATAGCGCTAGTATTGCCGCTCCTAAAAATTTAACTCTCATTACTTGCCTCCTATTTCTTAAAAGCTATTTTGATTAGCTAAAACTATACCACTGAATGTTTAGAAAGCAACAAAAATAAAAGGTGATACAAACGTTTGGAATTAAACAAAAATTGTTGAATTTCAGCTAATTAAAGACCCTCTCAAAGATGGCGTCGATGTTTTTAAGATCCGCCTTAACATCAAAGCATTCTTCAATTTCCTCAGGTGACAAGGAGTTCTTTATACTTTTATCTTTCAGGAGTAGGTCTTTGAAATCATTATCTCCCTTCCAAGTGTCCATTGCGTTATTCTGCACTATTTTGTATGCATCTTCCCGAGAAAATCCCTTTTCTATAAGTTTTAAGAGGACTTTTTGTGAAAAGACTAACCCACGTGTTAACCAAATGTTCTTCTCCATATTCTCAGGATATACCTGAAGACCGTCCAAGAGATAATGAAGTCTGTCGAGCATATAATCAAGAAGGATTGTTCCATCTGGACCAATAACTCTTTCTACTGAGGAGTGGCTTATATCGCGCTCATGCCAAAGGGGTATGTTTTCCAGTGCCGAAATAGCATACGAACGGACAAGTCTTGAAAGACCACATAGATTCTCCGAAATTATCGGATTCCTCTTGTGAGGCATCGCTGAAGAGCCTTTTTGTCCTTTGCCAAAGGGCTCTTCCAGCTCTAGAACCTCTGTTCGCTGAAAGTGTCTAATCTCCACTGCAATTTTTTCAATTGTAGAGGCAACGAGAGAAAGTGTAAGAAAAAAATCAGCATGAACATCCCTTTGCACAACTTGGGTGGAAATAGTTGCAGCCTTAAGCCCTAATCTCTCACATGCTGATTCTTCGACATGTGGTGGGACATTAGCAAACGTGCCAACCGCGCCGGATATTTTGCCCACACTGATAACTTCTTTTGCCCTAGTCATACGCTCTAAATTCCTCTTCATTTCGTCATACCACAAGGCAAAGACTAGCCCTAAAGTCTTAGGTTCAGCATGAATTCCATGAGTTCTTCCAATCATAACGGTATCTTTATGTTCAAATGCCTGTCTTTTGAGTACATCCAAAACAGCGCCTAAGTCTTTTATAATTATTTCCGATGCATCTTTTAGCTGAAGCGCAAAAGCGGTATCCAAGACATCCGAAGATGTAAGCCCCAAGTGTATAAATCTGGAATTTTCCCCTACATGCTCAGAGACAGAAGTAAGAAAAGCAATGACATCATGCTTTAACTCTTTTTCAAGCTCATTAATGCGGTCCACATCAAACCCAGCTTTAGCTTTAATATCCTCTACAACTTCTTTGGGTATTCTTCCATTTTGCGCCCATGCTTCACATACGGCGATTTCTACACGGAGCCAGTTTTTGTATTTCGATTCATCAGACCAAATAGAAGACATCTCAGGTCTCGAGTATCTTGTAATCAAATTTGTAGTACCTCCCCTACTGTTTTCCTTGGCGCAACTGATATACCGACATCAGATTCCGCGCCATTTTTTCTCAATACTTTCGAGGCTGATTGCAAAGCTACCTCAGGTTTATTATTAACCTGGCTCAAATGCCCCAATATTACATGTTTCAACCCATCATGGCATAACTCATGCAAAAGCTCAGAAGCTTGTGTATTGGACAAATGTCCGAGGCGTCCTTTAATTCTCTGCTTTAAATCCCAGGGATAATGACTATAAAGAAGTATATCGCTATCATGATTGTACTCTAGTAACAGAATGTTGGATCCTCTCAACCTTTCTTTTACCAATGATGTAACAGAGCCAATATCCGTTACCACACCTATTTTAATACCGTTTGCACATTCAAGGGAAAAACCTACAGGATCCAGGGCATCATGTGGGACTGAGAAAGGAGTTACTAAAAAGTCCTTAATCGTAAAGGCCGTATCGCTCTCAAATTCCTCAAGCTGAGTAACTGTATCTTTCCAAAGATGAGTAGTAGCTGAGGCCACGTAGGTTGGAATATTCAGTCTTTTAATTGCGTGTGTATGATCAGAGTGTTCATGAGTAGTTATCACTGCATCAATTTCATCCAGATTAACCCCTATCGAGCCAAGCCTGAGCCTGATCTGCTTCATGCTTATGCCAGCATCAACTAATATTTTTGTGCTTTCTGTCTCTATGTAAAGTGAGTTCCCTGAACTCCCGCTGGCTAATGTGCAAACTCTCATTTCTTTGAAATAAAGGCTCCTCTTAAAGTATGCGGAAGTAGAATCTACTTAATCTGACTGACTTGTCCAACTAAAAGTCTAAAAACACTCTTAATCGCAGTAAAAAGGGGAAATAAAGATGCTTAAGTAAATATACGGATTAATATCCTCTTAATGTAAATCTAACATAGGATTAATAATGAGGGAATATCATCTTTTACATACCCTATCAACTCCGTGCTCTTAAAGGGGCAGGTCTCTTGAGACTTGTCCCTTTTTTATTGCGATGGAGGACTATTCTTTAATTTAGAAAAAATAAGGATAAAACTACTAAGGATTGGCTTTTTTATAGTCAGTTATGAAACTTTCCAGCATTGGATCAATAGATGCGTCAACAGTAGCAGCCAAGTCTTCTGGTAACGACCCGCCAGTTGTTAGAACTGTCCAAGTTGGAGAAACTGCAGTCAGGCCTTTATTTCTTTCAAGAAGTACTATCTGAGTAAGATCCAAAGTGGTTGTAAATATATATATGGGACCGGGTTGCTTGATTGAATTAATATTAAGCACTAATTGGGGCTGGCCACTAATAGTTCTTAATTCTAGATCTGTAAATACTTTGATTCCGGATTTCTTTAATTTTTGGGTGATTACTTTAAGCAACTTGTCCTTACTAAGTCCGTCTGCAGCTGCATCCGCATCTATATCTTCAACGCTTAAACCAATACCTTTTATACCTTTTAATGTGTTGATTTCTGCTTGATTACCTTGTGAAAACGAGTCATGGGGAATTATTAGTAAAGACATAGAAAACATTAGTACCGCAATAATCGAGTATCTAAACAAGTTAAGCACCCCTCAAAAACACAATATATTTGTTGGATTTTATAAAACAGTTACTCAGCTTATCTTATTTTTGTGAAGATTATATTAAGACGTTAGCTTTAATAGAGAAAAGAATTCTGTCTAAGATTCTATGGAGGTGAAGCAAAACTGATTAACTATCAGTATTCCTTATCTCTTTGAAGAACAGGATTAGGGATGAGACGCCCGATTGTGGATTCGGGGGGTCTTTTCCCGTTGCTATGAAGAATTGATAGAAATCCAGTATATAGAAATCCAAACTGTATAATAACCAGGAATGGAATCCATCCATAGTAGCCTTTATAAATTGCAAAAAGTGTTTGGAGAAAGAACAAGATACCAAGGGTGATTTCAATTAGTGCTGTTATTTCTTTTGATGAAACATAACTTTTTCTAGTCCGCCAGTTGTCACGATTGGAAGTCACCGCAAATTTAGGCGTACGCCTAAATTCTGATTTTTTGCCTAAAAATGCCTCAAGTACAGCTTTGCTGTTATTAATTGCAATTCCAGCACCCACTGAAATTGCAACGGGTACATATTTAAGATAACTAAGCCAGTTCTTTCTATGTCTTTCTCTAACAGTCAGAGCATAGAAGAATGCAAAACTCAGAGTGCCTGCAGAGATCGCAAACAGGTTAAATAGTACTAATTGATGCCATTCTATAGATTGCCAAAAAAATCCCATCGGAAACATCAATAATAGGAGAACTAATAAGAGTAAATAGGAAATATTGCCAAAAAGGTGAAAAAATGCTTCGGATTTAACTTTAAAAGGCAAATCCTTTCTCTTAAAAACTTGAGGCAGAATCTTAAATGCAGTTTGCACCCCGCCCTTAGCCCATCTGTGTTGTTGTGATTTGAAAGCGTTCATATCAACAGGGAGCTCAGCATCTGCAGTCGTTTCTTTTAAATAAACAAGCTTCCATCCGGCTAACTGTGCTCTGTAGCTTAGATCCAGATCTTCAGTAAGAGTATCGTGCTGCCAACCACCAGAGGACTCAATACATTTTTTCCTAATTAAACCGGCTGTTCCGTTAAAGTTAAAGAACATGCCATTATTGAAACGCGATGTCTGCTCAATGATAAAATGTCCGTCTAGTAGAATCGACTGGCATTTTGTTAGAGTTGAGTAGTCCTGATTTACATGACCCCATCTAACCTGCACCATGCCAACCTCAGAATCTACAAAAAAATCGACCGTTTTTCTTAGAAATTCTTTAGGCGGCATAAAATCGGCATCAAAAATAGCAATGAACTCACCTTTTGCCGACTTAAGACCTTCTCTTAAAGCCCCAGCCTTATAACCCTCTCGATCCTTTCTATGAAGACAACTAATATTGAAACCTTTTTCTCGGAAATGATCAACGCACTGAAAAGCAATTTCAGTTGTTTTATCTGTTGAATCATCCAAAACTTGAATCTCTAACAAATCTTTTGGATAGTCAATTTCACAAACACTTGAGATAAGCCTTTCAACTACATACATCTCGTTGTATACCGGAAGTTGAATCGTAACAATTGGAAGGTTTTTAAAATTACCATTAGGAACTGGAATATTATTTTTCTTTTTGCTGTACAGATAGGACAAGTAATACCTATGGATACCAAAAGTACAGAGTAGCAAAAGGGAGAAACCATAAACAACCGTTGTAACAATTTTAGAAGTTAATATAAAATAGTCCAATTCATTTTCCTGTGGTTACTTTTACAAGCTTAAAACTTGGTTTCTTTTAACCTTTGTACGGCCTGTATTATTCTCTCAGTGCTAAAGGTTGTTGAAACTCTGGCATATCCTTCGCCATATTCACCAAATCCATTACCTGGTGTAACAACTATTCCTGATTCAGATAGGAGTTTTGATGAAAATTCTTTAGAAGTAACCCCTTGAGGTACATCAAACCATACGTAGAATGTTGCTTTTGGGGGATAATAATTGAGACCCGCTTCATCAAGCCCTTTGCAAAATATATCACGTCTTTCCTGAAAAATTTTGATTCTGTCTTGAAGCCCCTTCTTATAATTCTGAAGTGCTACTATCCCTGCATATTGAATAGCTTGAAATGCGCCTGAATCTATATTGGTTTTAATTTTACCGATACCAGCGATTGCTTTTTTATTACCTACAGCAAAAGCAATTCTCCAGCCAGTCATGTTGAATGTTTTAGATAAAGAATGAAATTCAATTCCAACGTCCTTTGCTCCCTCAGTCTGCAGGAAGCTTGGCGGATTGTATCCATCATATGCTATTTCCGTATAGGCAGCATCATGGCAAATAAGAATATTGTTCTTAGCACCAAAATCGACTAAATCTTTAAAGAATCCCTCGTCTGCAACTGCCGTTGTGGGATTATTTGGGTAGTTTAAGAATAAAAGCTGAGCTTTCTTTCTAATGTCTTCAGGGATTGCATTTAGATCAGGCAAGAAATCATTTTCTTTATACAGTGGAACAGCATAAGGAGTTCCTCCTGCAAAACTAATAGATGTTGGGTATACCGGATACCCAGGATCGGTATATAAACCGACATCTCCCGGATCTATAAATGCCAACGGCGCATGTGCAATGCCTTCTTTTGAACCTATTAGAGCAACAACCTCTGTATCTGGGTCAATATCGACATTAAACCTCTCTTTATACCACTCAGCAACAGCAACCCTAAAAGACCTCATGCCTTGGTATGAGGGATATCTATGATTTTCCGGATCCTCTGCCCCAACTTTTAGAGCTTCGATAATGAAATCCGGCGTTGGCAGATCTGGATCACCAACCCCTAGATCTATTACATCAACTCCTTTTTTTATTAGTTCATTTTTTTTTGCGTCTATTTCAGCAAATAAGTATGGTGGTAACTCAGCAATTCGACTTGCCCATTTAACATCCATTGTTATATCTCCTTAGTTAGTTATATCTCCCTAGTCCTACTTTTGGAAGTTTGTATGATAACTAACCCACCTAATGAGAGCAAGATATAGTACCAATGCGCTCTACATCTAAATTTTATAACATATAACTATGTTTAAACCTATTGTTTGTTCTCAAGTCCCCTTTTTAAATATTCACATATGCGGCGCTGATTTTATCATATGTCCTTTGAGATAATTCTTTTCTTGTCATCTTGGGATTCACCTCTATTTCTTCAAGGGCTTCTAGATCAACTTCAATATTTTTTATTTTTAATAATCTAAAAAAATGCTCAAAAAAAGTATTATCATCGTAATAAAAAACTAAGCTCTTATTGTCCTTGTTTACAGGCTCTCCATCTATATATCTATAATTTATACAAAGTGGCAGCACATCAGTGCCCGTATTAATTGCAGATTTCAAGAATGGAGCTTTAAAGGGCGACACGCTTTCACCGCTGGAAGTAGTTCCTTCAGGAAAAATCACTATATTTAAACCCATATCCAACACACTGGAAATATTATTCATATCAGCTAATAGTCTTGATCTGTTCCTTCTTTCTACAAAAATTCCACCACCATACTTAGTTACTGCCCCCAAGGGGAACTCTTCCTCTAGCTCTGAATTTGCGACAAAGACAGAGGGAAGAATCGAATAAATAACAAATATATCAAGATAGGAAAGGTGGTTACAGACAATCATGTAATTATCATTGTTCCCTTTATATCTGTCTAGATTTATCTGGTTTATTTTAACTCCAAATAAGATTAGACTGATTTTCCCATAAAAAGATGCAATTCGGGAAAAAGCGATTAGCTTTTTCTTTCTATCTCTCACAACCAGATCGGTTAGGAAAGAAATTAATAAAAAGGTGGCAATAATAACAAAGAAAAATAAGATTTTAACAGGCTGTCTAATCAAGTTCATATTTTCTCGGTCATGATAGAATAAGTTTAAAGTCCGTTAGATTATATAAGTCAGATATAATTTACTCAAGTTAAACTGGATTAAACATAGTTGAACCATGGATAATTTAACCGAGATCATTAAATCGCGAATCAGGGATTATGGCCCTATCACCTTTGCTGAGTTTATGGAGAGGGCACTCTATGATCCAGCTCATGGCTATTATTCATTAGGAAATAGACCTATAGGAAGAGAGGGGGATTTTTACACAAGCCCGCATGTTCATAAGGCTTTTGGAAGTGTTATTGGCAATTTTATAATAAAATCTTTTAATTTTATGAATGAAGAGGGTTTGTCCATAATAGAACTTGGTGCAGGAAGGGGAATACTTGCGCTTGATATCCTTGATCATATCAAAACTAATAATCCCAAACAATATGCCCGAACCAATTACTATCTGGTAGAACAAAGTAATGATTCTAGGAACGAATCAAAAAAAATATTAGAAGACCATATAGAGAAAGTTTGTTGGTTTTCATCGTTGAGCGAAATAGACAACAAAAACATCAGTGGAGTTATAATTTCCAACGAACTCTTTGACGCGCTTCCGTTTCATAGACTAAAGATTACTAAGGGAAATTTATCAGAACTTTATATCACGCTTGATGACCGTGGAGACCTGTCTGACATTACTGACAAACCTAGTTGCAAAGAGTTAATTGACTACTTCAATAAGATAGAGATGGATTTCGCAGAAGATCAGGAATTTGAGATTAACCTCAAAGCAAGAACACTGCTAAATGAGATTGATAGAGTAATAAGAACAGGATTTATACTCACGATCGATTATGGGTATTTGGCTGATGAGCTTTTCAATTCTGAGAGAATGAAAGGAACTTTTAAATGCATCCATAATCATACTATAAATGAAACCCCTTATATAAATATTGGACAGCAGGATATAACAGCCCATGTGGACTTCAGCAATCTGATTAGAACAGGAGAGTCTTTGAACATAAAGAAAGTTAAGTACACAACTCAGGGACAATTTCTTATAGACTGGGGGGTACTAGATCTAATAGGTAACGACTTAGAACAAAACGACAAACTGAAAAATTCTTTAGCAAAAGATATACAAGCTATAAAAAATTTATTTCTGCCAGAGCTCATGGGAGATAAATTCAAAGTACTTGTTCAGGAAAAGAATCTAAGCGAGAAGATTAACAACTTCTATCCACAATCACCCTTTAAAATAAGCTTCAAAGTGCTTTAACTAGTAATACCGCACTGTAGTATCACCAAAAGACAACCAACCTTTCACAAGATAGCTAATTTGAATTTCGAACTAGAAATCACTTGACAATGAAACTACGTCGGTCTATTATTAGGACTAACTGGTCAGTTCTAATCCAAAGTGAGGTTAATCAAAATGAACACTAGCAAAGAGAAGGTTATAGACAGCGCACAAAAGCTTTTTCATTTAAACGGTTTTCAGAACACCTCTATAGACGACATTCTAGAAAGCACGGGGGTAACGAAAAGCAATCTGTATTATCATTTCAAATCCAAAGAAGAATTAGGATTACTGATACTTGAGAAAAGAATTAGAGAATACGAAAACAAGTTTTTTTCAGACACGCTTGAAAACAATTCTATATCACCCGAAAAAAGACTGAAGAGGTACTACAAGAGGGTCATTAACTATCACGATAACCTCAATTGTAAAAACGGCTGCCCCTTTGGCAACCTTGCCCTTGAAATGAGCGATACAAACGAAAAATTCAGATCGCGACTTTCTGATTTTTTTAACCACTGGCAAAAGACTATAGAGAAATGCATTAAAGAAGGAATAAAGCTAAAAGAATTTCGAAGCGATATCTCACCAAAAATTATCTCTCAACTGATCTTGTCACACCTGGAAGGAGCGATTTTAATGACAAAAACACATAGATCCATCACGCCACTAAGTTCAGGATGCAAAACTATAATGAAACTTATAAAACAAAATTAAATCATGCACCACAAGGAGACTTAATATGTCAGAGTATCTTTTTAAAACCGATATATCCAAGGATATGGCACTTTTGAACGAAATAAATCCGAATCTGCACCAGGCATGGAGGACTTATCACGACGGCGTATTTAAAGACGGAGCACTTAGCAAGATGGAAAAAGAACTTATTGCCGTAGCAGGAGCTCATATTACAAGTTGCCCATATTGCATAAGGTCGAGAGTTAGAAGTTCAAAAAATAGTGGAGCAACTGATGCCCAGGTTGTAGAATCTATCTATGTAGCAATGCGTTTTGCAATGGGAGGTCCTTTTGCATTCTCAAGCATTGCCTTTGAGGCACATGATGCTCTGGATAATGATATACCATTAACAGATGGACATTTTTTCAAAAAAAATGTTTTAAAAGAGATAAATCAATTTCACGAATGTAGTGGTGATCACTCAACAGCTTTCAAAGATTTCACAAAACAAGTCTTTGCAGATGGAGCACTAAAGAAAGATTTCAAACGTGGATTGGTAGGACTCGCGTGTGCTCACATGACAAAATGTCCATACTGTATTAGGGGCTGTGTAAAAGATGCGAGAGCTGCTGGCTACACAAAAGAGCAGATGGCTGAAGCGATCAATGTTGCTATGGTGATGTCAGCTGGGGCATGTTATGCACACACCAGTCTGGCTATGGAAACCATCGCTGGACTAAACGAAAAGGAACAAGCTAGAGCTGCAGGATAATATCTCAAATCTAGCGGCAGAAGCCTTTCAATGCAAATTATCAAATAAAGAAGGGGGGTTACCGACCTTCCTTCTTCTCGATGTTACAAATAGACATCTAAAATCACTTTCAAATCCATCCTTTAATTAGAAACTTACTCAAAATTCTTTATAATAACTCCTAAACTCTGCTAATTTGATTAAAAGACATATGACAAAAAACAAATCACACAATAATGACACTATCGCAGCTATCGCCACAGCTCAAGGAGATGGAGGTATAGCTGTTATAAGAATCAGCGGCGAGAAGACCAAGAATATCATTGATGATATTTTTTCTAGAAAAGGGAAGGACAATCAGCCGCTTGAGATGAAATCTCATCAGATGTATTACGGTTACATTACAGATTCGGAATCCGAGAAAACAGTTGATGAAGTGCTTTGCGTCCAAATGAGATCCCCCAATTCTTATACCGGGGAGGACATGGTAGAGATTCACTCGCATGGTGGGCATCTTGTACCCATGAAAATATTAGATCTCCTTTTCAAATTAGGGGCCAGACCCGCCAATCCAGGCGAATTTACTCTTAGAGCATATCTAAATGGCAAAATGGACCTTACGCAAGCAGAAGCAGTAACAGACGTAGTAAACGCGCAAACGGAAGAAGGATTAAAACAAGCAGAATTACAGCTAGAAGGAGCTCTTTCAGACAGAATTGGTCAATATAAAGACCGTTTAGCTGATATTTTAGCAGAAATAGAGGCTCAAGTAGACTTTCCAGAGGAAGATATTGACGCAATTGTAAAAGATAGGCTCATAGATAGCACTAATGAGTTAGTAGATAAAATAAACATACTACTTAACACCTATGAAGAGGGAAGAATAATAAAACACGGTGTTACAACAGCCATACTAGGAAAACCCAACGTAGGCAAATCGAGTCTTCTAAACCAGCTTATAATGAAAGAAAGGGCTATTGTAAGCGCGCAACCAGGCACAACTAGGGATTTCATCGAGGAAAGCATAGATATTAGAGGAATAGCCCTAAAATTGACAGATACAGCGGGTATAAGAGCAACAACAGACGAAATTGAGGGGATTGGCGTTGAACTAGCAAAGAAAAAAGGCCAGGAAGCCGAACTCATCATAGCAGTAATAGATTCCAGCAAAGATCTAGACAGCGACGATTTAGAGGTTTTAGGACGAATCAAAGACTCCAGAGCAGTAATTGCTCTCAACAAAGCAGATATTAATCCCAAAATCGACGAAGACGATCTAGCTATATACGTACGACCGAATAGAATAACAAAGACTTCCGCAAAGCTTGGCACCGGAATCGAAGAACTCAAAGACAACATTCGCGAGCTTCTCATACGGAACAAAAATCTATCAGAAAGCAACGAATTTGTTCTAAGTGAACTCAGGCACAAGCTAGCACTCGAAAGATGCACCAAAAGCCTTCAATCATTCTTACATGCGATTCTGGCTGATGAATCACCTGAGTTTTTGGCTTTAGATCTTAGGCTAGCACTTGATGCCTTAGGAGAGATAACAGGCGAAGTAACAACTGAAGATATTTTAGGTAGAATTTTCAGCAAGTTTTGCATAGGAAAATAGAAAGCAAGGAATGTTTCACGTGAAACATTCACGAGTGTGGATAGAATTCCACACAATTGTTAAGAACATGTTAACAGGCTTTATTCAATAATATCAGTTATTTAAAGCTTTTTCGTGCTCTGATTCCCCAAATTTGTCCACAATTCGTCCACTATTTGCAAATTTTGTTTAATATCAAGGGGTTGGATCAAACAGCCGTTAGAATTGCATTCAAAAAAGTCAGAAACAGCTGAAATTGTAGAAATTATAGAGTCCAGCTACGCCCACTTAAGCTTTTCAAAAAGCGTATTTTGTATCTTGAGAAATAAGGGATGTCCTACATTGAAGGAATGATCATCTATGGCAGAAACAGGTATACAACCGATTAAAGAATTTGTAACAAATACAAAATCAGCCCTTATCAAGTCATCTAATACAAATTCACCCTCCGTTAGATTGACATCATAATCAGTCATAAATTCTAGAACTAAGACTTTAGTGGTACCATTGAGCAGTCCGCTTTCTTCAGATGGCGCAAAGAGAGTTCCATCTCTAAACCAAAAGATGTTACTTGTACTACACTCTGCCACCTCTCCCTTTTCATTAAGAAAGAGGGCCTCATCAAAACCCGACGCCAAGGCCTCTCTTCTAGCTAAAATGTTTTCTAAGTAGTTTGTTGACTTAATTTTAACCAAATGAGAATCCGAGATTCTTCTAAACGAACTAACTTTTAGTTTTACAAATTGTTCAGGACCAACATATTCTTTAACAATTACAAGTGGTTGAGAAATGTTTGCAGTTTCATAGAAACGAGATTGCCCTTGGGAGAGCAGGCATATTTTTATATATGCATCAGAGATGTCAGATTCCGAAATTGCTTTACGAATAAGTCCTATCATATATTCTCTGCCGGGAAACGGGATTTTTAGCAAACTAGCACCATTTTCCATTCGCTCTAGATGCTTTTCCAGTAAAACCGGGAGTCTTCCTTTATATCTAAAAGTCTCAAAAAGACCTTCTCCATAAAATAAAGACCTCAGCGCAAGTACGTTTTCAGCTTTAATGCCATCTATAAACAGGTATTCTTTCATAATAAATAGTTAAATATTCAATAATATCAGGATGTTAACCGGCATCATTAGATATATCCATAGCTTTCGTCATTGCTTGAGATTTAAGCAAGGTCTCCTCAAACTCTTTCTGTGGATCAGAATCCCAAACAATCCCTCCACCTACAAAAAAAGTTGCTTTTCCGGGCTTTGTTAGCACAATTCTGATACCAACACTAAGTGTAAAATCTCCGTTTGGATAAAAGATACCTATTGCTCCACAGTAAGGGCCCCTTAAATGAGGCTCAAGCTCATCAATCACCTCTAAGGTCCTTTTTTTAGGAGCTCCAGTGACTGAACCTGGCGGAAAAACACTTCTAACCACCTGAGATACTTGAATATTTTCATCAACTTGCGATTCGACTTCAGATACCATCTGGTGAAGAGTAGAATAGGTTTCAACCTCAAAAAGCTTATTAACTTTAACCGATCCCGGTAGAGAAACTCTTCCCAGGTCGTTTCTCATCAAATCAACAATCATAAGGTTCTCGGCCCTCTCCTTTTCGCTGCTGATCAGTTTAGCCTTCAATATAGTATCAATCTCAGCAGTTCTTCCCCTCTTAGTAGTACCCTTGATAGGATTTGTAGTTAGCTTATTACCGTTTTTCCGTAAAAACAGTTCCATAGAGCCGCTTAATAACTGAAAATCGCCAAAATTTATATAACTAGCAAATGGCACAGGTTGAACATTATAGAATTTCAAAAAGTATTCTAAGGGATCAATTCTCAATTGAGCGATCATTCTTTGCGATAGATTTACCTGATATATATCCCCTTGTTCAATATAGGCTTTACCTTTTTTAACCATATTGAGATATTGGCATATTGACATGTTTGGACATAAGTGAAACTGTGGTTCATTAGATGTATTTAAAGAAGATTCTTTTTTAATTTCAGGCATTTGCAAGTGGGAGGTCAAATCTTCGTATTCACCTGAGACCATGCTTTCTGGATCATATAATAAGAAGTTAACGTCGGGAAACTTATCACCCTCTTTTTCGTGTGAGCTGCTAAACCCTTCCATAGTATGCTCTGAATATTCATAGCCAATATAGCCCACTGCTACATATCCTTGCCCCAGATAATCGTCTAATACCTCTAGCGGATCAACAGAAATCAGATTGCTGATTCCTTGAGATTTGATTGTCACTTCTTGACCAATGGAAGAGAAAGATATTTCAGGTTTCGTAAAGGCTAAATATGAAGGAGTTGCCTTATCATTACTTAACCAGCCATTTCCTGAATCTAAGAGTATAGAAGAATATTTTTCAGAAACTTTCATTTCGAAGAAAAGCTTAACTTCATTAATGATATTTACAAGAAGCTAGAAGTGGATTTAGATCTTTAGAATTGAAACAAGTATTACCTAACAGTTGTCATTAGTATGACGACTCTTAAAGCATAAAAAGCATAATGAGCTCGCTATATTACTTCTATTATTGAATATTTAGTCTTGAGCTTTACTTTCCGCTTCAACAGATTCTCTCAGAATAACCGAGATATCTTTAATCTCTATATCCTCGTTACCCGCTTGTTTTGCAGCGTCTTCAAACATGGTATCACAGAAGTAGCATGCTACAGCAACGCTATCTGGTTTTTTAGCCTCTATCTCTTCAAACCTGTTCCAATTCACCCTTGGGGCTTCTTCCTCCATCCAGATCTTACCGCCGCCAGCGCCGCAACAGAAACTTTTCTCGCGATTTCTGTCAAGCTCTACAAGGTTTAAACCCGGTATGGATTTTAATACCTTGCGGGGAGCATCGAATACACGGTTATAACGTCCCAAATAACAAGGGTCATGATAGACTACATCTTCATTTACTTCTTTTGTAGGCTTGAGCTTGCCCTGATCTACTAAGTCACTAAGTAGTTGAGTATGGTTAATTACCTCAAAGTCTCCACCAAACTGTGGATACTCGTTCTTAATTGTATTAAAGCAATGCGGGCAGTTTGCTATAACTTTTTTAACCTTGAAGTTGTTCATATTTTCAATGTTTTCAGTAGCTAACATCTGATATAGTGCCTCTTCGCCTAATCTTCTGGCAGGATCTCCGGTGCATTTTTCTTTAGGACCAAGCACTGCGAACTTAACACCTGCTTGCTGCAAAAGACTTACTACCGATTGGGCGATATTCTGTCCTCTAGGGTCATATCCACCATAACATCCCATCCAGTATACAAAATCAAACTCTGTGGCATCCTCAACCCCGTCTTCACCTAATACATTGAGGCCCTCAACTTCTGACACCCATTTGGCGCGGTCCGATTCGCTGAATCCCCATGGATTCCCCTGTTGCTGGAGTTTCTGTAAGGTTTTACCTGCAGGTCCAGTCAGTCTTCCTTCAAGAGTTAGAAAACGTCTCATTTCCATTATTTTGCCCATTTGATCAATAAATAATGGACATTGCTCAACGCAGGCGTTACAACTGGTACAAGCCCATAACTCATCCTCTGTAACCCAATCTGGACCCGGTATATCCTCAAGCTCCGCACCGTTTGCAGCGTCCCCATTTAAATACTGCGTCCCTTCACTTGAAGCGTAATGTCTTAATTTTACTACAATTTCTCTTGGTGAAAGGGGTTTTTCTGTGTGCCAAGCAGGACAGTTATCCGTACATCTGCCACATTCTGTGCATGTATAAGCGTCTAAAATATCTTTCCATGTAAAATCTTCTAGTTTTCCAGCCCCAAAATGATCTATATCATCGGGTACATCTTCAAAATCTATCGGATTTAAAGCGCCTCTGGGCTTTAAATTCTGGAAAAACACGTTAGGAATTGCTGTAAATACGTGGCTATGCTTGGAATAAGGAAGATAATTTAAGAATCCTAATACAATGAATATATGGAACCACCAGAAAAATTCATTAGAAAAAATTAAGCCGTCCTTGCTCATACCATTAAAAAATAGAGATGCAAAGACGGAGGATACTGGCTGCCATGAAGGCTCTCCGGTGCCCATTGCTATTGCGGATCCGGTTACTCCAAAAGCGGTAATCATAAGCCCAAAAATTAAACCTAGTACAACTATCGCATCTAATCCGTTAACTTCTCTTCTTTTACCAATTATTGTTCTATTGATAATTCCCATTCCAATTGCTACGAGCACAAGAAGCTGCACTATATCCAGTATAAATTCATATACACTATGTGCCTCACCGGGAATGAGTCTAAAACCCGGGAAGACTCCTCCCATCAGCATCTCTATGGTTCCGATTGTAATTATTACAAAACCCCAAAAAATCATGAAGTGAGCTGTACCTGCAAAAGTGTAATTCTTAACCAGTCTTTTTTGGCCGAATACATATATTAATACCTTTTTGATTCTTTCAGGGATGTTATCAAATCTCATTTCGTACTTTCCAATACGAAGGACCTTGATAAGTGTATATATGTTATAAAAGAAAAACCCGAAGGCGAAAATTATCAAAAACGCCATAATAATAGGTTTCATGCAGTGCCTCCTAAATCAGCCAATAGTGTTATCTATTATACCGGAACAACCAATATTTTAATCAATAAGCAATATATTAGTCAATATAAATAAGCCTAATTTTTGAGTATTTTTCAATATTTCACGCTATAAAAAAGATTATGTACATATTACCAAGTCTTAATAATGCCAATATATGACATGTATTATATATATACTTTCAGTCTGTCTATAGTTGTTGTATTTAAAGTATATTTATATAAAATGCAGTGGGTATTACAATGGTTAAACAAATAAAACATATACTGGCTCTGCCTTTTGAGGACTTCTTCTCAGGACTTGAGAGCTGCCTTGCTAAATTATCATATTCTAAGCTATTACTGATGATACTATGTTTTGTTATATCCTGGTGGATTTACGTACCCTTACATGAACTGGGTCATGCTTTTGGTTGTATCTTAGGCGGAGGAAGTGTAAGCGAGCTTCAGATTAGCCCGATGTATGGGGCAGCATTCCTTAAAACAATATTCCCGTTTGTTACAGTAGGGTCTGACTATGCAGGACAGCTAACTGGTTTTGATACAAAAGGGAGTGACTTAATTTATCTTCTTACAGATTTCTTTCCGTTTTTATTAACAATCTTTATCGGTGTACCGTTACTTAGATCTGCCGCAGGATCAAAACCTCTTTGGGCAGCAATAAAACTTGGTTTAGGGTTACCTATAGCTTTTGCACCATTTATTTCCTTTTCGGGTGACTATTATGAAATGGGATCTATTATAGTCTCCCGCATTGCAAACTTCATTTCTTCCACTACCCAATTCACCATATGGAGAAGTGACGATGTGTTTAAGTTGGCAGGAGATCTCTTTTTTAGTGGAAGCCCTTATGGGTTTATTGATATAGCAGGCGTAACAGTATCATTTATACTCGGCTTAGTACTGATTTACGCAACTTATATGCTAGGGGTATTATGGAGTAATATAATTCTTAGACCTAAAAGTAACCTTGTTAAGTAATTTAAAATTATCTATCTTTTTCTCTTCGGTTTTTTCTTTGTATAAACAGATTTTTGTTTTGGAACTTTCACTGGTTCAACTTTCTTGACCGACTCTCTATTTCTCATAAAGAAGAGGTAGGCGCCAATTAAAAAAGGCTCGAACCTAAGAACCATATTATCGACAAAGCCCCAGAGAAACTCCCAAAAAAACTGAGTAACACGACTTGGGTCTTCATACCCATGAATTGTTAGAATTTGTGTAAGCTTCTCCCCTTCAAGACCGAAAACGAAAAGAAAGTGAACAAAAATCAAAATAGCTAGTGCTTCCAAATATATCCATTTAGATTTAATAAAAGGGTAAAAAGCTGCCATTATTGCTAAGGAGAGTGGAACGTTAAAAGAATAGTTCGATGTGGGTATTTCAATTGTAGTTTTGATGACTTGAGATAAGCCCGTATTAGCTGGAATAATGCCTACGGTAATAATATCTTTATTTCTTAGAATTTCTGTTATCTCAACATCTTTAACTATTGAGATAAAATAAGAGGCTATTTTGGCAATTACTACTCCGTAATAGCTATTTACAAAAAACAACCAAGGTATGAGAAAAACAATGAAAGAGACGACAAAAATTATTGTCGCTTTTATGATAGTGCTTTTAAGTTGTGGCTTGATGATGTTTTGGTTGTTCATGGCTTAGATAGGATAAATATAACACGAAGGTACCAAGAGCAACTGCTATCATAACCCCTTGGGCGACATATATGTGAATTAAATCGAAAAGATCTCTATGATACACACCTGCATAAGCAAGGCCTACAATCCTAATCAAATTTAAGATCTGAATAACAAGAAACCCGCCGACGAATCCTATGAGTTTATTTTTCCAAGTAGCAGGGAAAGTCAATATCGCCACCGTATAGATCATGACCGCCTCTAAACCATTGCAGCCAAACTCAACGTCAAGCGATATTGATGGAAGGTTTAACAAGGTGCCCTGGTAAGTAATAGGTTCTATACCAAATATTCCAAGTATCTTTGCCGTAAGGATCACAATTGTATTTGAATATCCGCCGTTAATATCTAAAATCTGTTTAACTGGCTCTAAGCCTATAAGAAGAAAAAACAATCCCATGAGAACTACATAAGTCACTACAAAACGAATAATGCTGAGAGACTCTGATTTCTTTTCAGTTGTAGAATTATTTTTCTCTGTCATTTCTATCCTGCTTTAGCTGATTTTTGTATTACGTCCAGCGTGGGTAATTAATAAGGTGAATAAAAATATACCATGGATTTATAAAAAGTAGGAGAATATTAAAGATTAATGAGGTTATTTATTCGATGGAAGGATGTTATTTTCCATAAAGCTAAAGTATCCGTTACTGCCAACAATCAAATGATCCAGGACTCTGATATCCAGAGCTAAAGCAGCATCTGAAATTTCTTTTGTGAGAATCTTATCCTCTTTTGACGGCTCTGGGTTGCCACTAGGATGATTGTGTACCAGGATTACCCCGGAGGCATGGTGTAATAGGGCAGTTTCCACTACGCGCCTTGGGTATACCGCAACATTATCCAATGTCCCCTCCTGCAATAGTGCGTAATCTATTACCTCATTTTTCACATTGAGGTAAATCACCATGAAAGCTTCGTTGGACAGGCCGGAAAGCTTGACCCTCGAGAAGTTAATTACCGCTTGTGGTGATGACAAAGCATCTTGCTTTTTCATATTCTCGGCAAGATAAGTAGTATAGAGTTCCTTTACGAGACGGATGAGGGAGGCTGACATTGAACCCACACCAATTAACTTTTCGAGCTCCTTCTGGTCCGCGTCTAATACGCCCGGCAAGCTGCCGAATGTACTAATTAACTTTTTTGCAACTGGCTTTACGTCTCTGCGGGGAATTGAAAAAGTAAGCAATAGTTCAAGCAGTTCATAATCATGCATGCCTTCTGCTCCGGTCTTTTCAAACCGTTCCCGAAGTCTTTTTCTATGATTAATATAGTGAGGAGTATCCGACATATCGTTAACGGATTTATTTTAACCTTATAAGAAGAATTTTAAAATTGGATTAATCAAAGAAATAAGATTTTTAGAGACCTATCTGAGTTTTGCGAGCTTGACCAGCAAAAACTAATTGGGCTAATTACAACTCTAGATAGAACCATAATAATCGTCGGATATATTCAAACCTGCCCAAATATGAGGTTAATAAATCATTTGCTTTATAGGAAATGTGTGTATTTGAATATATCAGGTATAATTCAGATATAACGAGTAAAAAGAATTTAGAACCTTGGGCTACCTTTCCTCAAGTTCATTAAAAACAAAAAGCGGGTCACCCTATTAAGGGAAGCCCGCTTTTTTTCTTTTGTATTCTTTAAATTCAGTTTTATTTACATCAATTACATCATTCCAGGCATACTTCCACCCATACCGCCCATATTTGGTATGCCACCACCACCTGCATCTCCGCCAGCGTCCGGCTTATCAGCAATGAGTGCTTCAGTTGTTAGGAGTAGTCCCGCTACACTTGAAGCGTTTAGGATTGCGCTCCTTGTCACTTTAGCAGGGTCGATAATTCCTGCCGCTATCATATCGCAGT
>BQJP01000045.1 GCA_021604765.1 Thermodesulfobacteriota bacterium
TAAGGTATCTCTTCCTCTTGTATCATAAAAGGCAACAAGCCTATCAACTCCTGTGTCAGTCTGGTCAATTATGGGTATTTGTCCCCCAAAACCGGCCATTGCCTGCATAGGTAAAACTAAAAGCACAGCAAGCACTAAAAAGTACTTTATCTTGGATAAACTATCCTGTAGCATTGAACCTTTCCTCCTTGTTTTGGTATTGTTCATTAAGTTTCCTTTATTCATGTACATCCTCCTTTTGATAATTTCATATCAAAAATATGTAGGGATTTGAAAATGTTCGGCAAAATCCATCTCCTTCAATAAACAAATCTCCCGTTAAATGCTAAACTGCTCAGAATTACAACATAGTTTAACGGAGTTGTCAAGCCCTTTTCTCTTGTAATACCGAGAAACAAACGGACATCTGACATCACATCCTTCCTCCTTTAAAATTAAAGCAATTACATCATAAATAGAAAACATTGTCAAGTGTTTTTGAATTGGAACCAAAAAATCCAACCCCTCCTGTTTCTAGGGTTAATAATAACAAATTATATCTCGACTTGGAATACTTTATATTAGCCTTAAATTGTTTAATATGAATTGCCATAATTTTAGACCTAAAGTTCCTCCTACCAAACACTATATATATATGACTCGTAATATCTTATGTCTCTATACCAAAACATTCTAACATATATTTTCAGGTTTATCTTACATTTTAACTACAAACATTTTTGACTTCAAATAAAAAACAAATCTTACCTCACATTTTAGAACCTTATTCCCATCCACTACTCGGCATCTCGTTATACAAATGCTGCTTACCAAGTGAATACATATACTAATGTAAAGAAACTTAAACAAATACAGAAGCCTGACAATCCTTCTAATCTTAAAGTAACCTCCCGTAACTCAACCAGACAGAAATTAAACATAGTTAAAATTGAGGGCATACCTAATTGTTAAGTCATAAAAAATTAGTAGAGCCGTAATAGAACATCAACAACCACCGCTCTTGAGACAAGAACAGACTACAGGAGCAAACATCTATACTCAGCTTGTCCTAGCATGGATGCCTGGAATAAATCGAGATTTATAAAATTTGCCGGGCTACAAACATTAAGACTATAACGATCTAGAATCTGCGGCTAAACAATCTGGTAGCCAACATACAGATAGATAGCCTACATATAAGGCATATGCTATTATAATGATGAATTAGATACAGTCCTTATTTCTAGGAACCGTTTGTCAAAAAAATCTGTTAAAATAGTATTTAAGAAGTTTGGACAAATAACTCAATTTCTTCAGTATAATTTAATATTCCAAATCAATAGTTGCCATAATACATACTTTGATTTGATTGCTAGGGCATATGGTGCGATAATTATTTCAAATAATAAGGAGAAACAATTTTGACAAGGTTTTCTAATGTAGTAAAAAAAATAGTGGTATCAGCAACTCTAGTTGCAGTAATTGCTTATGTTTTATTTTTCTCCCCAAGCCTGGGAAATTTCGAAACCAAAACGCAAGCACAAAATCTCAATATTACTAGCGTTGTTATGCAGTATGTAAACCGATACTATGTCAACAAAAACGCTATAGATCCAAAAAACATGCTTATAGAGGCATTAGGAAGACTTGAAAGAATAGTAGATGAGGTTCTTGTAGATTTCCCGGAAGGGGAAGAAGGTGATGTAATTCAAGTACAGGTATTTAATGAAAAGCAAAACTTTGATATGGGTGAATTAATTGACTTGAATGATGTGGCGAATAAGCTGGATCAGATTTTCAGTTTTGTTACTCCTAATTTAAATTCCAACGACATCGAAATAAATGAAATAGAGTACGCAGTGCTTGATGAGATGCTTAAAACTTTAGACGCGCATTCCGGAATAATTGTACCTCAGGTCTATAAGGAATTTATGATTGAAACTGAAGGGAGTTTTGGAGGACTAGGAATTGTGATTGGTATCAGAGACGGAGAACTTACTGTGATATCACCCATTGAGGGAACGCCCGCTTTTAAAGTTGGAATAAAACCAAATGACAAGATTGTA
The DNA here is from genome assembly GCA_021604765.1 of Thermodesulfobacteriota bacterium. Classification (GTDB taxonomy): domain Bacteria; phylum Desulfobacterota_D; class UBA1144; order Nemesobacterales; family UBA2774; genus CR02bin9. The sequence continues at coordinate 2,046 of BQJP01000045.1, forward strand.
CAAATAGAAGATGAGTCAACCGTTAACATGTCCCTAATAGAAGCGGTAAGCAAATTAAGAGGCCCCAAAGGATCTCAAGTAGCTATTCATATTGACAGAGACAACTTATCTCAACCCAAAGAATATAAAATAACACGTGATACTATTAAGATTGAGAGCGTCGAGACATTTGATCTGGATGATGGTATTCGTTATGTAAGAATTAGGGATTTTCAAAAAAACACTTTAGATAGTATTACAGAGAATCTAAAAAATGGGGGAGACAACCCCAAAGGAATGATATTAGATCTGAGAGGAAACCCCGGAGGGTTATTAGACCAGGCGGAAAGAATATCCGACCTTTTTCTTACCGACGGAGTAATTGTAACTACTAAAGTGGGAAACTCTTCGAAACGTTACCATGCAAATGACAAGGACCAACAATATTCCGGAAATGTAGTAGTTTTAGTAGACGCCGGCAGTGCAAGCGCATCAGAGATTGTTGCAGGAGCTTTAAAGAACAACGAGCGTGCTGTGATAATAGGGGAAAGAACCTTTGGCAAGGGCTCGGTCCAGCAGATATTTGATTTAAATGATGGATCAGCATTAAAGTTAACAATTGCTCAATACTTAACACCCGGAGATATTTCTATACAAGACGTTGGCGTAACTCCTGATATCATCCTACACCCGACCACCATATCAGAAGACTCTATAATATTTAACTCAAACCTAGAACCTAGACTCAATAGACTAAATGGAAAAGCTCATAAGGCCACAAAAGAAAATCAAGAGAAGCCGATCTACTCTATTACATATCTTCAGGATATAGTACTAAACAACGATGACGAGGAACCTACACCGGAAGAAGCGCTAACAAAAAAAGAAAAAAGAGAAAAGATTGAAAATGATTTTTATGTGGCATTAGCAAGAGACATAATTCTTTCTTCCAAAGCCCCTTCAAGACAAGAAGCCCTGGATCTAATTCAAAATGACATAACAAAAATTACGAAAGAACAAGACAATAAAATAGTGAGTCAGTGGGAAACACTAGGTGTAGACTGGTCTTACGGGAAAAAACCATCCTCTAGTCCTTCAGTAAAAGCAAGAGTAGTTCCTCAAGCTCCTCAAGTTAAAGCTGGAGAGGAAGTTGAAGTTACAGTCGAATTAGAGAATACAGGGACAGAGCCTTTATATAGATTAAGTGCTACAACTGAATCTGAGAATTTGATTCTAAATGGAAAAGAGTTTATTTACGGAAAACTCAATCCAGGTGAGAAAAAGGTATGGAGCACTAAAATAGAAATTCCAAAATGGGCACTAACAAGAGAAGATCAAGTGTCACTCAAATTTCAGGATGCGCATAAATCTATAATTCCAGATTATAACTTTGACTTGAATATTAGTTCACTTCCGAGACCACTATATGCATTTAACTACGAAATAGTTGACGACGGTAGGTACGGCTCATCTGGGAATGGAAATGGTATACCGGAACTTGATGAAAAGATTGCAATCGTATTAAGGGTAAAAAATATTGGCGATGGGATATCCGAGAAAACAATCGTAAGCTTAAAAAACCTTTCGGGCAACACTGTATTCTTGGAAAAAGGAAGGATTGAGCTTGAGAACCTAGAGCCAGGAGAAATAAGAGAAACTAACTTTACCTTTAGCGATAAGAAATCAGAATCACCAATTGAATTTGAGATTCAAATTGTAGATGAGGTATTTAGAGATGGAATTAGCAGTAAGCTTTCCGTTCCTAACAATGCAAACGTTTCAGCTTACCGAGAAGTCAAAGAAGAAATAGTGGTAACACAAGAAAATACTCCAATAAGAGGAGGCGGGTTCTCTGAAGCGCCGATTATCGCTCTAACTAAGGAAGGTGCCAAATTCAGTTCTGCAGGACAAACAGATGACTGGATTAAAATTAGTTTAAACGAAAGAATGTCGGGATGGATTAACAAAAATAAAGTTCTAACTGTCAAAAATCCAGAAAATTCGCAAACGATTGAGCCAGAGTTTGTAGAAACTTTTGAAGCCCCACCAATTATTGACCTTACGGACCTTCCTGTTTCAACAAAATCAAATACAATTAATCTCTATGGGGATATAAAAGATAATGACGGAATAGAGCTGATCTCAGTATACCTGGGCGATGATAAAGTAGTATTGTTGCCTTCTACAAAAACCAACGTACCACTTTCGGTAGACCTGACTCTTGAAGAAAACATTAATCTAATAACTATTATTGCTAAAGATTCAAAAGGGCTTCTATCAAAACAGAGCTTTGTAGTGAGAAAAGAGGGTTGAAAAGGAAGCAGGCTTGATCTTCAAATTTATACTTAGCCGAGCTTTCACTGGATTATTTGTTGTACTTGTGGTTGTAACCATTACATTCTTTCTTTTAAGAATGCTACCAGGCGGTCCGTTTGATGAAGAAAAAGAGCTGCCTGATCAAATCCGAAAAAACATAGAAGCCAAATACAACCTGGACCAGCCTTCCTGGAAACAATACCTTCTATATATAGAAGGACTTTCAAAAGGCGACTTTGGGCCTTCATATAAATATGTAGACAGATCGGTTAACGATATAATTCGGGAAACCCTGCCAGTGTCAATTGAACTTGGACTTGTAGGACTCTTCCTATCTATAGCACTGGGAAGCATTGTGGGAATAGTGTCGGCTATTAAACCCAGAGGGGTCTTTGATTTTTTTGCAGTATCTACGGCTACTGCACTTGTATCAGTCCCGAGCTTTGTTATAGGAGCGGTACTTATATATATTTTTTCTGTTAGGTTCAGGATTTTCCCCGCAGCTCTTTGGGGAAGCCCAAGCCATATAGTGCTTCCCGCTCTAACCCTTGCCGCAGGCCCTGCCGCTTACCTAGCACGCCTGATTCGAGCAAGCATGCTAGAAACATCAGAAGCCCTTTATGTACGTACAGCCCGAGCTAAAGGTCTGAGCAACTTCATGGTTATTACTAAGCATATTCTAAGAAACGCACTGATTCCCGTTGTAACGGTAATGGGACCAATTACAGCATTCTTAATTACGGGATCTTTTGTTGTAGAGCACATTTTTGCCATTCCCGGCATAGGAAGATTCTTTGTTCTTGCGGTATCAAACAGGGATTATCCCTTGGTGATGGGTATAACCATCGTTTACACAATAATACTTGTGCTTGCTAATCTAGTGGTTGATATCTTATACGTCTACTTGGATCCCAGAATTAAGTTTGATAAAGGCGGAGTTCAGTAATGAGGAACATTAAACTAACAATAGAATATGATGGAACTAACTACCTCGGATGGCAAAAACAGCCACAGGGATCAACAGTACAACAAGAGATTGAAAAAGCGCTAAAGAACATGACGGAAGAGAACATAAACCTTCTAGGCTCTGGCAGGACAGATTCTGGCGTTCATGCATTTGGACAAGTTGCACATTTTCAAACTAACAGCAAGATCAAAGCGAACGAATTTCAGATGGGTCTTAACTCGAGCCTACCAAGAGATATAACTATATTAAATGCTGTGGAGGAGGACCTGAAGTTTCATGCACAATTCTCAGCAAAGAGCAAAACATATATCTACAAAATACTAAATCGCCCTCACCCTTCAGCACTTCTCAGAAGAAGGGCCTGGTTTGTACCCCTAGAACTCGATATTGATCTAATGAAAAGATCCGCAGAATATCTGATAGGTGAGCACGATTTTAAGGCATTTGCTCAATCAGGCATAGATGTAAAATCTACAATCAGAACTGTATTAAAAGTTTCTATAGATGAAAAAGACAATAACCTTATATTATTCAGGATCGAGGCAACAGGATTTCTTAAGAGAATGGTCAGACTAATTATTGGAACTTTGATTCAGGTAGGGAAAGGCCAGATATCGCCTACGGATTTCCTTAATATCCTGGAGTCCGGAGAGAAAACTAAGTTTGTATACTGCGCCCCTGCACAAGGTCTTTACCTAAAAGAGGTAAAGTATTGAAGTTGGGTATAATCTCTGACTTATATTAATAGTAATATATTCGAGGTGAAACAATGAAATACTTGAGATTTGAAGACAAAGATAAAGCTGAAAAGTATGGTGTACTTGAAGGAGAATTAGTAAGGGAGATAGATTGGGACCTATTTGGAGATTATATGCCAACTGATATAACCCATAATTTAGATGAGATTAATATTCTTCCACCGTGCACACCGACTAAAATAGTTTGTGTAGGATTAAACTACAGAGATCACGCTGAGGAAATGAACAGTAAGGTCCCCGAAGACCCCAGAATTTTCATTAAGCCTAATACTGCAATTATAGGACATGAAGACACCATCATTTATCCAGACCATATGTCGACCAGGGTTGACTATGAGGGTGAGCTTGCGGTTGTAATGGGCAAAAGGGCAAAAGGCATTAGCGCAGATAATGCTCTAGATTACGTCTTTGGATATACATGCCTAAACGATGTCACTGCCAGAGATCTCACGGCAAAAGATATACAGTACACAAGAGGTAAAGGTTTTGATACGTTTGCACCCTTCGGTCCTTTTATTGAAACTGAACTTGACCCCTCTAATTTACATATTGCTACATACTTAAATGATGAGATAAAACAAAGCTCTAATACATCAATGCAAATCTTTAATGTTCCTACGCTGATAAGCTTTATTTCAAATGTTATGACTCTTCTTCCAGGTGATATAATTTCAACGGGAACCCCTTCAGGTATAGGACCTATGAACAAAGGTGACACTGTGGAAGTTCATATAGAAGGTATTGGGATACTGAGAAATCACATAGGTTAAGAGTATAATTCGTGATTAAATAGGAATGTTTAACCTAATTCATTTGAAGTATTGCTCTAGCCTCATTTACCACTTCTTGATCACTGGCATTTCTCAAAGCGTTCTGTGCATTTGCCCTTGCTTTTTGTCTGTCTCCAAGCGCAATATAGGTTTTTGCCAATAGCAGGCTAGATCTGGAAAAACTAGGATTCTTTTTTAAAGATTCATTTAAATATTGCTCTGCCTTTTTATAGTTTTCTAATGATTGTTGTTTTTCAGCATTCACGAAATAGATCCCTCCCAAGAGATAATAAGTCTCAGCATTAGGCCTACTCTCTGATGATTTCAATAAATAGGTCTCTGCGCTAACCAGATCATTTCTTCTAAGAGAGATAAAACCTTTAAGATAATGGTATTGAGAAATATACCGCTCGTCGTAATCCAGAACTATCTCAAGCCACTTTTCTGCTTGTTGATAGTTGCCTAAATCTATATATGAAACTACAATTCCATGTGTTGTTGTTATTTTGCCTATACTATTTAATTGAGCGTCATTTTCATAAACTTCCATATACTGTTTTAAAGCTTCGGTTGGGTTTTTTGAATTTCTAAGAGCATCTGCATAATTTATTTTAGCACCCAATGCTCCGGGGGATTTGCTCACTGCATATTCCCAAAGAGAGAGATCATTTTTCCATATTTTCTGTGCATTTACAGCAACAACAATAAACGAGATTGCCAAAATAGCAGTTAAAGCATAGCTATACCAAATTCTATTAAATCTAACACTAAGTTTGTAAATGATATATCCGAGTAAGATACAAATACCAGCAGATGGTATATATAGAAATCTGTCAGCCAGTTTTGTCAGAGCTAACGGGAAAATAGCGATTATAGCTGCTGGCAAAAGCGTGGCCAGAATCCAGAGTATGCTGAAAGCCGTTATGTTTTCGTTTCTCTTTATCGATATTAATACCGCAACAAATAGAACGAGCACTAAAATTATAGAGACAATTAATCCAATCACTCCCCAATTTGGACCCGAGTCAATAAAAGGATTTAAATTATATGGAAAAACCAGTTTAATAACATAAAAAAGATAAGTGTTTAATAATATTTCTGATATACTTAAGAAGCCCTGAGAGAGTTCTGAACTACCCTTATTGAGTATTTCTCCAAATGTAAGATAGGATTTTGATCTAATAAGAAAGTAAAAAATAGCGATCAATGCTATGATTGCATACTTAAACAAGTTTGAACGATTAAAGAGTCTTTGGCTTAGGAAATCAAAACTCAATATTATTATTGGAAACACTATAGCTACCTCTTTAGATAAAAGAGCGAGAAGAAAACAAATGCCCGCCAAGAACAAATAAAAAATCCTTCTATATGAAAGTATATAAAAACTAAAACCTAAAAAGAGAAACATAGCAGCCAAGATATCTCCTCTTGCAGAAATAAAAGTGACTGACTCTACATGAAGAGGATAAACAGCAAACAATATCGAAGAGATTAATGCTATCAATTCTCGAGCTTTGACATGAAATTCTTTTAGTAACAAAAGCACTAAGAAATAAAGCAATACAGTTGAAACACAATGCAGAATTATATTTGTGAGGTGAAAACCAAAGGGTGATGTGTCCCAAATTTCATTGTCTATGATGAGAGAAGCTTGGTGGACAGGGCGGAAATATTTCCCTGCTTTATTATCATTTGCGATTTTAGGCAAAATTAATCCAGGGCCTAATTTGGAGAAGTTGAGACTATGAGCCTTTTTTTGGATATAAGAAACATCATCCCAAACAAATTCACTGCTCAGTGAAGGAACAAAAACCATAAAGGAAAGAACAAATAAGAAAACCGATACGATAAGTCTATTACCAATCAAAGAATCTATTGGTCCCTTGTTACCGACTAGATTATTCTGTTGCTCTCTAGAAATATTATGATCGTGCTCTAGGTTTTTCTTAGATGCTTTATTTTTCTTCTTAGCCATTACTATTTTTCGGTTTTCTATTTCGTTTGATTAATAGAATCTTTATTTCAAAAACTTTAGTAAATGTTAGGATTATATTATATGATTTTTTCCAAAGAGTTAAAGCTGTATAATTTAGCCAAGTTATTGTAAGGTTAAATAAATAAGCCCAAATTCAGACTTACCACTTTCCCTGATGTTCCGCTCTGGGTAAAATACGGAACACTTTAATTAACAAGAGGAGATTTAAATTGCCAAAAGTACTAGTTCTTCCAGGTGACGGAATAGGAGTTGAAGTAACGAATGTTAGTCTTGATATTCTTAATATTATCGGAGCCAAACATAATATAGATTTTGAATTTGATACAGAGTTGTTCGGTGGTTCTTCAATTGACGAGCAGGGTATTCCTGTTACAGATGAAGTCATAAAAAAGGCAAAAGCCTCCGATGCCGTTTTAATGGGGGCAGTGGGTGGTCCAAAATGGGAAAACCTTCCTCACGAAAATAAACCTGAAAGTGGTCTTCTTGCGCTTAGAAAAGAGCTTGACGCATTTGCCAATTTAAGACCCGCGGTCGTGTACCCTGCCCTAGCCGATGCCTCAACATTGAAAAGAGAGGTAGTTGAAGGGGTAGACATAATGGTGGTAAGGGAACTAACCGGGGGTATTTATTTCGGTCAGCCTAGAGGAATTGAGAAGCTTGAAAATGGTGAAGAAAGAGGGTTTAACACTTTGACTTACACAACCTCAGAGATTGAAAGAATCGCTAGGGTAGCCTTTGACATTGCCAAAAAACGAAAGAATAAATTGACCTCTATTGATAAGGCTAACGTGCTTGAGGTTAAACAATTCTGGAGATCAATAGTTACAAAAATTCACGAGAGCGAATATCCTGATGTGGAACTAGAGCACCTTTATGTAGATAATGCAGTTATGCAGCTTATAAGAAGGCCAAAGACTTTTGATGTAATTTTAGCTGGGAATTTGTTTGGTGATATTATAAGTGATGAAGCAGCTCAGCTTACCGGATCACTTGGTATGTTGCCTTCAGCCAGCATAGGGGAGGGCGCAATATATGAGCCAGTGCACGGGAGCGCTCCTGATATAGCCGGTCAGAACATTGCAAATCCTATTGCAATGATAATAACATCCGCTATGATGCTAAAATACTCATTGAATCTTGATGAGGCAGCAAGGGATATAGAAGAAGCTGTAGAAAGAGTCCTAGAGAAAGGTTTCAGGACTGCGGATATATATCACGAAGGCATGACCAAACTAGGCTGCACAGAGATGGGAGAAGAGATAGCCAGGGAAATCAAGGAACATAAAGAGACTCCCTTAGTATAAGCCGTGAGTAAAAAAAACAATACCGAACCTATATATAAAAATCTCTATAACGATACAAACTTTAAGAATCTAATAGACAAAATAAATGCCGGAGAGAAGGCTTTGTCCCTCTGTGGTTTAAGTGGTTCTTCCAAATATTATCTTGTATCAGCAATCTATGAGCTGACCAAAAGACCTTTTCTTTTTCTATCTCCAAATAAAAAAAGGGCGCAATCTACAGCAAGCAATCTCTCATTTTTCTTAAACGAAACAGTACCTGTTTTAGAAAAAAAAGAGCCGGGTGTTGGTGAAGCCTTGTATTCATCCAAATCACAATTCTTAAAAGAAAGAAATAACTGGCTTTACTCGGCCATGAAAGGGAAACCGGTTATTGCAGAAGTACAAGCTCTATTTGAAAGTGCGGTTCCTAAAAAGAGCTTTGAAGGTCTTATCTTAAAAGTTAGTAAAGGAGATTTGTTACTAAGTGAGGATATTACTACTCAGCTTTTGCAAACAGGGTATGTGCGAACTGATTTTGTTCAGGGACGTGGTGATATAAGCGCAAGAGGATCAATCATAGATATATTTTCCCCAGGACACGTTAATCCAGTCAGACTTGAGTTCATTGGCGATGAAGTAGGATCAATTAGAGAATTCAGCATAGAAGACCAAAAATCCACAGAAAAAATAGACCATACGACAATCTTACCGGTAAGTACGATTTCAATGGATCAGTCTTCAATTAAGAGAGCGCTAGAATATCTAAGAAAAAGAGCGGAGGAGCAGGGTATACCGGCACGTAATAAACACCAGATCATTGAGCAGATTGAAAAAGGGGAAAGGATACCGAACATGGAATGGATGGTGCAGGCATTTTATCCAAAGCTAGGTTCAATTTTCGATTATTTACCGCCGGACGTTTTAATATTTGAAGATGAGCCTGAAGAGAATATAAGTGCTGCAGAATCTTTTTTAGACTCCTTATCAGAAACGGAATCAATTCTAAAAAAACGACTAAAAATAGCACCAGATATCCAAGAGATCTATTTCACTAATGGCTATATCAAAAAGAAAACTAGAGCCTTACCGAATATCCTTCTTAGAGACTTAGAAATCGATAGCGATAATAATTTGAGCTTCAAATTTAAGACTGATCCAATTACAAATGTTCAATCTAATGAGGCAGATTCACCAATTGACACACTCGCAGAAAAAATAGATGAATCACAACAAGAAGGCTATACATTAATATTGGCGTTTAAATCACAGAACGAAGAAGAGAAAATCCTCGATCTACTAAAGGGCCGGGGGTATAACAACATAGTTTCCAAAATAGGAAGCCTGTCCAACGGTTTTAAATTCCAACAGGCAAAACTCGAAATACTGACCGAGGAAGAGATATTCGGGGAAAAGAAAGACCGAACCAGTTACAAGAAAGGCAAAAATGTGCCTTCAGCTTTTATTACTTCTTTTAGTGAACTTAAACCAGGGGATTATATAGTTCATATTGAGTTTGGAATTGGAATATTTAGAAACCTGAAAAAACTCAACATAGGTGGTACTGAGGGCGATTACATACAGTGTGAATATGCAGGTGGGGATAAAATATATGTACCTGTTGATAAGCTTAAGCTAGTACAGAGATATATTGGAGACGGCAAACCGCATAAAGTAGATAGGCTTGGTAATCAAAGTTGGAACACCCGCGTTAAAAAAGTAAGGAAAGCTGTTGAGAGTGTAGCGGGTGAACTGTTAGAGCTCTATGCACGCAGAAAAGCGGAAAAAGGTTTTCAATACTCGAAAAGAGATGAAACATACAGAGAATTTGAGTTAGAATTCGGATACGAGGAGACACCTGATCAAGAGGCTGCAATAGAAGATGTGATGCAAGATATGGAGTCTTCAAAACCAATGGATAGGTTAATTTGTGGCGATGTAGGTTTTGGAAAAACCGAGGTTGCACTAAGAGCGGCGTTTAAAGCCGCAATGGACGGAAAACAGGTAGCTTTCTTAGTCCCAACTACTCTTCTGGCAGATCAGCACCATAAAACGGCTTTAAATAGATTGAAATCCTACCCAATGAACATTGATGCCATCTCGAGATTCAATACAGGAAAACAGGAAAAAGAAACAATAGAGAAATTGGAAGATGGCAGTATCGATATAATAATCGGAACCCATAAACTACTAAACGACAAAATAAAGTTTAAGGATTTGGGTCTTCTTATTATAGACGAGGAACACAGATTTGGGGTAACTCAAAAAGAAAAGCTGAAGAAGCTTAAAAATGGAGTCGATGTGCTTTCACTAAGCGCAACTCCTATCCCAAGAACACTTCAATTATCACTTGCTAAAATCAGAGACATCAGCCTTATAACAACTGCTCCCGAAGGCAGACAATCAATTGAAACTCATGTGTACAAATCTAACCCCAATATTATTGTCGAAGCAGTATCTAAAGAAATAAAACGCGGTGGAGCTGTTTTCTTTATCCATAACCGCATTAAAGATATTTATAGAGTGGCAGATCAAGTTCATGAATTAGTTCCATATGCTAGGATTGAAGTGACACACGGAAGGATGAGGGAAAAACCACTGGAGGATAGCATAGAAAGATTTATAAAAGGCGAGATAGATATACTTGTCACTACTGCTATCGTGGAATCCGGGCTAGATATACCCAGAGCAAACACCATAGTAATTGACGAAGCCAACACTTTTGGTCTAGCCGACCTGTATCAATTAAGAGGAAGGGTTGGGAGATCAGATGAAAAGGCATATGCATACTTATTGATTCCAAATACAAAGCCTCTTACGGATGAAGCCAAGAGAAGACTCAAGGTCATATCAGAATTTAAAGAGCTCGGATCAGGATTTAAGCTTGCTCTTTCTGATCTTGAAATAAGAGGTGCGGGACATTTATTTGGCAATGAACAATCAGGTCATATTGCGGATGTTGGACTTGAGATGTATTTAGATATGCTAGAAGGGGCGGTTAAAAGACTCCAGGGAGAAATTCAACAAGAAGAAGCTGAACCGGAGATTTCTCTTAGCATGTCTGCACTTATACCGGACGATTATATATCCAATGACACCGAGAGGCTCCTTACCTATAAGAGATTATCATCATTAAGCAAGAAAGAAGATATCCTTGATTTAAGAGTAGAGCTAGAGGATAGATTCGGAGACATACCAGAGGCTACTTCGAACTTGATTGAACTTATGAATCTAAAACTTTTGATGAAGGGGCTAAATATTCAAAAGGCCGAGATAAGAGAAAAAAGAACCGTTATAATATTCTCAGAAAATTCAAATTTTTATACTAGTTTTCCGCCTAAAGGTAAAATGGAAATCTTCTATGAAAGCGAGGATTCTATTAATGAAACAAAAAACATATTGAAAGATTTAAGGAAACTTGAGAAATCAAAAGGAAAAGCCCAATAAGGCTTAACATTGGTATATAAAAGATATGAAAATTATCGTTGTGATTCTCTTTACTCTTTTCGCGATCAGCTGTAATGATTCTTCCAATAATGAATCTGATTCAAATACCTTGGTTAGAATTGGATCAGAGCGGATTACAAAGGATGACCTTACAAACGAACTTAATAAACTTTCCTTTAGACAAAAATCTATCTATGCCTCAACGCCTGAGAAACTAAATGAATTTCTCCAAACACACATAAACGAAAAGGTTTTATACAACGAAGCTGTGAAAAGGGGAATAGGGGACAGAAAAGATATTCAAGAAGACATAGATAACTACAAGAAAAAACTAATAGCTAAAACTTTAGGCAAGGAAATATTACAAGAGGTCGAATTAACTCAGGAAGAGATTAAAGAATATTATGATAAAAATCGGGATGATTATAAACGTATAGATATCAGCAAAATATTTATTAAGTTTGATAGTAACGAGAATGATCCTAAAGCCCCTGCCCTAGCTAAAGCTGAGGTTGTTTCAAAAAGAGCAAATGCAGGTGAGAGCTTTGAAGAACTGGCGCTTGAGTTTTCAGATGATCCAATTTCTAAAAAAAATCTAGGCAATGTAGAATATATTAATAAGGGAAGATTTCCCGAGAAAATAGATATTGAAATTTTCACACTGAAAAAAGAAGAGATTACAAAACCGTTTGAAGTTCAGGGTGGGTACCTTATAATTAAATCAAATAAGGATCCTGATTATCTGCCGTATGCTCAGGTTGAAAATCAGATACGCTCAGAATTAATTAATGAGGGGCTTTTAAATTATATAAACGACCTAAGAAACAAATGGGAAGTCGCAGTTTATAAAGATAGATTAAAGGAGATATCCGAAAGTGAATCTAATGAAAAATAAATTTATTATAGCTGTCAGCTTATTATTAATAACTGGTTTTTTATCTGCCACTGTAAATGCTAAAGAGGTAATAGATAGAGTTGTTGCAATAGTAAACGATGATCTTATTACATTATCTGAGTTAAGAGAGACATCTCTAAGCTTGGATCCAACTACAAAAGAGCCTTTAGACCAAAGAACTGTCTTAAACCAAATGGTCGAGTCAAAGTTATTCGAACAAGAAGCTAAAAAGAGAGGGCTCACAGTATCTGAGGAAGAATTAGATGCTAGCATAGAACAAGTTAGACTTAGATATGGTCTTGATGAGGACCAGATGGAAGAGGTATTAAAAAAACAAAACCTCACACCAGAATCTTTTAGAGAACAGTGGAGGGTGCAAACCTTAGGCAACAAACTTCTTGAATCTCAGTTAAGGAATGCAATTGTAGTGACAGATGATGAAATAGTGGAATATTACAAACAAAATTATGGAGCGATAGACTATTCATCAACTTTTGGGGAAGAACCAGGTTCAGAAGAAGAAGTGGAAGTTGCGCATATTCTAATTTCACCAGATGCTCCTAACGCCGAGGGTAAAGCCATAGAAGTGGCAGAATTAGCTAAATCAGGAAACGACTTTGGAACCCTTGCAAAAGAATACTCTGATGACAGCTTTACTGCAGATAACGGAGGAAACTTAGGAACTTTTAAGAAGGGAGATTTGATAGAACCACTGGAAATTGCTGTTGAAAGAACCCCTGAAGGCAAAGTTTCGGGCCCAGTGCAATCCCCAGCAGGATATCATGTCATAAAAGTTCTTAACCGAACTGGTGCAGATAAAGGCAAAAAAGCCAAAGAGGAACCGGCAGGGGATGAAGAATATATTAGTGATACCGAGAAAGAAAATATTAGACAAATAATCCATAAGCAAAAGGCTGAAGTAAAGTTAAGAGCTTGGCTTCAAGAAATGAGAGAAAAAGCTTATGTTGAAATTAAGTTATAGGAATTGGTTATAACAGCTACTCAGTCAGTTTTATAATCAAGTCTTCAACTGAAGGGTACAAGTTTTTTAAGTCATCTCTTTTGCCAATCTCATTATCAACAAAATCAAAACCGGGCGACATAGTTGTACCCATAAGTGCAAATTTCCCACCATCTAATAAATAAGATCCCTGCCAAACATCTTTAGGAACATGCACTTGAACAGATTGCCCATTGTTTATATCTTGTCCAAGAATTATTTTTTTTGAAGAACCATCTGGATAGAGCTGTATCATCAATACCGGATCCCCAAGATAAAAATGGAAGATTTCATCTGTGGGAAGACGATGCAGTAATGACTTTGTATCGGGAGTTAACATGTAATATATTGCAGTGCTTAATGACCTATCTGAATTGTAACTCTCGGGCAATGAAGATTCTGACAAAAGGTGATCAGCTCTATGAGTCTCGCTGTAGTACCCCCCCTCCCCCGGAAGCACATTCATATTAAACTTTTTTATTAGATGATCTGCTGTAATCATAACAACCCCCTCTACTAAGTACTATTAAAATAACCTCATTTTCTTGGATTGAAAAAAAAATATCTTGAATAACAAAAAAGCGTGACTAATTTCTAAGTGTAGGAAAAAATTTAGACTATACGGAGGTCATAAAAATGAGATTAAAAGTTTGGGAACCACACAGAGGTTTTAGACCGTTTCAAAGAAATGTCGGTAGATTCTTTAATGAATTTGATTGGGGTCATCAAGACGCAGAGGGACTTGATGATACAACTTGGACACCAAAGGTGGATATTTACGAAACTGACAACAGTTACGTACTAAATGCTGAGCTACCAGGGTTGACCAAAGAGGAAATCAATATTGATGTAAATGATAATACTCTTACACTCAAAGGCGAGAAAAAATTTGAGGAGAAAGTCGAGAAGGACAATTATGTAAGAATCGAGCGCAGTTATGGCAATTTTACTAGAAGCTTTATTCTTACAGAAGATGTAAACCCTGAAGCTATCAAAGCTAGTTACAAAGAAGGTGTACTTGAACTAACCCTACCTAAAAAGGAAGAGGCTAAACCAAAAGAAATTAAAGTAGAGATCAACTAAAAACTAAAGATATGCGGTCCTGAGACAGGACCGCATATTTAATTTACAATCCTAACTCTTTTCTCAAAGCTCGGTCTACGGGCTCGTTCTTATTCCAGTAATCAGTTATTAAAACTTTATTCTTTGTAGCCCTTGTGGTTAGAGTTTTGGCATTTTTTCCAAACCCGCTTTTGTATGTTTCTTCCCACGATTGAATTTCATAAGGAAATGTTTTACTAAAAGTAATTTCCAGAGAGCGTCCCGAATCATCATAAACTAATTTGTAGTCCATTAAATTAGAATCATCAGCGTTTTCTTCAAGACTCGCTTCTGCAATCTCTACCTCTAACTCTTTATGAGTAAGTCTGGACGCCATAGTAGCAGGTATAATTTTTATTCGTCCTACAGGAAGACTATCCGGAGCGAGTCTGATTCTTGCCCATAACTCGTCTTCAAGTATCTCTTTTTGGAGACTAAATTTATTATCACCTTCAGATTCAAAATAGGAGAAGCTTCTAACTTCATATCCATTATCATCAAGGTTAAGCTGTGTAAAGGTATTTCCACACCACTCTTGGGATGATGATGTAATCTTTAGAGTGTTAGGATATGTGCCTATATAAACCGGTGTAAAAACTGAATCCATCATCGAGTAGCTATATATTCCTGTGTCGAATTTCTTAATCCTATTTAGTTTTAAAACTTTAACATCATCTCCTTTCGCACTTTGGGGGTCGTCTAGTTTAACCTGTTTGGATTTTGAAAAATCTTCAGTAACAAAAACAAGAACCGCATAGCCTTCATGAAGATCACCGTAGCGGGCCTGCTCAAGCTTATAACTTGTAATTTCTGCTTTTCCGCCATACCAGTAATTCTTAAATTCCTCTGATTCTACAATATTCGAGGGGGTGTTTTGCTCCTGAGACTGAACTGCAGAAAGAGGAGCTAAAAAAGCAAAAATGGCAATTACAGCCATATATATAAAACTGTTCATTTATGAACGCCTCCAATTATATTATTTTATTAAAATTCTCATTCATGCC
>BQJP01000046.1 GCA_021604765.1 Thermodesulfobacteriota bacterium
ACTATTATATGATTTACAACCATTCCTATAAATGCCTGAGAAGCGCATAGGGGATGTACATTCTTAAAGGCTCCTTCGGCAATTCTGCCTTCAATGTAATCACAAAGTAGCATATCTACATACTCTACATATGTACTGAAAAACATATCGGACAGCTCATGACCTTCGAGTGCGCTAAAGTGAAGAAGTCTTATGAAGCTGGAGTCGTTTCCGCATTTATCTAGCATTCTTTCCGCGATGGATTTAAAGATTAAATGATCATCTTTTGTATCTTTGTAAGTTTGAATTGGAAGTTCTATTCCTGGTTCATCATCAATCTTTTTTTCAATAATTGCGCCATAAAGCTCTCTCTTTGTTGAGAAATGTCTAAAGATAAGGGATTCATTTACCTCAGCAGCCTCGGCTATCTCTTTTGTCGTGGTACCATTGAATCCTTTTTCAGCAAAAAGCTCAATTGCTGTTTCAAGTATCTTTTCTCGAGTGTTTGTTTTTTCTGGCAGGGCGCTATTCGATTTTTCTGCGGCTTTTTCTGTTGACATTTTTTTATATCCCAGTAGGCTGTAAGTAAGTAATTACTTACAAGCTACCAGTTGTGGTACTTTGTGTCAAGATAATTCAAATAAATATACTGCATTACTCAATTGAATGAATAATGAATCATACTGTGACAGATTAAAATTCGAGTATAAAACTTTTTGAAATACCCGAATAAATCATCTATATATTGTATGAATATAAATACCAAACTTACTCGACTATTTGAATTTGATGGAGGTCAAAATGATTAAGACACTGCTGTTAATATTCTTTGCAATGACAGCAACTGCCGGAGCTATGGATTTGTCTGTTAAGGATGCTATAACAATAGCACTCGAGAACAATAGAGATATACAGATTCAGAAGGAAAATGTAGTTGTATCAGAAGGAGAGATTACAACTCAGAAAGGTGCGTTTGATCCGATTCTGAATATAGGCTCGTTTTATAACGACGGCGAGACTCCGAGTGTAAACACCTTTATACCAAGCGGAACAATCAATCAACAAGAATTTAATCTTACTGGAAATGTTGCAGGCCAATTTTCTACGGGAACATTTTACGATGTGCTTAACTTCTCTTCGACTAGAACAGAAACGGATTCTCCGCTCGATGATTTAAGCCCGAACTGGTTTAACAATCTCAGCTTTTCTATAGGTCAGGAGTTGCTTAGAAATTTTGGTGTTAGCGTTAATAACGCTTTTGTTATAACTGCGAGAAGATCAAATCAGATATCTATGAAAGAATTTGAAAATGTAGTTACCAATGTGATTCTTGAAGTAGAAAGAAGATATTGGTTGCTTGTAGCTGCCAGACAGAATCTCGAGCTCGAAAGAACTGCTTTGGAATTGGCGCAGGACCTTCAAAACAGAAATGAGATTCAGGTAGAAGTAGGGGTCTTGCCACCAGTGGCTGTTACACAGGCAAAATCAGAAGTCGCTGCAAGAGAATTAGATGTTATTAGAGCTGAGAATACTCTCCAGGCTACCGAAGATAACCTGAAAAACGTTTTAGCAATGGATTTGTCGACACATATAAACGCTACTGACGAGCCCACTACTGAGGTCTTTGAATTTAACGAAGAAGAGTCTCTCGACGAGGCCTACAGAGAAAGACCAGAAATTGAGCAGGCTAAACTAGATATTGAAAATAGAGAAACATTAAAGCATTATTACTCAAATCAGAGACTTCCAAGGCTGGCTATCGAGGGGAGTGTCCAATTGCAGGGTCTTGGAGGTGATGAGAATCCGGATAGACTAAGCTTTGGTGGAGAGCCAGAACCGATACCGTCGAGATTTTTAGGCTCAGGTGAAGCTTTTAGCCAGATTTTCGGAGCAGACTTTACTACTTGGCAAATACTAGGAGTTTTTAGCTTTCCAATATTCAATAGAACTGCCAGGGGAGAATATGTTAAAGCTACAGCTGAGCTTGATAGAAGTGAAATAACTCTTAGAAAGACTGAAGATGATGTCGCCCTGGATGTTAAGAGCGCTATTCGAGAGATTGAGAATAGTCTTAGAGCAATTGATGCAGCGCGTGTATCTGTGGAGCTTGCCAAAGAAGTAGTAATTAACGAACAAGAGCGCTTAAATGTTGGAATTGGAACTACGCGTGAAGTGCTTGAAGCTCAAAGGGATTTGATAGACGCTGGTGTAAGAGAAATTACTGCTATTGCTAACTACAACATTGCGCTAGCAGAGCTAGAGCGTGCAAAGGGAACATTGCTCGAAAAAGATGGGATCATTATTGAAGAGTAAGTTGAATTTGGATATTTATTCTTGAGGATTAAGAATTAGTTAAACAATGTGACATACACCACATTTCAGCTATAATATCACTCAAATTTTATTTAAGGAGAATTTAATGGCTAGTGAAGCAATAATTGAAGTGAGTGATTCCAATTTTGAATCAGAAGTTGTAAAAAGTGAGGTTCCCGTGTTGGTTGATTTTTGGGCTCCATGGTGTGGTCCTTGCAGAGCTATAGCTCCGATAGTAGAAGAAATATCTTCATCTTATGAAGGTAAGATCAAGGTTGGCAAAATGAACGTGGACGAAAACCAAGCAACTACTATGAAATTTGGTATCAGAAGCATCCCCACAATTATTATGTTTAAAGATGGTGAAGCGGTAGATCAAATCATAGGTGCCGTTCCTAAGGGAGAAATTGAAAGAGTTGTTGAGAAATCTCTAGCATAAGAATATTAGATTCCATTATACATCTTAAGTTCCTATTTCTGACAACTGTTTTTCCAGTTTTGCAATCTTAGCATCAAGTGTTTTAATCTCATTGCTCTTTAATAAAGTTTGGTCTTTATAGTTTGTGCTTTTCTGTTCCTTGTTTGTTTTAGTTTTGTTGTTTTTTACTTTGCTTAAAGAAGCCCTAGTTTCTTGCTTGTCAAATTCATAGACAGTTTCTCGCTCACGATTTATTCTCTTAGAATATTTTCTTGATGTAATGCCAAATTTTCCAAGCACTCTTCCTAACCACTGAAGGTTCTGTCCCTTTTGTTCTGATTTTGGTAAAGATTTTTGGACTTCAGCAAAAAGTGATTTTGCGGTAATCTTAAATTCTTTATTCGTATTCTCAAATAAAATATTGTCTAGTTCGCCTTTGCATATAGAGTTCAGTATGCTGAGAACAGACTGTTCCCACTTATCGGGTTTAAGTTCTTTGGATTTCTTGGTTTCTGTGGTTTTCGTGGATATTAGGTCATCCTCTCCATCTGAGGATTCTATTATTAAATGGGTCAATTTACCAAGCTCAAGTAAAATGTTTCTCTTCTCTGCCTCAAGCTCAGATTTCTGTAGTTTAAGTTTTTGTTTTTCTATGAGCTCCTTGGATTTAAGATTAACAGTAGAAATTCCTTTATCTATTTTGCCCTTTATTTTTCCAAGTAAATCTGCCATTTATATATACCCCCTAATTAAATAATATACTCAAATGGATTATGATGTAAGGGGTTTTCGCTAAACTAAAGTCAGTACAGCTCTATTTACCAAAAGCTCAAGATTTCAGATATCTTTTTGGTAACTTGAATATAAATAAAGTATGCGCGGAGTAGTTTTATAAAAGACCTTGGAAAAAAGCTTAAAAATTTGATATAGTTTCTAGCCTATAATTATTAGAAATACGAGGTGAACAATGTGGAAAAAAGGATTGACTGTACGACTAATACAAAATATAGAAGGCAAAAAAGACAGTTTTAATGAGGGGCTTCGGGGAAGTATTGTTGAAACATTTGAAACGCCGAATGGTAATTCATACAGGGTTCAGTTTCAGGATGGAAGAGTTGCGCGTTTTCCTGAGGCATTAATGGACGAAGCTGTAGAAGTAGTTGTGTAGAATTTGTATGTTCTTCAAATTCGACGGATTAAAGCCCTAGCAGGGGCCCCATCTGCGCCCGCAATCTTAATTGGAAGGCAGTTAAGTTCATAGTTCCCTGGAACAATTTTAGACAGGTTAAGACCCTCGATAACCCATATCCCGGCTTTTAGTATAACGTCGTGGACCTCAACAACGTTTCCTTCATACCCACCGATAGACAAATAATCTATTCCTATGGTTTGTACTTTCCGTTCTGAAAGAAACTTTGCAGCTTCAATAGATAAGTGCACAAACTTTTTCATAAATGGTTTATTATCCCATCTGGTTTTTGAGTTGCTTGTTTTAAATAAAATTCTTTCGTCTTTACGGATTCTGTGTGGACGAATTTCTTCAACAGTTATTACTTCTTTGTCTACTATTTCAATAACTCGCGCTTTTCCAACGCTTGCTGATAAGGGCATTTTATCTATTGCCTTACCTGATTTTCTGAAATGACATGGTGCGTCCATATGAGTTCCCGAGTGGGCACACATTGAAACATGGGTTAGATTGTCCTGATCTCCATCTTTCATATCATTTATACGTTTTATTTGTACTTTGGGGTCGGTTGGCCAGTGAGCCATACCGTTAGTAAGTGGTACTGTAATATCGAGCCAACCGTCTTCTAATGATTTATAAGATTTGTTTTTATTTTGCGTCATAGTTGTTTTAGCAGTTAATTTCAATTATTCAGCAAATTAAGTGCTTCATCAGCTACTTGCTCAAGCGAAAGATTATCTGTACTTATAATTGCATCAGCTTTTTCATACATTGGGGTTCTTTTATTAAGTAGCGCTCTTGCAGTGTCCACTGGATTATCCACTTGAAGTAGCGGGCGTGAGGTATCATTTTTAATTCGCTCCCATATAGTTTCAACAGAGGCTTTGAGATATATAGTTATCCCGCTTTCCTTCATCGCGTTCCAATTCCTATCTCTCTGCACCACTCCTCCGCCAGTCGCAATTACTTGATTCTCATTTCTAGCCAATTCTTCAGTAGCTTCAGATTCGAGATCCCTGAAATACGGCTCTCCGTGGTCTGCAAATATTTTTGTGATTGTGGTTCCGGCTTTTTCTTCAATATACTGATCAGCATCCAAGTAGTTGTAGCCGATTTTGTCAGCCAGTATTTTACCCACTGTCGACTTGCCGGCTCCCATGAATCCTACAAGGAATATATTCTTATGTTTTAGGTTAGTTTGAGCCATTTGTTAAATTGATAAATGGAGGTTTTGTTTTTCTTGCCAGTGACAAATTTTTCTACATATTTTCCTATTATATCGCACTCTATATTGACAGAGCTGCCTTTGCGGAGGCTCCCAAATGTAGTAGCTTCTTGTGTGAAAGGAATAATATTAACTATGAATTCGTTTCCTTTAACCGCATTAACTGTAAGGCTTACACCATCAATAGCTACTGAGCCCTTTTCGACAATATACTTGGACAGATTTTTAGGTACGGAAAATTTGAATTCAAAGGATTCTCCCTGTTTAATTCTCGATTTAACCTTTCCGACGCCGTCCACATGGCCATTTACAATATGTCCACCCAACTTATCTCCTGCTTTAAGAGCGCGCTCTAAATTCACTCTCTTTCCAACTTTTAGTTTTCCTAGATTGGTTTTTGCAAGTGTTTCGTGAGAAGCGTCCACTGTGAAAGTGTTTTTGCCTAGTGATGTAACAGTGAGGCATGTTCCGTTTACAGAAATGCTATCTCCTAGTATCACTTCTTTCAGGTTAATGTTTCCTACTTTAAATGTGAATACTACGTCTTTTGACTTACGTTTGAGATTTTTTACAGTTCCTAGGTCTTCTACAATACCGGTAAACATTCTATTTGCCTCTTTTTGTAATGAAGGTATCAATTAATATCAGTATAACACCTATTGTAATTGCAGAATCAGCAATATTAAAAGGCGGCCAATGAAGGGCAGGGTCTCCAAACCAATGAAAATCAATGAAATCAGTTACATACCTTAGTCTAAACCGATCTATAGAGTTTCCTATGGCGCCACCAAGTATTAGTCCTAGAGAGAATCTGAGTAAGCTGTCTAGAGGGCCAGTTTTCTTAAGGAAGTAAAATATCACTACAACAGCAGTAATGAGCACAACAGCAAAGAGAATTAGTCGGGCTTGTTCAGGCAAATCGCTGAATATTCCAAATGCAGCGCCGGGGTTTCTGATATGTGTAATATCGAGGAACGGCAAAAAAGGAATTTTGTCATATAACGGTATGGTTTTTACTACCAGCCACTTTGACAGCTGATCCAATATAATAACAATTGCCGCAACGATGATTGGGGTTCTTAATTTATTCATTTTATGAAGCAGAGAGTATATAGGATTGAATGATTACTTCAACTGATTTAAATTCGATTCTTCATTATCTTTCATCCATTGAGTTCTTCCTATAAAATCAGCTGCGTATTGTCTTGCGGCTTCATTCTTTTCGTTTAGAAGCAGAGTTTCAAATGTTGTTATAGCTTGATCATAACTGCCATTAGCAAATAGAGAAATGCCAAGAATACGCAAGTTCTCATTCCTTAGCTTCTCTGAGGGAAGCTCTAATAGGTAGGCACGAACAAGGTCTGAAGTCGCTTCTTGGTATTTACCTTCATTGAAAAGAAGTCTCCCTTTAAGATAGTATGTTGGAGCGTATAGAGGGTTTGCCAGAATAGCCTTTTGTAGATATGCAAGCTGTAAAACTTTGTCCCTGGTACCAAAAAATTTCTTTATATTCTCTTCAACTTGAGAATTCTGAGATATGGTCAATATCTTGATTTCAAGCTCTCTCTTTGTGCTATCAGGTAGCTCTTGATTCAATAGATTTTCAAATATTTCTAAAGCTTCTTCCGAGTTTTCTGTCTGCCACAGTGAGTTTCCTTGGAGATTTTTCAATAAGTCTTTTTCTATTTTTGAGGCAGAAGTAGAACTGTTAGCTATTTCAATAGCTCGATCAAAATTTCCCTCGTAGTAATGAGAATAGGCAAGCCAGTTTATCAAGCTAGGATCTGAGTTGTTATATTCTAAGGCTTCTGCGAAATTGTTTCTTGCTTCATAATAGTTGTCATCTTCAAAATTCTCATAACCTTGGTTTTTTAATTCAGCTACCTTTCTTGGACATGTGGCTTGAAAAATACTTGGTCTGCTAAACCTAGCTTCCGCTATAGCTTTTGTTTCTGGTGGAGTTTTGACCGTTTTGATATATTCTTGCCATTCAAGTTCTAGATCATCTAGATTCTTGTCGTATGTTGAAAAATTCCCGGTTCTATAGACTGTCTTGAATTTGTCAATCCCATAAGTGTCAATCAAGTAATGCGAAAATGAACCCATAATTGTATAGCTGACTTCAGCAGGGGCGTACCAAAATCCAAACCCGACAATGTCCTTAATTTGAGGAGCAATTCCGATCTCTATCATTGCATTAGACCATTGATGAGGTGTAAATCTTTGTCCTCTCCAATCGATTGCTACTGCTATTCCCTCAAGTAGCCCGATTTTAGGGCTCAGTTTCAAAATGTCATTACCAAATTCTGCAGCCATAACGTGTACTAGTTCATGCTTAAGCACAGGGTGCGGGAATGAGTCATAGATAAGATGTATTTCGTTGTGTATAGGGTTAGCAATTGTTGTTTCTCCAGCGCCCGACAGTCTCTTTCTGGTTTCTATATCCGGATATATATATGATTTTATTTTCTGATTGGAATCTAAATCCAGAGCCTCTTTTAGCTGCTTATATCTCCACTCATGATCCATGGCTATGAGTTCAATATCCTCAATCTGAAGTGATCCTGGGGGGTAATAAATAATGAAATTATCTGTTTCGATCGAACCTGAGAGAATGTTTTGGGTTATGTAATCACGACTATAGCTAATGCCGATTTCAGATTCATTTAGATGAAATACAATTATAGCAACTACCAGAATTATGAATAAAAGAATATCCCAGATTCTAATCAAACTATGTCTAAATCCATTTACAATTCTAAGGATAAGAAGTATTAGAATTCCCCATAGGAGTACCATAATACGAGAGATGATTAGTGTGAGAGATATCGGAATGGCTTCATCATAAAGGGGGCCAGGGAAGAAGCCGAATATTGGATTGTATACGAAAATCGAGACCCCGTAGTAAAGTTTCCAGAATGCATATAAAGCTATCAGCAAGATGGTTATTAGGCCAAGAAGTATTCCTTTTCTTCCAAAAGAGTATCCTAAAAGTAGTCCCACAGACGTGGAAAAGAAAACAGTTATCGTTGGGATTAGAAGGAAAAAGAGTGTTCCCTCTTTTATGTAACAGTCATCTTTAATAACTGAGCTTATGAGTCCTATTGTAAAGGCCGCAAGGAGTAATAAGAAGTTGATAAAGAAGATTGAACCGATAGGGTTCAATGTTTGTTTTGTTGAACTGCCTCTAAACTGCCCGGAGCTAATTAATGAAGCGGAAACAATAACAGTTAGAAATGATAAGAGAACTGCTGATATTGCTGAGAATTCAAAGCCTAATGTTCCTATTAGAGGTAGGAAGCTCAGGACTATAGATACAACAATTACAATCGCAAAAGAAATTAGTACAACGCGTGAAAATAGCATTCTTTCAAATATCATGGGGAGTCCTGTATTATAGAGAAAAAAATATTATTCTTTATAGGGATAGAAATTAGTTTACATCATGTAATCTGCAGACATAGCATTTCTTTTAACTACTTTTAAGTTGAAATGTAATTGGGATAGTTACCCAGCTTGAGATTTCTCTCCCATTTTCTTTTCCCGGAACAAATACCCAGTTCTTAACGGCTTCAAGAGCGGATTGATCCAAAATTTCATATCCTGAAGGACTAGTTATCTCTATTCTTCCAACTTTGCCATTTTCGAGCACAAACACTTTTAATTTGACCTCCCCCTCGTAACCCCTTTTTCGAGCGGTTCTGGGATACTTAGGTTTTGGGTTAATATTGTAGTTTGGATAAGCAAGTTCCGTACTATATCCAGCTGTTCCAGACGCTTTGTCTTGACCGACGTATGGTTTGCCGGAATTATTTAGAGTTGTTGATGCAGTTTCTTTAGTTGGATTGTTATCTGGCTTAATATTCGAGCTAGAAACTTGTTTTGGTTTGCTACTTGATTTATTTTCAGCTCTCACAGTTTCTAAAATTGGTTTTTGGTCTTTGGTCTTGTTTTGATTTTGGATGGATTGTTTTACAGGTTCTTTTTCTAAAACTAGTTTGGGTTTGCTGGTTTCGTCACTAATAGATTTGCTCTTTGTTGTTTTTAATGGTGCTGAGGTTTTGTCCTGTGATATATCATTGCTGCTAATTACTCCAACCATTACAGCTCCTGACTTCCCACCAGTTAGAGGGTGTTTGAAAAAATAGATCAAGATGGCTGATATCACAACTATATGGAAGACCACTGATATCAAAATAAATTTATTAAGCTTCTTTTTTTGCATTTTGTATCACTTATGAACTATTATACAAATTTATACTATAAATGGGAGACGTTAAATTCATTATTATCATAATAGGAGATAGCTATGGCTTATATTATTATAAAAACAATATTGACTGCTGTAATAATTGTTGGGATTTCAGAGATAGGAAAACGCTACACTACTTTTGCGGCATTACTGGCAGCCCTTCCTTTGACCTCACTTTTGGCCATGATCTGGTTATATGCTGATACAAAAGATGCAGGACGAATTGCAGATCTGTCGATTGCTATTTTTTGGCTAGTTTTGCCAACATTACTTTTCTTCTTAATACTCCCATGGCTTTTGCGACAACAATATAATTTCTGGCTGTCATTGGGAATATCTACGGTTGTAATGATAGTTTTCTATCTGGGTTATGCAACAATAGGGAAAAAGCTAGGGTTGCCCCTTTAGGCTATGAGTATTTCTCTTAAGCGCATCATTCCAGTTCTTATCCAGCTTTTTACCGTTCCCAAAGGTTCATTCATTTGTTCAGATATCTCACTTTGGCTAAGTCCGTTGAAATAAGCAAGCTCAATTGACTCTCTTTGCTTAGGGGTGAGTTCTGAAAGCGCTTTTTCTATAAGCTCTCTTTTTTCTCTTACCGAAGCGGTTTCATCAGGGAGGGGTGTGTTATCTATTGAGTCAGTTAGTAGAGGCTCGTTTGTAGTTCTTCTCTTAGTGTCAGACCGAATTTTGTCTATAGCCCGGCTTCGAGTAACCGTGATCAGCCATGCAGATGGGCTGCCACGGCTAGGTTCATAATCAGGGGCTTTATTCCAGATTTGCTTAAATACATCAAGAGCTACTTCATCAGCGTCTGGTTTGTTACTTAAAATTTTATATGCTAATCCATAAACTTGGGAAATGGTGTTGTCGTACAGTTTCTTAAGAGCAGATTCGCAACCTTTGGCTATTTTTGAAATAAGAATAGCCAGATCGCGTTCAGCATCTGATAAAGTTCGTGGTTTTTTTTCTCTTTCACCCATTTCCATCTCTGACAAGCTTAAATGCTAATTCAATATTTAAGTCAAGTTTAATCAATATATCAAACTTTTTGCTCAAAAGCCTAAAATTTTTTACCCCCACTTTAGTTTATAGATACATTGGTAATAATCCAATCCTGTCATCTGTGTCGTAAGAATATCCAAACAACCCTTTAACATCGTAGGTATATTTAAATAGGGAGCGATTTTGTATATATTATCAATTAGATTACTATACGAAGCAAAGTTACTAAAAGTTTCATTGGAAATTTATGATAGATAGAGAAGAATTAGAACAACTTATCTCTGCATACGCTTTAGGTGTTTTGGAGGGAGAGGAACTTATAAAAGTAGAGGAGATTTTAGCTTCAGGTTCAGATGAGGCCAACGCTTTACTAAGGCAATATCAGGAAGTAACTTCCCATATCTCTTATGCTTCTAAGGGCTTGATACCGGAGCCAGAACTAAAAAAGAAAGTTCTTAGTGAAATACTGGGAGACAGGAAAGTGCTAGTTGAGGAAGCATCTCCTCCATTTTGGTCAAGGTTCTGGAACCTTGGATTATCTCTCGGAGGAGCAGTAGCTGTTGGCCTGATTTTGATGTTGTTTATCTCCAATCGCAATCTTAATCAAAAGATTGGAGCTGAAACTACCCAAATTGCGGAACTAACTCAAAAAATAAATGAACAGGAAACATTGATAGCTTCCCTTAAAAGTGTGATTGCTGAAAAAGAAACAGAAATGGGTGAGCTTAAGAATTCTTTTGCTAATCTTGATGAGTTAACCGAATTTTTGGAAGATCCGAATGTCTTTGTTATACAATTATCAAACATGCATGATAATCCAGAGGCAGGAAGCGGTGTGCTAGTGGATAAAGATGATGATGAGGCTTTGTTCTATTGTCTTGACCTGGAAGATGCGCCTGAAGGTAAGACGTATCAGTGGTGGGTTAAGGCTGACGGAGTTAATAAAAGCGTTGCGGTTTTTAAGGTTGACGGAAAGGGGAGCCATATTGTCAAGCTCAAATCATTTTCCGAGATGGGGAATATAGAGGCATATTCTGTTACACTTGAACCCGAAGGTGGGGCCGATAAGCCTGGTGGGGAAATGATATTTGCAGGAGATCATAGAGGGTCCTCACTTTAAAATGAACTTATTATTTCTCGCTGATTAACTTAGATTCAGTAGAGTTGATAATTAAAGAAACTATCCCAATTGTAATTAAGTTAGCTAATAATCCCCAAAGCCCGGCATGAAATCCCCACGGTCTTGCAGAACCTATTAACCCCTCCCAATTGGCAACCATTATACCAAAAGCAACCCCGGTTCCCACTAAAAGACCCGATAGCACAGCTCTTTTATGTAGAGACTTGATATTTATACCTAATAAAATAACTGGAGCCACCTGAGAAAGTATCTCAAGTTTAATTTCCATAAGTCGCCAGATAGTCTGAGGAAGGTGAATTGCAAGATAAGCCATAATTCCCATAATAATCCATGAAAATAACTTTCCCATAAATGTCAGGTGGCGCTCAGAAGAATATGGCCTTCCTACTCTATAAAGGTCTTGGGTAAATAATGAGGAAATTGCCAAAAGTGCTGAGTCTACTGTGGACATAATGGCAGCTACGGCAGCAGTAACAAATAATATTATTACATACTCTATCCCTGGGATGTTTTTCGCTATATCGCTTAATAAAACTAAAGTTATTTGCTCGCTACCATCTCTGCCCAAACCAGGTATCTGAGCGCTGCCTACTATTCCAATTACAACGATAAAGAACGTTGTAACCAGTGGCATAAAAACCATAAACTGAAGCGAGCGTTTTAAAGTCTTTTCATTTTTTGCAGCATAAATTCGCTGTATAGCTTGGGGATATATTGAGATTCCAAACATTACAATTAGGAGTGTGCTAAGCCAAAGCCTCTTTTCCTCCCAAGTGGGTGGTGACCATGCGTCAGGGCGTTCAGTGATGAAATACTCTGCTGTACTTGTAAGCCCGCCGTACTGATATTCAATAGCTATAAAAATCAACGCACAGCCCAATAGTAGAATTATGCCCTGTATAACGTCAGTCCAAGCTACACTCCTTAATCCACCTAGGGTTTCGTAAATCACCATTATCAAAGATAGCGCTAATACACCATAGGCAAATGAGATTTGCCCACCTGTTGTTGCTTCAACAATATGTCCGATTGCTTTTAAGTTGGTAAGTATGAAATTGCCAAGAGCTAGTATTAATAGCGATACAGCTATTATTGTTAGTACTCTAGATTTATATCGATGCTGAATATAGTCGCCGACTGTAATGAAATTTAGTTTCTTGGAAATCCTGTAAAGTTTAGGTGCGAATAATAAATATCCTCCTATAACGGACATCATAAATGCTACTGTTACAAGAACCGTGTAGCCTTCACGGTAAGCCTTTCCTGCATAGCCTACTATGGTGTTGCCGCTGTATTGAGTTGCATAAAGAGTTAGGAATAAAACGAAAAATCCCATCCCGCGTCCAGCAAGATAGAAATCTGAAAGAGACTCCTCTTTCCTTTTTAATCTGCCCCAGACTCCTATAAGAATTAGCGAGCTCAGGTAGAGAGTCATGAATATAATGCCGCCTGAGCTTAAGAGGGGTCTGGAATCCACTTAGCCGTCCTCTCCACTTTCATTTTCACTCGAAGAAACGTCCCAGTAACGTTCTAGAAGTATAGCTATTATGACTGCATATACGACAGTCATTGAGATGCTGTATATGGCCCATATTGGAAATCCCAAGATCATCTTGTCATCAAAATCTGAGAAAAACCAAGGCACGGTTAGAACTAGAGCTATGAATGAAATAAGGAAAATTCTTAACCTGCTAATTTATCCACCCCTTTTAATCAAGAATTATGTCTTGCAATTTAGGCTAACTTACTTAAAATTCTCTATGTAATTTTAAATACTAAAATTATTCAAAAAAACTCGGAGGCAATAGCATGGCTAAGAAGGGTAACGGTAAAAGCAAAAATGGAAAAGGGAAATCAAAATTCAAACTACCTAAAAGATATGAGGATGCCTTAAAATATCCACTTTTTGATTCAATCTTCAACCGTCGTTCCAGACGCTTCGGGCTTGGTATGGACTTGCCTGATCAGACGCTCGGATTTAAATCTAAATATGATCCTGTTCCTCTTGATGAAATAGAAGAAGCTCTTATTGCTTGGTCAGGAACTGGCTTAACTGGTCTATGTCTTGCCGACTTGCCACCTGAAACAGGGATTGACTTACTTTGCCAATGGACAGGACGTACTTGGCCCTCGGCTTGTAATAATCACGGCACCGAACTCTTTTTTACCAATGATGACGGCCTTTATCACATAGATGTAAAACATATGCTTCCTAAAAACCATGAACTCGATATGTTTTTTAAAATGGACCGCAATGAGAGAATGGAAAGGGTCTTAGAGCTTTATAGAGAGAGCCTTGTTAAATTAGAAGACGGAAGAGCCGATCTTCCTGACCGTATGCCGGGTCTCTTTAATTTTAACGAGTGGAATACGAACAAACCCGGCACGTCAGTATATATACCTGTGACCGACATTACAGAGGAGTATTTAAATCTTCTTCATCTTTATTGCAGCAATACATACGGCTTTACAATTATAGATGACCTCACGGGAAAACCTGCCGGGGTCAGCAAGTGGATAAAGAAAGGCAGATTGAAAGATAGCGTTAAAATGTCTTTGTTTGATCTTGAGTCAAGAGTGCTGACCGGTCTTAATGTTGAGCAGGCATTTATATGTCAAAATATGAGTCTTGCCCTACAAGCCCTTGGTTTAGCGGGGTGGACTTTTAGCGGATTTATTCCAAGGTTTGCTCTTGGTGCGGCCCCTGATCTGTTCAAGGGGTTAGGGTTTAATTTTATACAGCCCAAGAAAGGAGTCCTTAATCCTCCTGCGACTATTCCGGTTGGAAGAGACGGAGTTTTTGAAGGTTACTGTCCTCCATATTATAAGAATATGAATGAGGCTATTGATGCTTTTCATGAACATAAAGATGCTAATTGGGAATCTACTAAACCTTTCCCTTATACGGAAGCTGATAAGCACTTAATGAGGGCTCCTCAACCAACAGAGACTACTAAGCAGATTGTAAAAGATGTTGCCAATTATATTTATGACACATATGGAAGGTTCCCCGCATTTGTTGATCCAATGTATATGCGCTTAGTGTTTCAGGCTATGAATATTGATACTGAGTTTTACGATGAGCACTATCCTAAGGGGTCTTATACCGATGTTCATAAGAAGTCTTTTTTACGCAACACTTCTAAGGGTAAGGGAAAAGCAGGAAAAAAAGTTTCTAAGAAAAAAGCTAAAAAGGGTAATGGAAAAAAAGCAGCAAGGGCTTAATTTGCACAACATAAGTGCTTAGATAGTTGATGACATATTAAAAGAAAAGTATTTCTAAAATAGTTGTAACTATCATATAACACTTGACAAACATTTAAAAATTATCTAAAGTGGATTTGGGATGGGTGTTTTTTAGACTCACTTAATTTGGATGGGGGTCATGGTATGAAACGATCAGATATTGAAAAAGAACTAGCCGATAAATTTAATTTGCAGCCTTCACAATCAGAACAGATACTCGATACTATAATTGAGCATATGACTGAAGTGCTTGAAAATGATGGCAGGATTGAAATCAGAGGATTCGGAAGTTTCTTTACTAAAAGTTACGGATCTTATGAAGGCCGTAATCCGAGAACGGGTGACAAAGTGACGGTTTCTTCAAAAAAACTACCTCATTTTAGACCAAGCCGAGAATTGATTGGCAAGCTCAATGATGAAGAGTAGCCTTGTCGTTTATTTATTCTAGGCAGATTTCTTAAACATTAAATCTGCAATTGATTTTGTTTCTTTAACCAAAAGTTAAATTGACAATTCCAACCTTTTTGATAGCCTTTATTTTCTATGCCAGAACGTAATATTCTTACTTATCCTGACCCTACACTCAGGAAAAAATGCGACCCAGTTGAAGAGATAGATGACGATCTGATTCAGCTGTTGGATGACATGGCTGATACTATGTATCAAGCGCCAGGGATAGGGCTCGCTGCGCCACAAGTAGGTGTTACAAAAAGAGTCTTAGTCGCAGATATTAAACCCCGGGAGCGTGTTGAAGGCACCGAAGAGGATGAAGAAATCCTCTTGCCTCCTGACCGTTCGGAATTAATAGAACTCATAAATCCTGAAATTGTCTTTTCAGATGGGGAGATAGTTGGCGAAGAAGGTTGCCTCAGCATTCCAGGTTTTGTTAGTGATGTTAAAAGGAAATATGAAGTTACAGTTGAAGGCTATAACCGTGATGGTGCACTCGTAGAGATTAAATGTGAAGATCTCCTTGCCAGAGTATTTCAGCACGAGATTGATCATTTAGACGGCATACTTTTCATTGACAGGCTAGGGCGCCTTAAAAGAGAGCTTCTCAAGAAGAAGATTGAAAAGGCTTTAGGAAAAGAAGAAAAGCAAGCTGTCTTATAGATTTTTAAATCCAAAATAGTTCCATCTACTCATTTATCTTAATTATTCTCTAGTTGTTTCAATTGAAAGAAGTTATTTTCTTCTTAACTAAATATTGAGTATATTTTTATTATAGGATGAACATATATAGGAGGACTTTCAGGATGAAACAAAGGACTACTTTAGTACTAATAACTCTTTTTACTCTTTGGGCAGGATCTACACTAGCCCAGCCAAGAGCTTATGTTCCAAACAATGGTAATACATCTAATCCAGATAATACTGTATCGGTTGTTGATACAGGTGCAAATATGGTTATTGATACTATTACTGTTGGCAATAGGCCTGTTAGTGCCGTTGTTTCTCCTGATGGAACTAGAGCTTATGTTGTTAATCAAGGACCAGATACCGTATCTGTAATCCAAACATCCACTAATACCGTCATTTCAACCATAGATGTGGACAATGATCCTACGGATATAGCTATTTCACCGGATGGCACTACTGTTTGGGTTGCTAATTTCAATGGTATTCCTAGTAATTTTGGAACAGTTTCAAAAATTGATACTGCAACTGAAATGGTAACGCGTATTGAACTTCCTGTAATAAGTCGATCCTGCAACCCTAACGCTATAGTTGTACATCCAACACTTGATTTTGTATACGTCACAACGGGATGTGATCGATTACTAGCTATTAATACAACTACTAATATGGTAATAGATGCGCCAAATAGGACAGTCCTGTTGGGTTCCAATGATATTGACATAAGTACTGACGGAATAAAGATATATGTTACAGACCGTGCAAATGACGCGGTATATATTATTGATCTTGCCGCGGGGTTACCGCCAGCGGCAGTAAGCGATACCATTTCCTTGAGTGATGGCTTATGCGCAGCAGATCCGCTAGACATTGCTGTTAGTCCAGCCGGTAATTTTGCATGGGTGGTCACTCAGCCAACTAACCAAGTTTCTGGCGGCTGTAATATTATGCCTCCACCCTTATTTGCTAACGTTAATTATGTAAGAATTGATGTAGGTTCAAATGCTGCTTCGCTTTTCGCGGGTAACCCACTTGAGACATATAGCACACTTGGGTTTCTTGGGGACGGAACGTCTTTTTATGGGTTGAGAATCTCGGGTACTGCTACAGAGGTAATGGTCTCTCCTATGGGAACGATAACTATTGGCACTCCCTTTGGTGGTTTCGGAAGCATCCCGGCATCATCCTCTCCATATTTCATAGGGCCACCTATGAGCGAGCTTTCAGTTACAAAAACAGGTAATGGCGACGGAAATATTACAAGTATGAACCCTGCAGGGATGAACTGTGATTCTAGCATGAATGAGATATGCGATATAGCAGTTCCCGATGGTATGGAGGTTACTCTCACTGCTGCAGCTGATGCTAGCTCGATCTTTAACGGCTGGGGAGGAGATTGTTCAGGTGCTGGCAATTCAACCATGATAACGGTTAATGCTGACTCTAATTGTACAGCGGATTTTGAAATTCAGCAGTTTAATGTTGATGTCAGTATTAATCCACCTGGCGCAGGGAGTGTTACATCTAGTCCTTCAGGCATAGACTGCCCAGGTGATTGCAGTGAGCTATTTGATATAAATACATTTATAAATCTTAATGAGACTGCTGATCCTGATTTTAACTTTGTTAACTGGACTGGCGCTGCT
>BQJP01000047.1 GCA_021604765.1 Thermodesulfobacteriota bacterium
GAAGCTTCCAACTTAACCTATCTGGGATTGCATGCTCTTCAACACAGAGGACAGGAAAGTGCGGGTATCGTAACTTCTGATGGCGTCAACCTCTATAATCACCGTTCTATGGGTCTAGTATCTGACATTTTCTCAGAAGAAGTTTTATCAGGTCTACCGGGAAAAAACGCGATCGGCCACGTCCGTTATTCAACCACAGGCTCAAGCCAGCTAAAGAACATGCAGCCAATTGTAATAAACTACTTCAGAGGCTCTCTGGCAATAGCTCACAATGGGAACTTAACTAACGCTAAAGCACTTAGAGATGAACTTGAAGGCGAAGGAGCTATATTCCAGTCCACAACGGACACAGAAGTTATAGTGCATCTAATAGCCAAATCAAAGGAAGAAAAACTTGTAAAAAGAGTAATTGAGGCTCTTATGAGATGTAAGGGTGCTTATTCTCTGATGTTCCTGACTCCTGAATACATGATAGCGGTAAGAGATCCCTACGGTTTCAGACCTCTCGTAATGGGCAAGATCGGGGATTCCCCCGTGTTTGCCTCTGAAAGCTGTTCTTTTGATCTGATAGAAGCGGATTTTGTAAGGGAAGTTGAACCAGGAGAGGTAATTGTAGTAAGCCAGGACGGAATTGAATCATTTAAACCCTTTGGAGAAGTTAAACATGCCTATTGTGTATTTGAATATATATATTTCGCAAGACCCGATAGCTTTATGACCGGAAGAAATGTTTATCAGGTCAGAAAAGAGCTTGGAAAACAGCTAGCAAGAGAACATCCAATGGAAGCTGACATTGTGGTGGCAGTGCCCGATTCGGGGGTACCTGCTGCCATGGGATTTGCCGAAGAGGCGGGACTTCCACTTGAGCTTGGACTTTTGAGAAGCCATTATATGGGAAGAACGTTCATTGAGCCTCAACAATCAATAAGAAATTTCGGGGTTAAGCTAAAGTTAAATGCTATCAGAGAAGTGCTTAACGGGAAAAGGGTTGTTATTATTGACGACTCCATTGTAAGGGGAACAACAAGTAGAAAAATAGTGAAGATGATAAGGGCGGCAGGAGCCAAAGAGATTCACATGAGGATTAGCTCACCTCCGACCAAGTTCTCTTGTTACTATGGAATAGACACCCCAGTTAAAGAAGAGCTAATAGCCAATTCCCTGGAAGCTGATGAGATAAGAAAATATATAACGTCTGATTCCCTTGGTTACCTAAGCCTTGAAGGTGTAATGAGCGCTGTTGAAGCGGCTAAGAAATTAAATGGTAAAGAACACTTTTGTAACGCGTGTTTTACAGGAAAGTATCCAGTTGAACTAACTGACAAGAAAATAAAAGTTAAACAACTTGGGCTTTTTGGTGGTTGAAGCCATAATTTAACATCAACGACTAGATTCAACTTATTTCTTTTAACTTTAGTAGTAGTTCTTCAAGCTTCTTCTTTTGTGTGGAAAATTCCTCAAGCTTTTCCTTTTCCTTTTCAATTATGTCTTCAGGAGCTCGATCGAGAAATTTTGCGTTAGATAGTTTACTTTCAGTTTGTTTTAAATCCTTCGTCACTTTTTGAAGTTCTTTGTTAATTCTTTGGGTTTCTTTATCTATATCAATCAAACCTTCAACCGGGAGAAACACCTCTACATCTGAAATGACCTGAGCCATTGCTTTTTCAGGTTTCTCACCTTCTAAGATCTGAAGATTGGAAAGTGAAGCTAGATTGATAATGGATTCTTGATTGCGTTCGATCTGAGCTGCTACTGACTCACTTGCAGGAAGGAGCATAATATTCACTCTTTCTGATGGATGGAGACCAACCAAGGCTCTTAATCCTCTAACAGCAGCAACGATCTCTTTTATAAACTCAACCTCATCCTCTTCAACTTTATATATTTCACTCTCATTGGAATCAGGGAATGCGCTGAGAACTATGCTGTCAGCAACTATGCTATCTACACCTTTTATTTTAACTCCAAAGTCTTTTAACTTTTGATAAAGCTCTTCACTAACAAATGGAGCTATAGGATGGAGTAGCCCAAGAGCTGTGGTAAGGACTCTCACCAGTACGCTTCTTGTTCTCTGCTTATCATCTTCATTCTCGCCATAAAGAACCGGTTTTATAAGTTCTAAGTACCAATCACAGTATTCTGCCCAGAAGAATTGATAAATTGAACTCGCAGCTTTATCAAATTCATATGCTTCAATAGATTGCTCTACTTCTCTGATTGTACGGTTAAGTTTAGTAAGTATCCACTTATCATAAACTGAAAGTTGATCTTGTGTTGGAACAAGATTAGGATCATAACCCTCTAAATTCATCATTGTAAATCTAGAAGCATTCCAGATTTTATTTATAAAATTTCTATAGCCTTGTATTACAGGCATTGAAAGTTTTATATCTCTCCCCTGGGTAGCAAGAGCGGTAAGACTAAATCTCATAGCATCTGCGCCGTACTCCTCTATTACTTCAAGAGGATCAATGACATTACCTCTTGTTTTACTCATCTTCTGACCTTTTTCATCTCTTATAAGACCATGGATATAGATATCTTTAAATGGCACATCATTCATGAATTTAAGACCTTGCATAATCATCCTGGCAACCCAGAAGAAAATGATGTCAAAACCAGTAACAAGAACGTTAGTTGGATAATATTTCTTAAGCTCTGCAGTAGGTTCAGGCCAGCCAAGGGTAGAAAAAGGCCATAAGCCTGATGAAAACCAAGTATCTAAAACATCAGGATCACGCGTAAGTTCAACTTCATCGCCGAACTGCTCTTTGGCAGCTTTTAGCGCTTCTTCTTCAGTAGTAGCTACAAATACTGTGCCGTCAGGACCATACCATGCTGGTATCTGGTGTCCCCACCAGAGCTGACGAGATATACACCAAGGCTCAATATTTCTAAGCCATTCAAAATAGGTTCTCTCCCAATATTTTGGGATAAATTTCACCCTTCCGTCCTCAACACAAGATATAGCCTCTACAGCAAGCTTTTTAGCATCTACATACCACTGATCAGTAAGCCAAGGTTCAATCACCACCGCTGACCTATCGCCATACGGAACTGTATGCACTGTATCTTCTATTTCAGCTAAGAGTCCAAGAGCGTCCAAATCTTGAACGACCTTTTTCCTGGCCTCAAAACGCTCAAGCCCTCTATACTTTTCAGGCACATTATCATTTAGGTGTGCTGTGGAATCAAAAATATTTATTATTTCTAAGTTTTGTCGCTTCCCGACTTCAAAATCGTTAAAATCGTGAGCTGGGGTTATTTTAACTGCTCCTGTTCCCTTCTCAGGGTCACTATACTCATCAGCTACTATTGGAATTTTACACCCCACTAAAGGAAGTACTACGTTCTTACCCACAAGGTGTTTATAACGTTCATCATCTGGATGAACTGCAACGCCGGTATCCCCAAGCATTGTCTCTGGTCTTGTTGTCGCTACTACTATAAATTCATCACTGTCATGAACCGGATATTTAAAATTCCAGAAATGTCCTTTAACCTCACGCTGCTCAACTTCGAGATCAGAAATAGCAGTACAAAGCTTTGGATCCCAATTTACCAACCTCTTATCTTTATAAATGAGCCCCTGGTCATATAGGTCAACGAATACCTTTCTAACCGCATCTGAAAGCCCTTCATCCATTGTAAATCTTTCTTTGTCCCAATCAGGAAGTGCTCCCAGACTACGCAGTTGATGCGTAATCGTTCCACCGGACTCTTCTTTCCATTTCCAAACGCGCTCTAAAAACGCATCTCTTCCCATATCAACCCTAGAAGTTCCTTCTTTTTCAAGCTCTCGCTCAACCATCATCTGTGTAGCAATACCGGCATGGTCAGTACCCGGAACCCAGAGCGCGTCAAAACCCTTCATCCTCTTATAGCGAATGAGAATATCTTGGAGAGTATTGTTTAAGGCATGTCCTATGTGAAGGGATCCCGTAACGTTGGGAGGGGGAATTACTATTGTAAAAGGTGGTTTATCATTTGAAGCAGAGGATTTGTAATAGCCCTTACTAACCCAATCCTCATACCACTTTTGTTCAACCTTTTTTGGATCGTAAACCTTATCCATTTCGGTTTTAGTATATTCAGACATTTTATTTATAGATGGAAATTAACTTAGATTAAAGAATCAGGGTCAATTCTCTTGACCCTGATTCAATTTTATTTTTTTTATTCTTCTTCAGCTGCTGTTGCAGTTGGAACTGGTACTTCAAGCACTGGAACCTCAACATCAATGTTTCTATATATTGGAAGCCCTGTACCAGCAGGTATAAGCCTACCCATAATAACATTTTCTTTAAGTCCTCTAAGGTAGTCTTCTTTACCCTCACATGCTGCTTCTGTAAGTACCCTAGTAGTTTCTTGGAATGATGCGGCGGATAACCAACTGTCAGTACTTAAAGACGCTCTGGTTATTCCAAGAAGAAGCGGTTCAGCAGAAGCTGGTCTACCGCCCTGCTCAATCACTCTTTCGTTTTCTTCAAAGAAAACGTGCTTCTCAATAGCTTCACCAACCAGAAGTATAGTATCGCCAGGGTCTTTAATTCTTACCCTTTTTAACATCTGTCTTACTATAGCTTCAATATGTTTATCGTTGATCTTAACTCCCTGAAGTCTATAGACTTCCTGAATCTCATCAACGAGATAACGCGTCAGAGCACGTTCCCCTCTAATCCTTAAAATATCGTGAGGATTAACAGAACCGTCTACTAGCTGATCACCAGAAGTAACCTGTTCTCCTTCTCTAACCAGAACATGCTTACCTCTAGGAGCAAGATATTCTTTTGGCTCACCAATCTCAGGAGTTACTACAACTCTTCTTTTACCTTTGACGTCCTTACCGTATGAAACAATACCATCGATTTCTGTCACAACTGCAGGATCTTTTGGGAGTCTTGCTTCGAATAGCTCAGCTACTCTTGGCAGTCCTCCAGTGATGTCTTTAGTTTTAGCAGTAGCTCTAGCTATTTTAGCAAAGATATCTCCTGCGCTAACCTTGTCTCCCTCGTTAACTTCAATAATAGCTCCTATTGGGAGTGAATATTGTATGCTCTTTCCTTCATCTGTGTGGATAACAAGACCAGGATGGGTATCGAGGGTTTTAGATTCTATTACTACTTTTTTATAAATACCTGTAACTTCATCAACTTGCTCTTTTAGAGTTACACCCTGCTCCAAATCGACAAATCCTACAGTTCCATTAAATTCAGAGATGAAAGGTGTAGTATAAGGATCCCATTCAGCTAGAAGTTTCCCCTCTTTCACCTTTTGTCCATCAGTTACTTTGAGTTTAGCTCCAAGAGCTAGAGGATATCTCTCTCTTTCATATCCTTTATCGTCAATAATCACTAAAGTACCTGTACGATTAACAACAACGAAACTTCCATCACTAGTCGTTACAGTTCTGATTCCATTGAATTGGATTACACCTTCATGTGTATTTTCTAGTGTGCTTTCTGCAGCTCTCTGGCTCGCAGCACCACCAATGTGGAACGTTCTCATCGTAAGCTGTGTTCCAGGCTCACCAATTGACTGTGCGGCTATAATACCAACAGCCTCACCAATATTAACAAGTTTACCAGTCGCTAGGTTTCTACCGTAACAAAGAACACATACCCCAATGCGGGTTTCACAACTGAGCACAGATCTTATTCTAACCTCAGTAATGCTTCCTGCTTCATCAATTTTAGAAGCTGCATGCTCATCAATTTCGTTATTAGCTTTTACTATCACTTCTCCACTAATTGGATCGACAATATCATCGCAAGTTACTCTTCCAAGAACTCTTTCTCCTACTCTCTCTATTATCTCGCCACCCTCGACCAAATCACTGACTGTAATTCCTTCAACAGTACAACAGTCATATTCTTTAATCATTACATCCTGGGCAACATCGATAAGTCTTCTAGTTAAATAACCAGCGTTTGCCGTTTTAAGGGCAGTATCAGCAAGACCTTTTCTAGCTCCATGAGTAGAAATAAAGTACTGAAGAACGGTAAGACCCTCACGGAAATTAGAAGTAATCGGTGTTTCAATAATTTCTCCAGAAGGTTTCGCCATAAGACCCCTCATACCAGCAAGCTGACGTACCTGAGTCTGACTACCTCTAGCTCCTGAGTCAATCATCATATATATAGGATTTGAGCTAGCTCCCTTCCTGGCATTTCCCTCGAGGTCTATACTCTCCTCAAAAGTAATGTCCTTCATCATTTCTTGGGCAACTTCGTCACTTGTACGCGCCCATATATCAATAACTTTATTATATCTCTCTCCATCCGTTATAAGACCTTGAGAGTATTGATTTTGTACTTTTTGAACTTCTCCCTGAGCCACATCTAGCATTTCTTTTTTCGCCACAGGTATCTTCATATCATCTATAGCTATTGAAATACCAGAGCGAGTAGAGTATTTAAAGCCTAAAGTCCTCATACGATCTGCCAGAATTACTGTGCTTTTTCCGCCTGAGACCCTAAAACAACTATCAACAAGATCTTCTGACGCTCTTTTGGTCATCACCCTGTTAACCAATTCAAAGGGAATACCCTCTGGCATGATGTCATAAAGAAGGACTCTACCTACTGTGGTTTCATGCATTTTGTCATCGATTCTGATCTTTATCTTCGCATGAATCCCGACATCTTTAGTATCATAAGCCATCTGCACTTCTTCTATGGTTGAAAAGACTTTTCCATCGCCTTTGTCAAAACCTACATCTCTAGTCATATAATAAATACCAAGAACTATGTCTTGGGTCGGTAGAATGATAGGTTTTCCGTGGGCTGGAGAAAGTATATTGTTTGTTGACATAACAAGTGCCCTACACTCGGTCTGAGCTTCAATAGAAAGAGGCACGTGTACTGCCATTTGGTCACCATCAAAGTCAGCATTGTAAGCTGGGCAAACCAATGGGTGAATTTGTATTGCTTTATCTTCAATAAGAATTGGCTCAAAAGCCTGAATACTAAGCCTGTGAAGTGTAGGAGCACGATTTAATAAAACAGGATGTTCTTTAATAACTTCATCTAAAGCATCCCAAACTATAGGGGCTTCTTGCTCCACTAATTTCTTAGCAATCTTAATAGTTGCGGCAGCTCCCCATTTTTCAAGCTTGTTATATATAAAAGGTCTAAATAGCTCAAGACCCATTTGTTTTGGTATTCCACACTGATGAAGCTTAAGTTCAGGACCCACAGTAATTACGGAACGTCCAGAGTAATCAACCCTTTTACCTAAGAGGTTTTGTCTGAACCTTCCCTGTTTACCTTTAATGATGTCACTTAAGCTCTTAAGAGGACGGTGATTATGACCAAGTACCGGCCTTCCTCTACGTCCATTCTCCAATAGCGCATCAACTGATTCCTGAAGCATACGCTTCTCATTTCTCACAATGATATCTGGAGCGCCTAATTCTAGTAATTTTTTTAGTCGATTATTTCTATTAATAACACGCCTGTATAGATCGTTTAAGTCTGACGTTGCAAACCTTCCACCGTCAAGAGGCACAAGCGGTCTCAAATCAGGAGGAAGAACAGGAATTCTTGTCAGAATCATCCATTCCGGGCGGTTCTTAGATTTTCTAAATGCTTCACTAATTCTTAGTCTTTTTGCGATACGGGCTCTCTTAATTGGTGAAGAGGTGTTTTTCATTTCAAGACGAAGCTCTTCAGAGAGTTCAACAAGATCGATCTTTTTGAGCATCTCTCTAACGGTCTCAGCACCCATACCCACTCTAAAACTGTGACCATATTCTTCTACTGCTTTCCTGTATTTCTCTTCACTCAATACTTCCGCAAATTTTAAGGAAGTTGCACCAGGATCAACCACTACGTAGGATTCATAATATAGGGCTTTTTCTAAGTCTTTAAGTGTCATGTCTAGAAGCATTCCAATCCTGGATGGGATACTTCTCAAGAACCAAATGTGAGCAACTGGTGAGGATAGTTCAATATGAGCCATTCTCTCCCTTCTTACCTTGGAGGATATAACTTCAACCCCACATTTCTCACAAGTGATACCTCTGTGTTTTAATCTTTTATATTTTCCACAAGTACATTCATAATCTTTTACAGGACCAAAGATCTTGGCACAAAACAAACCACTCCTTTCAGGTTTGAATGTCCTGTAATTAATAGTCTCCGGTTTTCTCACTTCCCCATTAGACCACTCTTTTATCTTCTCTGGAGAAGCTATTGAAATCTTAACCGCAGAATACTCTGAAGGATTTTTAGGCTTTTCAAATAGGGTATCTACGTCCACGTTTTACCTCCCTGTGTTATTTGAAATAATTAATCCCTTTCTATTACTCAATTTCATTTTCTTCAAGCAAATCCACATCTAGTGAAAGCGCTTGTAGTTCTTTTTGCAGTACTTTAAATGATTCGGGAAGACCTGGCTCAAAGTTCATATCACCTTTTACGATAGAATCGAAGATCCTGGTTCTTCCAATTACATCGTCTGACTTAACCGTTAAGAACTCTTGCAAGGTGTATGAAGCGCCGTACGCTTCAAGTGCCCATACTTCCATCTCTCCAAGTCTCTGCCCACCAAAATGCGCTTTACCGCCAAGAGGCTGCTGAGTTACAAGTGAGTAAGGACCTATGGCTCTTGCATGAATTTTTTCTTCAACAAGATGGTGTAGTTTTAACATATACATAACACCGACAGTGACTTTTTGGTCAAAAGGTTCACCTGTATGACCATCAAACAGTATAGTTTTACCTTCTTCTGGAAGACCTGTTTCATTTAACAATTCTTTGATCTGTTTTTCAGAGGCTCCATCAAAAACCGGGGATCTGACAGGGACACCACTACTGAGACGTCTTGCAACTTCTACAACTTCTTCGTCGTCCATATTGTCGACTAACTTCTTCGTCTCTGTAGAATCATAAATATCTTTTAATTTAGTCCTTAATGCCTTAGGACTAAACTCTCTTTCCATTATTTCATTTAGTTTCTGCCCAAGTTCCTTACCTGCCCATCCAAGATGGGTTTCAAGTACCTGACCAACGTTCATTCTTGAAGGAACACCTAAGGGATTAAGAACCATCTCAACAGGGGAACCATTAGGAAGATAAGGCATATCTTCTTCAGCTAGGATTTTAGAAATAACACCCTTGTTCCCGTGTCTTCCAGCCATTTTGTCACCTACCTGCAATTTCCTTTTTACAGCAATGTTAACTTTTACTACTTTTAACACTCCTGGAGGTAGCTCGTCAGGCTTGGTCAGTTTTGAAATTCTTTGATCGTATATAACATTTGTTAAATCAATTTGCTCAAGTGTTCGTTCTATGATTCTCTTAATTTCAGCTTCAACATTATTTCCTTTTTCAACACTAATATCTGCAAGTTTTTCAAAAGGTATGCCTGGGAGAATGTCTTCGGCAATTACATCACCCTGTTTTAGAACTGTTTTCCTAGACACCGTAAGTTTTGCCGCTGAAGTCTTATTAACTATTAAGGGTTTTATTCTCTCTAGAGCATCGTCCTTTAATATCTTCATTTCATCGTCTCTATCCTGCTCTAGACGTGTAACCTCAAAATCTTCGATGCTTTTAGCCCTATCGTCTTTATCAACAACGCGGGATATCAACATTTTGACATCGATTACCGTTCCGTAGACTCCAGGAGATGCTCGAAGTGAAGTATCCTTTACGTCTCCGGCTTTATCCCCAAAAATAGCCCTTAACAGGCGTTCCTCAGGGGAAAGTTGAGTCTCTCCTTTAGGAGAAATTTTCCCGACAATTATATCTCCGGGTTT
The DNA here is from genome assembly GCA_021604765.1 of Thermodesulfobacteriota bacterium. GTDB lineage: Bacteria > Desulfobacterota_D > UBA1144 > Nemesobacterales > UBA2774 > CR02bin9. The sequence continues at coordinate 9,764 of BQJP01000047.1, forward strand.
TACTTCAGCCCCAACTCTAATAATTCCACTCTCATCCAAATTCCTGAGAGCATCTTCACTTACGTTTGGTATATCTCTTGTTATTTCTTCTCTTCCGAGTTTTGTTTCTCTAGCTATACACTCAACTTCTTCGATGTGAATCGAAGTAAATCTGTCTTCTTTAACTAATTTCTCGCTCATTAATATAGCGTCTTCAAAGTTGTATCCACCCCAAGGCATAAAGGCGACTAAAATATTTTGCCCAAGTGCCAACTCCCCATGGTCTGTTGATGGACCATCAGCAATTACTTGACCAGCTCTGATAGCCTGACCCTTTTTAACTATAGGTTTTTGGTTCCAACAAGTACTCTGGTTAGATTTTTGAAATTTAAGAAGGCTATACATATCAACGCCTGCTTCATCAGAATCGCTTTGAGTATAAGCGCTTACCACAATTCTGGACGAATCAACATATTCTACAACACCGTCTCTTTTCGCTATAACAGTAACTCCTGAATCCTTGGCAACTCTATCCTCAAGACCTGTGCCAACAATCGGGGCGCTTGTTCTAAGTAAAGGTACGGCTTGGCGTTGCATGTTAGAACCCATTAAGGCACGGTTAGCATCATCATGCTCCAAAAACGGTATTAAAGAAGCGGAAACGGATACAAGCTGAGATGGAGAAACGTCCATTAACTCAACCTGATCACGACCTACCATCAAAAACTCGCCGTTTTGTCTAACAGAAATAAATTCGGATGTAAAATTTCCTTTTTCATCAAGTGCCGCATTTGCCTGCGCTATAATATATTGTTCTTCGGCTAGTGCGTTCAAATGTACAATTTCGTTTGTAACTCTTGCTTTTTTAACTACTCTATAAGGAGTTTGAATAAAACCAAAATCATTTATTTTTCCAAATGTACTAAGACTTGAAATAAGACCAATATTAGGTCCTTCAGGAGTTTCAATCGGACATATTCTTCCATAGTGTGATGAGTGCACATCTCTTACTTCAAACCCTGCCCTTTCACGCGTTAGACCACCCGGACCTAATGCACTCAGTCTTCTTTTATGTGTAATTTCTGAAAGTGGATTGGTTTGATCCATAAATTGCGAAAGTTGTCCTGTAGCAAAAAACTCTTTAACTACTGCAATTACCGTTTTAGGAATTAGCAATTCACTAGGCATTAAGTTTTCTACAGCCTGGTACCCCATTTTCTCTTTAACAGAACGCGACAACCTCTCAAGTCCGTGAAAGAATCTATCTTCAATCAATTCACCTACTGTTCTAACTCTTCTGTTACCTAGGTGATCTATGTCATCTGTAGCACCTCTTCCACCTCTTAAGCCCAAGAGGTAACCTACGGTGCCCAAAATATCTTCTTTGGTTAATGTGTTTACTTCATCAGAAATACCGTGATTTAGTTTGTAATTTATCTTAAGTCGCCCTACCTGAGAAAGCCTGTAGGTATCAGGATTAAAAAACATATTTTCAAAGAAAGTCTCAGCAACGCTTATCGTAGGAGGATCGGTAGGACGGAATTTTTTATAAATTTCAGTAATCGCCTCTTCCCTAGTAATAACCTTGTCAGCAAGCACTGTATTTCTAAGAGATGCAACTACCGAAACATTATCGATGTAAAATACTTTTAACCCTTTTATATCAGCCTGCTTTATTTCATCAAGCTTCTCTTCAGTAATTAATTCATTGAAGTTTACTATTACTTCACCAGTTTTTTTATCTACAATATCATCAGCAGCAAACCTATCAATTAATTCTATAGGATCAATTGCTATAGTTTTAACTTTTGCAGTTCTTAGCTTCTCAAGGTGGTTCCGCACTAATCTTCTTCCTTTCTTGATTAGCACTTCGCCGCTTTTTGGATCCAGTATATCAGATGTAGACCTCTGGTAGGGAAGAACATCAAAATTCACATCTTTACTCATCCCCTTAGAGTCTATATGTACAGTCTCAACAGGATAAAAATGATTGAGTATTTGTTTATTATCGTAACCAAGAGCTTTTAAAAGCACAGTTACAAGAAATTTTTTCTTTCGGTCTATTCTAACATGGAGCAAGTCCTTGGAATCAAATTCATAATCAATCCATCTGCCGTCATGTGGAACAATCCTGGCAGAAAAAGAGGACCTACCGGTACTATTGTCCTTGTTTTTTACCTGATCAAAGAAAACACCCGGTGAACGGTGTAGTTGATTCACAATGACCCTTTCTGTGCCATTTACAATAAAAGACCCGTTAGGCGTCATTAGAGGGATTTCACCGAAATACACTTCCTGTTCTTTTACATCCCTTATAGTCCGCTCATCGCTAGTCTCTGTATCCCAGATTACTAGTCTAAATGTAACGTACAGTGGAGCAACATAGGTGTATCCCTTCAACCTACATTCCACCGCTTCGTATTTAGGTCTATCTAAGCGATAGCTAATATACTCAAGTGACGCCTTTTCATTATAATCCTCTATTGGGAATACAGTTTTAAAAGCGTTATGAAGTCCAAATTCTTCCCGACTGTCCGGTTCCGTATTAGCTTGCAAGAATTCCTTATAGGACTCTATTTGCACTTCAAGCAGGTGAGGTATATCTAGAACAGATGGTATTTTCGAAAAACTTTTCCTAAACTTATATGCTTCTACACCATCAAGGCTCAATTTGGCTTACCCCCATAATTGTATTTATAAACTCACGTGACCAACTTCAAAACCAAATTCTGAAAATATGTACGGTATTATCCTGTCCTGTTAACTTTATTTGAAAAAACTTTTACATACTGATAGTTTGTCATCAATATAGCTCCTCTTATCAGAAAGAACTAACAAACTTAATAAGAAAGTGCTCTACCAATATATACGGTATAATGGATTCAAAATTATGAAGAAATCCATTATTCCCGGTATGCAAAGACAACAAATAGTTAACTGATTTCTATTTCCGCACCAGATTCCTCAAGCGTCTTTTTGATGCTTTCGGCCTCTTCTTTTTCAATGCCTTCTTTCACAGCTTTGGGGGCACTTTCAACAAGTTCTTTCGCTTCTTTAAGACCAAGAGATGTAACCTCTCTTACTGCCTTAATAACTTGAATCTTATTGTCACCAATGGCTTTTAAGACAACACTAAAATCAGTCTTCTCAGCTGGGGCACCACCATCTGCTGCAGGAGCAGCACCAGCGGCAGCAACAGCAACAGGGGCTGCAGCTTTTACATCAAATTTTTCTTCAATATCTTTAATCAAGTCTGAGATCTCGAGCATGCTCGCTGTCTCAAGATATGAAAGGACATCTTCTCTAGTTGTTTCAGGCATAATACCTGTACCTCCTTAAATGTATTAGAAAATATGTTTTTTGTTCTTGTAAAACCACTAAATCAACTTCTTAACTTTCCTCTTTATTTTCTTCCTTAACTTCTTCCGCACTTTCTGTCTTATTTTCTTCTTTGCTCTCTGCTTCAGTATCTTGTTTACTATCTACGGGAGTTTCTTCCTTGTTCTCCTCTTTAGCCTCTGCTGGAGCCTGGTCTTTATTTTCTTCTTTAACTTCTTCTTTACTTTCTGCCTTATTTTCTTCTTTGTTCTCCGTCTCAGCCTCTTGTTGACTCTCTACTGCAGCTTCTTCTTTACTTTCTGCGTCGTCGCCTTGTTCTTTGGTGTCTTTTACAGCTTCTAAAGCATACAACAATTTGGTTTGCATCTGTGTTAACGCGCCTAAGAGATTTGACATTGGGCTTGATAATGCTCCTAACAGTTGAGCCATCATTTCTTGTCGTGAAGGAAGCTTGGAAATCGCTGTAATCTCATCAACTCCTACAAGATTTCCCTCTATTATTCCTCCCTTTATTACAAGTGAAGGCATATCTTTAGCTGTTTTGACAAATACCTTTGCAACAGACGTCGGATCTTTCTCGCAAACGGTTATGGCTGTTGGTCCTTTCAAAAGATCATTTAATTGTTCAATTTCAGTATCTTTAGCAGCTATCTTTAGGAGTGTGTTTTTGACGACGTTCAATTGTGCATCGGCATCTTTCAGATTAGACCTCAGACCTTCTAGTTCAGTCACAGTAAGCCCTTTGTACTCTACGAGAACAACCGAAGGGTTAGCTTTAAAAACTTCGCTAAACTGTTTTACAATATCATTTTTCGCTGCTTTACTTAACATGACTCACTCCTTAAATACACGTATGTTTTAGAATATCAATTATCATAATATTATTTCAAATAGTTATGCGGCGATTTGAAAACCTTTAAGCACTTCGCGCACATTAACAAAATCTACCTTTACACCAGGGCCCATTGTGTTTGCTAGGGTAATCTTTCTAACAAAAGTACCTTTTGAAGATGAGGGTTTCATCTTTGTTAGTGATTCCATAAAAACTAAAAAATTATCTCTTAACTTATCGAACCCAAAAGAAACCTTTCCAATAGGGGCATGTACAACACCGCCCTTGTCATTTTTGACCTCGATTCTTCCAGCCTTGGCTTCTTTTACAGCTTGCTCAACATCAAAAGTCACAGTTCCAACTTTTGGTGTAGGCATGAGTCCTCTCGGACCTAAGACTTTTCCTAATTTGGCAACTGTACTCATCACATCGGGAGTTGCGATTGAGACATCAAAATCAAGCCAGTTTTCATTTGAAATCTTATCAATCAGATCTTCAAGACCAACATAATCAGCCCCTGCAGTCTTTGCTTCCTTTTCCTTCTCTCCTGTCGCAAACACCAACACTTTGATATCTTTACCTATTCCATGAGGTAGAACCAATCCTGTTCTAATCTGTTGATTAGCCTGTCTTGGATCAATACCAAGCTTTACTGAAACTTCAACAGTTTCATCAAATTTAGCTGTCTTAGTTTCTTCTATAAGTTTAAGAGCCTCATCTACAGCGTAGCTCATCTTAGTATCTACTTTCTCTTTAACCTCATTGTATTTTTTCCCGTTTGTTGCCATTACCTTTCTCCTTACAATCTTATAACTAAAATAGTTCTTAAGACTATTAAACTATATCAATCCCCATACTTCTTGCAGTACCCGCAACAATATTGGATGCGGCATCTATATCGTTCGTATTTAAATCAGGGAGTTTAGTTTTTGCTATCTCTTCCACCTGGGCTCTGGTTACTTTACCAACTTTAACCTTGAGAGCTTCACCTGAACCTTTCTCGACTTTCGCAGCTTTCTTTAGCAAATAAGAAACCGGCGGAGTTCTTACCTCGAAAGAAAAAGATCTATCCGCGTATACAGTTACAGTTACAGGAAGCAGTCCTTCTAATTTAGCCGTCTGCGCATTAAAAGCCTTACAGAACTCCATAATATTCACACCACGTTGACCAAGAGCTGGGCCAACGGGAGGTGAAGGTGTTGCCTTACCTGCGTCAACTAATAGTTTTATATATCCGTCAATTTTTTTCATCTCAAATTTTCTCCACTTGGTTGAAATCTAATTCTATAGGAGTGGTTCTTCCAAATATCGTTACAAGTACCTGCACCTTAGCTTTATCGGGTTTAACCTCTTCTATTACTCCAGAGAAGTTTGCAAATGGGCCCTCTATCACTTTAACCGTCTCTCCTTTCTCAAAAGAAATTTTTGGTTTAGGTTTTAGCGTCCCCTCTTCTATTTGTCTTTTTATCTTTTGAACTTCTTCTTCATGTACATCAGGAACAGAATCAGGGTCGATTACTCCATCTTTAACCTTTCCTCCCACAAATCCTATCACTTTGGGAATGTTCCTTATAAAATGCCAACTTCTATCATTAAGTTCCATTCTTACCAGTATATAACCAGGGAAGAACTTTCTAACCGAAGTTTTCTGTTTCCCACCCTTAAGTGGTTCTACTATCGTTTCAGTCGGTACAAGGACTTCTGTTACTTGATCCTCGAAACCTTCTACCACAGACCTATCTTCTATATAGGACTTCACACGATCTTCAAAGCCCGTATTTGTATGAACGACATACCACCTATTTTCCATTAAAATCCCGTTTTCTCCGTTATAGTTCTTAGCCCAATAACAATCTTATTAGCCACGCAAACAAAGAATCTACGCCAGCCAGAAAAGCAGCAAAAATGCCGGATATTACGATCACCGCCAAAGTCGACTTTATCGCTTCCGGTCTTGAAGGCCATGTAATACGCTTTGCTTCGCTTTCTATGTCCTTAGCAAATTGAGCTGTCTCAGTACTTAGTTGTCTTATCTTATCCATTTACAAATCCATTTAAATCTATTATTTACAGGGCAGGAGGGAATCGAACCCCCAACCCCTGGTTTTGGAGACCAGTGCTCTGCCTAATTGAGCTACTGCCCTAATATTGTCAACATTTTCAACCTATTTTGTTTCTTTATGCAATGTATGGCCTTTACACCATCTACAATATTTTTTGAGCTCTATTTTTTCCTTATGAGTTTGCTTATTCTTTGATGTCGAATAATTCCTTCTCTTACAATCAGCACACTCAAGAGCTATAACTAATGTATTATCACCCATAATAATCTTTACTCCGTAATTTTAGTAACAACACCAGCGCCTACTGTTCTACCACCTTCTCTTATTGCAAATCGAAGCTGCTCTTCCATTGCAACTGGCGCTATCAACTCTACGTCCATGTTTATATTATCCCCTGGCATTACCATCTCTACTCCTTCTGGCAACACTATTGATCCAGTCACGTCGGTTGTTCTTAGATAGAACTGAGGCCTGTATCCCGGGAAGAATGGAGTATGACGTCCACCCTCTTCTTTCTTTAACACATAAACTTCTGCTTTAAATTTAGTGTGAGGCGTTATACTACCTGGTTTTGAAAGCACTTGCCCTCTCTCTACATCATCCTTACCTGTTCCACGAAGAAGAACTCCTACATTGTCTCCAGCTATTGCGTCGTCCAATATCTTCCTGAACATCTCCAAGCTCGTGGCTACAGTCTTTTGTGTATCACCAAAACCTACTATTTCTACCTCATCCCCACCTACGATCTTTCCTCTCTCAACTCTTCCTGTTACCACTGTCCCTCTACCTGAGATCGTGAACACATCCTCAATTGCCATAAGAAACGGTTTGTCCATGTCCCTTACTGGCTCTGGGATGTATGAGTCCACAGCTGCCATCAAGTCTAGTATCTGCTGCTCTGCAGCAGCGTCCCCTTCAAGCGCTTTTAAAGCACTTACTCTTACCACAGGAACATCGTCCCCAGGGAAGCCATACTGGCTTAGAAGATCTCTTACCTCAAGCTCTACTAAGTCAAGAAGCTCTTCGTCATCCATCATATCTACTTTATTAAGCGCAACCACTATATAAGGCACACCAACCTGTCTTGCGAGCAATATGTGCTCTCTTGTCTGAGGCATTGGACCATCCGGAGCACTTACCACTAAGATAGCTCCGTCCATTTGCGCTGCGCCTGTGATCATGTTTTTTACATAGTCTGCGTGTCCGGGACAGTCTACATGAGCGTAGTGTCTTGTCTCTGTCTCGTACTCAACATGTGCTATGTTGATTGTTATTCCTCTTTCTCTTTCCTCTGGAGCTTTGTCTATATCGCCAAACTCTACAAAATTTGCTCCTCCACCTTTCTCAAGTACTTTGGTTATTGCCGCTGTTAATGTTGTCTTACCATGGTCTACATGGCCTACTGTACCTATGTTTAAGTGCGGCTTACCTCTCTCAAATTTTTCCTTAGACATTGCTAATTTTCCTCCTTAA
>BQJP01000048.1 GCA_021604765.1 Thermodesulfobacteriota bacterium
AAGGTTTAGGACGGGGATGGTGGTTTAGAATGGAGTGGCTCTTTCCAGTTTTTTCATTTTTTTCGATTCTTCTGGAGAATACAGGTTTAGGGATGTTTAGAAGGTTTAGGACGGGGATGGTGGTTTAGAAAGGAGTGGCTCTTTCCAGTTTTTTCATTTTTTTCGATTCTTCCGGAGAATATAGGTTTAGGGATGTTTAGAAGGTTTAGGACGGGGATGGTGGTTTAGAATGGAGTGGCTCTTTCCAGTTTTTTCATTTTTTTCGATTCTTCTGGAGAACACAGGTTTAGGATGTTTAGAAGGTTTAGGACGGGGATGGTGGTTTAGAATGGAGTGGCTCTTTCCAGTTTTTTCATTTTTTTCGATTCTTCTGGAGAATACAGGTTTAGGGATGTTTAGAAGGTTTAGGACGGGGATGGTGGTTTAGAAAGGAATTGCTGGGTGGACAAGAAAGTGTGTTTTTTTTTGCCGCAGAGGCGCGGGGGGCGCGGAATAATTTATTGAGATCCAATTTTTTATGCACTTCGCTGGGAATTGAAGATTCTGAGGTAGACACACTTTGCTGGATACTTCGATGAACTTCAAAAAAAGCCTCGTTTTATCATCTCAGCTCAGCCGAGACGCTACAAAAGCCGACCTCTAAACAAGTTCTTAGGTTATCAACATGCGTTTCATTACCTGATCTCTACGAGTTAACAATGCACCATGGACTTCTATTACTTCTACATCAAAATCCCATATCCAGTCATTTAGGATGTCATTTACTTGGAATCTAAGTTCAGGTAAGGCTGATTCAGGGCATCCTATTAGATCGGGTTCTTCAATGGGAATAAAAACAAGAAGATCAAGTTCAGCCATCACATTTTGGACACTTTGGTACAAGGATTGGACGTTAGCAGGTTCCAAATCATCAATTGCGTGTAGGTATGCCAGCATATCGACCGGACATCTATCAAAAATGACATTTTCCCCACTATTGACAATTTGTTTGCTTGAATATTCAAGTTGCAGGATATAGTCTTCAACCGTCGGTATTTCAGAAAATAAATGTCCTGCTTCTTCTAATTGGTAGTAAGCTTCATTTATACAAACATAATCAGGGAGTGCTTCCTTTAACTTTTCTACTAAGGTCGTTTTTCCTGTTCTGTGGGTTCCTGATACGGCTATCTTCATTTATGAATCAGCATTTGGTATTAATTTTTTAAAAACTTGCATTGTAAAACATGATCTAGAGCTTGGTAGCCTATTTTTTGGTAAATGCTGTTTGAGGTCGGATTACTTAAATCCGTAAACAGGGCGCAAAAACGATGCTGTGCAAGCAATAATTCACTCAACTTTGCTACACTACTGGTCGCATAACCCCTTTTCCGATATTGCAGAGGGGTATAGACATAGGCAATGGTGACCCCGTTTCGGGTGGGTCTTGTCCAGCCGACCATACTGACCGGTTGATCGGTCTCCCATAGATATAAAGCCCCTTCGCGGATCTTTTTTACGGCTAATTCGGTAGCTTCTTTAGCTGAAATTGACTGAAGTGCTTCAACATGGAACTTTCCCATCCAGTCGGCAATCAGTTCGAGATCCAGATCTGTTGCCTGTCTCAGTTTGCCATCAGCTATAGGGATCGGATTTACCTTTTCCAGTTTGTAGACCATTTGGTTTATCTGATCTCCGGAAGAAAATGGATTCATGGATGTCCATCTTTCAACAAACTTCAGCACCGTATCTTTTGATCCAATCATTCCCGGTAATTTAATCTGATGATCAACCAGATAATCACACAATTCCCGAATCGACCGATCCAGGTGTTTTTTTGTAGCATAAATAATTAAATTATGAGGTGGCGTTTGAAGACAGGCACCCACACATTCAGCTTGATCGTGAATAGTGATAAACAGAGGGGGAAGATTGCTGTAATACTTTATATCCCGATTTATAGTAATAGCAAGACCTAAGATCAGGTTGTTTTCTGCTTCCTTTTCTTCAAGCATGGGTTGGCATGCTTGTAAGAATGCATTGGCTGTGGGGTGGGTGGTGATCATATTTTTTAGGTAGTTGGATTAATTTATTTATTCCATGCTGTATTCATTATTCTAATTTCATTTTCCCTTCAATGTCAAATGTTATCATCGAAATTATAGTATCTTTTGCCCACTTTGTGTGATCACCCCAGTCCTTTGTACCTACTTTCTTTTCTCTTCTTATTGAAAAATTGTCTTTGATTATTGAGTAAGTTTCTTTGTAACCATTTTCCCAACCGGTTGCTTCAGCAAGCAAAACCTCTCCAATAATCTCGCAATTTTCCTTATTAATCGAGTATGCGTAAATTCCAAGATATTCTCCTTCGTCCTCAAGAAATCCAATTGTGATATATTTTTCTGTTTCATTTATTTGAAAGAATTTTTCCCCTTTATTTAGTACTTTTCTTACCTCTTTATCGCCATCCGTCACTCCTAAATTTGAAATCCAGGCATTCGTTTTATTGATATTTATTGTGTCACCAATTGATTCTCTAATTTGAGGTAGCAACCCTTTTATTCTTGCAAAAATGCATTTAAGTGAATTTTCTTTTAATTGTTTCTTATTTATTTCCCCTTCTTCATATTTTGCAAGTCTTTTATTCCAAGTTTCAACTTGTATTGTGGCTCCATAACCTTTATTCAAAGATCGTAAAGCAATTTCTCCATATTTGATTGTAAAAATTGAAGCTCCAATTATTAAAAATATTTTGATTGTTTTCCTCAATGCGATTTTTTTTAGCAACCTGGAACTCAAAGAATGCCTGTGCTCCTGTTAAAAAATAAAGCCCACTACGAACTCCTCAGTCCAATTTAAGTTTTTCCTGGCAAAAATGTTGTTGATCATTATCCTGATGCTATGATGAACCGGAGTTTTGTATAACATTCCCTGTTTGTTGTCCTTTTATTAGATGAGGAGTGGTATCATTATGCCGGGTTTTCATCTCCTGTGATAAACAGCCTGTAGAGATTTAAATATGGACGCAGAGATATTGGAGAAAAATTTAAAATCTCAGCTATCTCTGCTTCTCCGTTAGCGCTGCGTCCAAAATCAAAAACGCCTCATCCATCACATTACCAACAAAAATCAAGTTCCCAAAAGTGGCCGCAACCGTAGAAGCTGACATCTCATGGCCGTCCTCGACGTAAATCTTTTCAACGGTATAATCGCCGGTACCCCGATAGCTGATCTTAATAATTTCAGAAGGAGCCGTTTCCTTTTTGCCTTTTGCGTAAGCATTAAACCTCAAGAGATTCGGATGGGCGCCAATCCAGAGATTTCCCTCACTATCAAACTCGATATTATCAACCCCGGTGTCACAAGGAATATCTTCAATAAAAGAAAGTGAACCATCCTGCTTTTTTGCATATACTTTTACCAAAAAATCGCGGGGAGAAGCCACGTAAAGCAAGTTGCGTTTCCGATCCAGGTTAATCCCGTTTGCATAGGCGATCCCCTCAGCCACTTCCCGGTAATCTGTCCCATCAAAATATACTACATTTGAAACCGCCAGGCCGCCATACTCTTCCAGAAACTTCCCAAATCCTTTGACGTATCTGTGATCGTTGGTAAAATAAAAACGATTTTCATCCAGCATGACCACATCGTTTGGGCGAATCATCGACGGGTTGCTCAATGTTTTTATATGGGTTAAATTTTTATCAATCAATTCAAAAACCTCTATGGAATGGCCTTGTTGCGTATGGTTGATGGCCATAATCTGATAGGCGCTATCCATTTTGAAAAATGAAATGCCATGTGGTGCAAAAGGTTGATCAAAAGAATCGGTCAAAAGAATCGGTAGATAATCGTTTGTTTTTAAGTCTATCAAAAAAAGGTCGCCTTTTTCTTCAGTTTCCGGAGGAAAAGAAAGTCTATTGGTAGCAGAAATCAAGGCAAAACTGTCCATCTGGCTAATCATAATATCTTCAGCTCCCTTAATGGGAATCTTTTTGAGTATTGTACCGTCAAACTTAGCCTCAATAGTTCTAAAATAACCTGTCGAGGTCAAAACATGAATGACAAAAGCCAGAAGTAGGAAAAGGAATAGTATGGCGATTCTTTTAATAAGGCGCATGTGTGTTAATGGGTTTTTTCTGTTATTGACTCAACCAGTGCCCAATTTAGGTTTTTCCTGACAAAGATGTTGCCGATCTCAAACCGAATTCTAAAATGAACCGAAGTCTTCAGCTACATCCGCTCTTTTGCTGCTGTCCATTTATCGGCCAACATATAAAAGTTGAAACATAGCAGCGATTTGCTTTAGCTCTGTCATGAATGGATTGTCATACTATGGTGAGATGGATCGTTATCTTGAAACCTGGATTGCAAATCCTCGGAAAGGGTGGGGGTAAGTCTTGGGAACTTAAGTCGGCGGAGTAGCCTATCAAAACTATGCCAGTAGTATGTTTAATTTAACAGGATTAATGCTTCTTTATATACATGTTTTTGCTCAATTCATCCATCCAGCAATCTTGTAATCTGAACTCTAAACCATGTTGTAGAGGCTAATTTTTCTTGAGTAATTTGGAATTTCGACAAATACTCTTTTTTTAGATATTCCTTAGCGCTAAACGCTTTAAAAAACACTTCAATGTCATCTGATTCTAGATATTTAATGATGTCATTCTCATGCTTTTTGTCTTGTAGTTCCTCTTCTTTTATTCGAAATTCTTGATAGCTCTTTCTAGCGTTCTTATAGTTCGAAATTATTAGATTCTTTTTTTCATTCTTTTGATTAACGATCAGCTGTTTATATTTCTTCTTATCAAAGCCCCTAATTTCTAATTCTTCAATATTGTTTGGGTGATATAAATAGTTTTCAAAACAATAATAATTTAAAATAAAATAGTTTTTATACTTTGCTTTTATCTTTTCAATTTCAGAGTCTAGCAGAAAATCACGATCTCTAATTCCATAATATTCAGGCTTGGTCTTTATTTTAAAAAAAACTGATGCACTATCCTTTTCAGGAATAAATATTGCATTATTTATTCCCAAAGTATTAAACAAGGTCGCATTCTGATTCTCACAAATGAATACTTTTTCATCAGTGAGCTCTCTTTTTGCAATATCATCGGTTAAGTCGAAGACTTTTACTTCTTCTAAGCTCTTATCACACCTAATATTCATTATCATTTTAGATTCATACCGTCGGAGTAAGGTAAAATCATAAAAATGTGGGCTGAGACTTTTACTACACTCTTCACAATTACATGGAATCATTTCCTGAACCTCTAACTTGTTAAAGTCTTTATGAATTTCATTAATTGATTTTCGAATCAAAAATAAAAACTCTCTTTTTCTAGCCCCCCTTAATTCAATCGAGATTTTACTTTCAAAATACTTTTCCCTAATTAGTGCATATGTTCCTTCATATTGCAAAACGACACCATGTCTCCAGTATTGGTTGTTGTGGATGTCAGAATTCATTTTAACAATTAGCCTTGCAAGTATTCCTTTTGGCATGAACTTATACCTAAATTCAAATTTTGAATCTGAGGGGGCTTCTGTCCAGGAATGTTCAATTTCATCAACAGGAAGTAGTCGTGGAACAAGATATTCTCCTGGCTTAATCTCAAAGCACAAATCAAACTTTGTGTTTTTCATCAGTGATATTAATTCACGAACTTTTGGACGATGTTCTCCATTTGACCAAATTCGAAAAATATCCTCGTTGGTGAAACGACCATTTTGATCAATCACTTTTTGATCATCTAGAATTTTATATACTCCTTTTGTTAACCATTCATGATTTAAAATTACTAAGTCTTGTAATTCCATATCGTCTTGAAAATGTAGGATCACCCCCAAATCGTGGAAATATTCACTTAAGAATAGCGCGCTATCTTCCCTCCGGTAGTAATTACGGCATATATCCAAATATTCTAATCTATTAATAAAGTTTTTCCCACTTAATTTCATTTCCTCTATATCTCTCCTAATATCTACCCATACTTTCGGTAAAGGAGCACCTATATGAGGTAATTGAGACGCCTCTTTAATTAGTGCAGTTTTAAATTTATTAAAGCTGTCACGAAACTCATCTTTTAAACTGATTTTATGAAAAGAGATTATATTGCTAAAACTAGATTGATACTCCTTTACTGGTAAGTCTTTAGTTGGTTGGTCACATTTATTTAGCACCATCATGACAGGACTTTTGTTCCCTAATAATTTGATGATATTGAGCCAATAAAAGAAGTCATCATGGCTATCCTCTTTTCGAGATTCTGTTATTAATAAATAGATTGATCTCTTTGTTAAAAAGAACTGATGGGTGGAATGGTATATTTCTTGACCGCCAAAATCCCAAATGTTTATTTGGAAATCCCGATTGATTTTGCCATTAACCTGTTCGATTTCTTCTTTTGGTATTACCCACCTGTTTATTTTTATTCCCTCCGTACTTTCTTCTTCTTCAAGTGAGAAATCAGGATTTATTAATGCTTTTGAAATACAAGTTTTTCCTACCCTTCCTTCTCCAACAATGATGAGTTTTACCTCAAAAATAAAATCTTGTTCTTTTAATTCTCTATAAAAGTTTCTAATTGAATCAATTCCCCTTCCTGCAATTTCAGGAGGGAGAAGATCAAATGGATTCCCAAGAATCTTTAGTTCTTGGAGTTGTTCCATGTTTGCAATCTGCTCTGGAATATCCTTTAACCTATTGTTTTGGAGGTTCAGAAATTTTAAACTTTTTATTCTTGACAATTCAGGACTAATCTTTTCTATTTGATTGTTTTGTAAATTTAATCGATTAAGTTTTTGTAGATTTGATATTTTATCTGGTATTTCAGTGATTCGATTCCTTCTCGATTTTTCAGTAAAGTCACTATTACTCAAATCAATAAATACTATCTGATTCTGGTTGAAGAGTTCTTCTGGTATTTCAGTTAATCCGCAGTTTTTCAAATCGACTACTCCCCAACCATGTTCTGTAACATTCTTTAGCGTAGTTCTAATCTTTTGTTCATTTCTCATAATACTTTATTCTCGGATCTTCGTATAATTATGAATTAAATCGTTTATATAAAGATTGCAAGCAACCCTATCTATTGTTACGTTTTTAATTCAAACTAGTTGCAGATTTCTAAAAGGAATGTATGTTCGCTCAACTCAAAAATGCCTTTCCAGCACAAATTGGCACAGATATTTTTTTGAATTGAATGATTCCAGTGCCAGGCTGAGCAAACTGTCTTTAGAGGGAAAGCCATTTTTGTGCTATTGGTTTAACCACTGCCCAAATTAAGAATGTTTGGGAATTTGAATGCTTGTAAGAAGGTAGTTGGCCGTATCTTCTATGTTAACCACAACATACAAAGGTGCACGTCCAATTTGAACGTCTGGCGGATGGCCGGTGGGAATGTCCATTTCTCTCAAGTTATTAGAGAATATCTTCCGAACTAAAGGAAATGGGATATTGATTTACGGAAAGTTTTCAATGCAGAAAAGATTAATCGTGCACTAAATGAATAGCATCGTTTGGAAAGGAAGCGATCAATCCGACGCTCATCATCGAATGCATCGCTCCCTCTCAAGCCGGGCTGCTCGACCATATTGATTGCACGAATCAGGTGCGGCAACTTCTTGGCCTGCACCAGAATGGCATCGAACTTGCGAACAACCCTCTTTTTACAATAAATACATCACACACAACAAACCTACCCCTCCCAACACAATTGCATAAGGAAAAGCCATCTTTACCATTTTTCCATAAGACAGATTGATCAAAGGTGCTAATGATGAAGTAAGTAAAAACAGGAATGCAGCCTGTCCGTTCGGTGTTGCAACACTTGGCAAATTTGTCCCAGTGTTAATGGCTATCGCTAATTTTTCATATTGCTCTCGTGTTAATTCCCCAGCATTAAAAGCCGCTTGAATTTCATTGATATAAACGGTTGCCACAAAAACATTATCACTAATTGCAGACAGCAACCCATTTGCAATATAGAACATAGCTGGTTGGGCGCTAGCTTCCATTGCCAGTGCCCATTCAATAATTGGCTTGAATAAATGTTGGTCGTGAATCATGGCAACAATGACAAAAAAGACAATCAAGAGGGCCGTAAAAGGCAAGGCTTCTTCAAAGGCATGGCCCAATTGATGCTCATCTGTAATCCCCATAAATGCGGTTTGAATTATGATCAAAGCCAGTCCAATAAATCCAACGGGAGCGAGGTGTAAGCCTAATCCAATCACCAATAATACCATGGCAGTGGCTTGAACGATAAGACTGTACTTTTCTTTTTTGGTCCGCTTTTCATCTTCGAGTATGGTGTAATTCATAATTATTTCCCGGGCAACATCAGGTAGCTTTGCTCCAAAACCAAATAATTTGGATTTCTCAAGAAATATAGTCGTCAATATCCCTGCGAAGAAAACAGGGATGGTTATTACATCCATTTGTTTGAAAAACTCAATAAAGTCCCAACCCATTTTTTCCCCGATCAGGAGGTTTTGTGGCTCACCCACCAAGGTCATTACGCCACCAAGGGCCGTTCCAACAACACCGTGCATTATCAGACTTCGTAAAAAACTACGGAATTGTTCGAGCGTTTCACCACTCAATTGCTTTCGGTCTAAAGTCCCATCATGGTCTAAATCTAAATTGCTGGAATGGATTTTATGGTAAACCCCATAAAACCCTACAGCGACACTTATTAGAACAGCCGTAACGGTCAAAGCATCTAAAAATGCGGAAAGAACAGCAGAGAGAATTACAAATAGAAGCGATAAAGCCATTTTGGATTTTACCTTAGTGAAAACCTTACTGAAAATGAACATCAGTAAAGGTTTCATAAAGTAAATCGCAGCAACCATAAACATTAAGAGTAAAATGACTTCGAGGTTTTGCGCTACTTCTTGATAAGAATGTTCAGGAGTTGTCAGGTTTAAAGCTAAAACCTGAATTGCCAATAAGCCACCAGATATCAAAGGATAACATTTTAGCGCCATGGCAAGGGTGAAGATGAATTCTGCAATAATTATCCACGAAGTTATTGCTGGCCCTAAAGCGAAATAAGCGATTATATTAAAAATAAGAAACCCTATTATCGTATATTTATACCAATTGGGGCTTTTTCCTAAAAAATGTTTAAGCATTCTTGTATTTTAAATGAAGAATTAAAATTTAGGAGTCAGCGAAGGATATATTCTTCGCTGACTCCTTATGATTTATCCTTTTATGAAAAAAATGTTCTCCTATTTTTATTGTCCAACTTATACCTCAGCGTATGTTTGGAAGCCAACTATGTGGCTGCAAAGGATCCCTTTTTCGATGATACATCGTTACTTTTTCGTCCCTACCTCCGGGTATGAACTTCAAAGCTTTTTGATGTTTTGGCATCAAGCCAACCAATCATCAAAAAATGGACACTTTTCATTACACAAGCCGACCTCCAATCAAGCTCTCAGTGAAAGTACTGAATTTTTCGTTTATTTTATTCTTGAAAAAAATCAACTTCACCGGTTTCTACACAATATAGAGCCCCCACAATTTCGATTTCACCATTTTTTTCCATTTCGGATAGGATGGGACTTTCTTGTTTAATTCGCTCAATCGACAAGCGTACATTCAAAATAGCTACCTCTTCAATATCGGTATTCATTAATTCCTTATTCTCACCAATAATGGAATCGACCGCAGGTTTTATTTTGCGTAATAAGGGGGTAATGTTTCCCAGTTCTACTTTTTGACAAGCGGCAGTTACCGCCCCACATTTTGTGTGTCCCATGACCACCACAATCTTTGAACCGGCGACTTTACAAGAGTATTCCATAGAGCCAAGCACATCTTCATTAACGATATTTCCCGCAACTCTTATACTGAAAATATCTCCTATACCCTGGTCAAAAACCAATTCAGCAGGTACTCGTGAATCAATGCAACTTAGTATAGCTGCGAAAGGAAATTGTCCTTTACTTGTTTCTATTACTTGTGTTTTTAAATTTCTTTGTGCTTTTACATTTTGCACAAACCTCTTGTTACCTTCTACCAAAATATTAAATGCATTTTTTGGAGTAAGGTTAGCTTGAATTTCTTTCGTTTGCGTTATCATATTTTTATTATATTTTTTTTAAATCAAGTTGATTTTACTAGGTATGGAGGCCAACCTCGATGCAAGATAGTGGCAAGCTATTTGAGCTGTAAAGGACCACTTTCGCTACAAAACTGACCTCCAAACATGAACTGACTAAAATTGATCATGCGTGTGTTCAAAATTAGGCGATGACTGTCTTACTCCTTTTGACTTCCTTATTTACGTTTTCTTTAATCCATATCAAGGATTCTTCAAAGCTGTCAAAGATTTGACTTTTAGGGATTAAATCTGGAATAATGTCAATTCGTTCCATCATGTACCTAGGGTGCCCTAATATGTCTATTAATAACACATTTTTGCCACGGCTAACTAAATCAACTAATACATCTTCCAGGGCATATAACCCTGATTGATCTATATATTGCATTCTATCTCCTCTTATAATTACGGTGGAGGCAGTATCTGGAATTTCATTTGCTAATTGTTGAAAATCGCTGGTAGAGCCAAAAAACAAGGGTCCTTTGATGTGTTTTATGAAGATTTCATCTTTTAAATTCTCAGGAAATTCAATGCTACTTGGCCATGCATCCCCTTTATAAAGGGGTTTTAAATCAGAGCGTTGGGCCGTCAAGTCGCCAATTTTTTTCATAAACATTAAGGATGCGATCACTAGGCCTATTCCGACTGCATATACTAAATTCCATACCGATGATAATATTAATACAATCAACATGATGATTACTTCGGTACGTGGCATGTAAGGTATAGCTTTAAGCCCTTTAAAGTCCATAACGCTTATCCCAACAGTAATCAATATCCCCGCTAAAACAGCAGCAGGGATTTGAGAGGCTACTGGACCCAATGCCAACAAAATGAAAAGAAGTAAAACACCTGCCATCATTCCTGATAATCGGGTTTTCCCGCCTGCATTAATATTAACAACCGTTCTGATTGTAGCCCCTGCTCCAGGAATACCTCCAAAAACAGCAGCAATACTATTGCCTATCCCTTGCCCTATCAATTCTTTATTGGGCTTGTGTTTCGTTTTTGTCATATTATCAGCGACTACCGAAGTGAGCAATGAGTCTATCGCTCCTAAAAGAGCCAGGGTTAGTGCTGTGAAAATATAGGGGGCAATACTACTTAAATTAAAATCTGTGAAAATCCCAAAGTTAGGTATAGGTAAGCCACTTGGAATTTCCTCAATAGATCGGTAATCTAAACCAAACCCAAAGGCTACAGAGGACATCACTAATAACGCGACTAATGTACTGGGTACCGTTGTGGTTATACGTTTAAAGCCATAAATAATTAGAACAGTGCATAATGCCAATATTAACTCTAACCAATTTATATTGTTTAAAGCCCTTGGCAGTACTTTTATAGCTCCTATTACTCCGGATGATTCTTTACTTGCTAAGGTTTGTGACTCTTCAAGAATTTGCTCCTGAGTTATATTTTCTGCTCTTTGTATCGTTTTTTTAAAATCTTCTAATACCAGAATGCCTTCACCTGCTTCTTCTTTTAGAATATTATCTAAAATGATTTCTTCAGCATGTGGTTTAAATTGCTCGACAAACTCTACATCCTCTTTAGGATAATAACCAACAGAAGGCAATATTTGTGTCACTAAAATAATAACACCAATGGCCGTCATAAATCCTGAAACCACGGGATAAGGAATATATTTAACATATTTGCCCAATCCAATAATGCCTAATGCAATCTGCATTACCCCTGCTAATAAAAAAACAGTTAGAATAATAGGTAAGGCTACATTAATATCCCCTCCGGAGGCTGCAATAATCCCTGTGACAATAACCATACTTACAGCAGTCATTGGAGCTGTAGGGCCTGAAATTTGAGTATTCGTCCCGCCAAAAAGAGCAGCAAAAAAACTTATAAAAATAGCGCCGTAAAGTCCTGCGCTAGGCCCCAGTCCGGAACTTACGCCAAAAGCAAGTGCTAAGGGCAATGCAACTATTCCTGCAGTAATCCCTCCAAACAAATCACCTTTGAAATGTTTAAAATCAAACAAATTTTTCATTTTTTATTCTTTAATATTGGAATATTCACTAAAACAAAAGACTATAATATTGGACCTTGCCTACAAGGCTGTCCATGCATTCTTTAAAATAAAATGGATTTTTAATTTTGCTATTTTAGTGCCTGTTTGGAGATCAAACTTACGCTTGCGCTGAAGCTTTCTCCGGCGGCCGTAGCCTTTGGCGAAGGACTTAGCGGAGCAACAGATTGGAAACAAAATCACTATCCTATCGAAATCGGACAGTTATTAATCCCACATCCGTTAGGATAAAATTATTCCTATGTTGGAGAAACTGCGTTCCACACAAGTCTTATCAGGAATAACAAAATAGCAAAGAGATTTTAGAGCATGATTGGAGGCCAAGCATTGACTGCAAAGAATCCCTTTTTCGATGATACTTCGTAACTTCTCTTGTCCGTCTTGGCTGAGCCTAGATGAACAAGAAAAAGCCATGTTTCATCATCTCGGCTGAGCCGAGACGCTGCAAAGCCGACCTCGAAAAAAGCTCTTAACACCATTCCGGAGGTGGGAATGGATTGTCGAGATGGGAATTTAGATGGTCTTTTTGCGAGGTAAAAAGGACACAATTAAACTTGGTATAAAATTTTGAATTGGAGATTGGGCAAGAATGTTTATGGTCTTCCTCTGCAAGGGTATTATTAGTCGTTTTTTTCTTTACTTCTAAGTCCTTTTTTGCATAAGTTTCATCTAACTCATATGCTATCTCAGCAATATAAGAAATGGAGTTAACAATTGGCATTGCGATCAAAGATACCACAAGACAAAAAATCAATATCCCTTTTAGCATATTGAAAAAACGAAATGAAGGATGGGTGATTTTACGTCTCATTCCTCAATAACTTTAAATACCAGGTTGGTATAAAAGGTGGTAATATTATCCTTTCCTTCCCCAACATCTGTAAGTGAAGGTATATGTTCTGCGAAATACCTTTGCTGATGAGCCCCCTCAATTATAGTAGATATTAACATGTGTGGGAATTCAAACTTCGGGTTTATATCCAGAACAAAATCGCTTAACCTTTGCACAATGCGTTTATAAACTTCAAAATATCCTTTTTGGTTTCCCTCTTTTACTCCTTTTACATGGTATGTCTTTGCCCCTTCTTTCATAACAATTCTATGCAAAAGAAATTCATTTATGTGAGGAGGCGAATTATCTTTCTTCGGAGGTTCAGTTAAAACTTTTATCGCTTTTGTAAGCTTTTCCTCTGTCGAATTTAAATTGGTAGCAGCAAAAACTAATTTATATTCTACCCAACTCCAATACCAATAAGTAAGATAAACTAATAGCATGTGCTTGCTCTCGAAATATCGATAAATTGAACATTCTGGCGACTCAATTTTTTTACCTAGTTTTCTGAATGTAAATAATTCAAACCCCAATTCATCAATCATCTCAATACTCTCAGAAACAATCTTACGCCCCAACTCAGACATGTTAGGGTCTCTAAGATAGGTGTCTGAGTTGACAACGATATGAATTTGAAAATTCTTCATCAATATTATTATGGGGCGCAAATATAATAGTATTACTATCATCTTTGCAAGTTTTAGTATAAATTTTTCTAAAAGAGTTAAAGTATGGTCTGCTTCAACCCGTGTATATTCCAGTGTTTGATGTTGCTTGAGCATGTTTGGAGATCGGTTTTGCATCGCCGTTCACCGGGCGTCTGTGCCATGCTCCTTCGCTGAGTCCTTCGCCAAAGGCTACGGCCGCCGGAGAAAGCTTCGGCGCAAGCGAAAGGCTTCGGCGACGGTGCAAGGTCGAAGCTTCCTGGCGAAGAACCTCGGCAAGCCCATAGCGGTCGATGGGTAGCGAAAAGGGATCCTCATTGTATAAGTACTGAGGATTCTGCAGCATTCATCAGAAATTTGAAGACCAGTAAACATGCGCTGAGAAAAAAAATAAGATTTACCGAAGGATTTTAAAATCCTTGCTGTCTAAGTGTATGTCTGGAGGTCCAACTTACGCTTGCGCTGAAGCTTTTGCCGGGCGTCTGCGCCATGCTCCTTCGCTGAGTCCTTCGCCAAAGGCTACGGCCGCCGGAGAAAGCTTCGGCGCAAGCGAAAGGCTTCGACGACGGCGATGCAAATCCGACCTCCAAACAAGCACTAAAAGAAAATTTTAACTAAAAATGAAAAAATTGAAACATTTAATTTTTACTCTTTTTGTTCTCCTGAGCACGATGACTTATGCACAGGACCTCTACGATTTAGAAACCATCCAAACCATAGAAATTACATTTGCTGAAAATAATTGGGATGCACTCCTGGATGCTCAAAAAGCTGGAGATGGAGATTATATCATGGCACAAAGTGTCACTATCAATGGTGTGTCATTCGATAGTGTTGGGGTCAAGTATAAAGGCAATAGTTCCTATAACCCCAATCAGGTGAAAAATCCCTGGCACATCGAACTAGATACCTATAAAGAGCAGGAATATGAAGGGTATACGGACATTAAGTTGGCTAATGGCCACAAGGACCCTTCTTTTTTGCGAGACGTTTTGGGTTTTCAAATATTGAGGCAATACATGGATGCACCGCTTTCCAATTATGCCAATCTTTATGTGAATGGCGCCTTAATTGGTCTATATACCAATACGGAATCCATTTCGAAAAAGTTTGTCAATAGTCGTTTTGGTTCTAAAAACAATGCCTTTTTCGATTGCAGCCCACCCGACGGAGCCGGACCGCAAAATACGAACTTCCCCAACTTGGTTTATTTAGGTCAGGATAGTACGGAATATTATGATTCTTATGATATCAAATCTGATGAGGGTTGGCAGGAGTTGATCGACTTTTGCGATACGCTTACCAACAACATCGCTGATATTGAAAAAATACTCGATGTGGATAGGGCCTTGTGGATGCTTGCTTTTGATAATGTCATCGTCAATTTAGATAGTTACATTGGTAACTTTAAGCAAAACTATTATTTATACCGGAGTGACTATCAGCAATTCTTTCCCATTGTTTGGGATTTGAATGAGTCTTTTGGCGTATTTTCTCAAACGGGTACCGGCAGTCTCAACAATATTACTTCAAAACAGCAAATGAATCAATTGCTCCATTCATCGGATGCAAATTTTCCGCTTGTCCAAAAATTATTGAGCATACCGATGTATAAACGGATGTACCTCGCTCACTACAAGACCATGCTTTTGGAGAATTTTGATAATGATGCCTACTATACTTCTGCACAAGCATTTCACAATACAATTGATGCTGCGGTCCAAGCTGATGGGAATAAGTTTTACACGTATAATGATTTCCTCAACAACTTGACTAGCGATATAAATAGTGGCGGTGGTCCTATGGGTGGGTCGATTCCTGGCATTACTAATTTGATGGATGGAAGAAATAACTACCTTCTGGGGCTTGCTGATTTTACACAAACAGAACCGGTAATTTCCAATATTGCTTTGTCTAATGCTGCTCCTGTGGTCGACGAAACGATTACTATCACTGCTTCCATCACCGATGAGAATGCGGTATACCTCGGTTATCGAAGCGAAACGATAGCACCCTTTACCAGAGTAGAAATGTACGACGATGGGGCACATAATGATGGTGCTGCAAATGACGGCATTTATGGTGTAGACCTGGAAATCAACAATTCCTTGGTTCAATATTACATCTATGCTGAAAATGATAATGCCGGGATGTTCTCCCCTCAACGGGCAGAATATGAATACCATACCATTACGGCCACCACCATTAATCCACCTGTCGGCGATTTGGTTATCAATGAATTTATGGCTTCCAATGATGCCACCATGGCGGACCAAGATGGTGAATATGACGATTGGATTGAACTGTACAACAATAGCTCTTCAAGCATTGACCTTGAGGGGTACTTCCTCTCTGATGATGCGACGGATTTGATGCAATGGGCATTTCCTTCGGGTGCGGTCATTGATGCCAACGGCTATATTATCGTGTGGGCAGATGATGATGGAGACCAAGAAGGGCTTCACGCAAATTTCAAGTTATCCGCTTCAGCAGAATCTATTTTTTTAGTGAGTCCAACAGGAACTATTTTGGATGAGGTGAGCTATGTTGACCAGATTACAGATTTTTCCTACGGCAGATTTCCGAACGGTACGGGGGATTTTCAATCGATGCTTCCGACTTTTAATGCAGAAAATAATGGAACGACCAGCACTTCAAATACAGCTTTGGAATCACCAGGTTTACATGTATTCCCAAATCCGGCAGACGATTCTTTTTACCTGGAAATCAATGGATCCGAACAAAATGAAAGCGTCGTTTATATTTATGATTTGAATGGGAAAATCACCTATCAAAATACTGCTTCCAAAAACATACTAATTGATAGTTCAAAATGGACATCGGGCATGTATATTATCAGAGTTGGAAGTTCTTTTTTGAAAATGGTCATTAATTAAAAATGGATTAACATAGGGTGAGGGAGGGGAGGAAGTTGATGCTGGCGTAAAAAAATCAGCTTCCATCCCTCGCTCACCGCTCTGTCTCGTTTTGACGCTTATTTGTTACATGTTGTCTTTTTTAATTAGTTTCCAATTTATATTTTGGCTTCCAATTAATGCCATCTCTGGAGTCTAATTTTTCTATAAACTTAGGAAGTATAAAAAAGCCTACATCCGTTCGGATTTGGACATCTGGGTATCTACTAAGCTCTACATTGGAGTTAAAATAGCTCATGGGATCGGGGTGGGGAACAGCGTCCTGGAATCCATAATTATATAACAGTTTAGGCGCACGTTTTAAATTTTCTTTATCAGAATAAGTATAGATGTACTTTTCATGTTTAATTTCTTTTACATCGGGAGGTACATTTGTATCTGTGGTTTTTTTATACTCTTTCACTCTTTTAGCATTGTCAAATGTATAGACTTCAGTAGTCCTAATAACAGCCAAGTTATTCTGGTAGGTTTGTTTATTAACCTTTTTAAATTCTAATTCATTTTCAGATTTTTTTGTAATAAAAAACGTTATCCCTTCAAATACTGATTTTTGAACTTTGAAAGGCGAAATGGAATTACCTGTATAAAAATAGTTAACTGTATCTATGTTGAAATATTTTCCCTGACTTACTCTACGACTAATTATTGTTTGATTTACTCTGTCTTTTTCATCATACTCATGAGTCATTAATATTGTTATTGAGTCGGTAACAGTAGTGTCCGGTTAAGAAAACAGAAACACTTATAAGTGCTCTGTTTTTCAGTTAGTTACAAAGATTTTACTCGGAAACGATTTGAAATGCCCCAAAGGTTTCCAAATTAGCATCCAAAAGAGGATGGCTAATGAATCA
>BQJP01000049.1 GCA_021604765.1 Thermodesulfobacteriota bacterium
ATATCACGTTCTTGAACAATTGTACTATCTTTACAGAGGTAGTGGGTGATGTCATTTTTTTTGTTTAAGCACCTTAAAGATGCTCAAATCCCACTACCTTTCATAATTCATTTCTTGGGGACAAATCCCAACTGCACCCAATCGCCATTCCATTCTGTAGATTACCAGTTCCGGCATAAACTATCTTATCTCCGGAGTGCACACCACTTTCCACAAAATAATAACCGGTCGTTTTTCCAGCCACAATAATGGGTTTGCTGGCTACCTTATTGCTATCGCCTACCGCAAACACAAATATTTTATCCTGTATTTCGAATGTTGCTTCCTGTGGAATCAGTATCGTGTTATTGCGAGATTTAGGTATTCTCACTTTGCCGGTATTGCCAGAGCGCAACAGGCTTTCCGCATTTGGGAAAACAGCCCGGAAACTGATCGTGCCCGTGCTATTGTCAAATTGCCCAGCCACTAATTGAACTTTTCCTTTTTGCGGATACAAGCTACCATCTGGCAGCACTAGTTCCACCGGTGGCATTTTCTTTATTTTTTCTTCGATCGTATGGCCTTCAAATTCCTCCTTGAATTGCAGAAAATCATTCTCACTCAAAGAGAAATAAGCATAGACTTCTTTGATCTCTGAAATAACAGTCAAAGCTTCCGGAGTAGATAACCCTACAAGGCTTCCCCTTTTGTGAGGCAATCTGCCGATATAACCATCCACCGGTGCTTTGATCAGGGTGTACCCAAGGTTGATACGGGCACTTTGCACCATCGACTCTCCCTGTGCTACACTGGCGGCCGTCGCATCGTAAGCTGCACGGGCTGCCTGTAGTCGCACATCAGAAACAATGTTGTTCTGAACCAATGGGGTTAGCTTATTGACATTGATTTCTGCATTCACCAGATTGGCCTTAGCCACGGCCAGTGAAGCCTCTGCGTAATTCAATTGCTCAACAAAAGGGCGGTCATTGATATGAAAAAGCGATTGGCCCTTTTTGACATAAGCCCCCTCATCTACGTAAATCTTGTCCAGGTAGCCCTCTACCTGAGGGCGTATTTCAATTTCCTGACTGCCTTCCAGCGAGGCAGAAAATTCCTTGTAAGTAGCCGCAGTGGTCTCCGCAACGGTGATGACCGGCAAGGATTGAGCCTGCATAGGTGCATACCCCGGATCAGCGCCCGAAGTTGGACTGCATCTGTAAAATGTCAATAAGACAGCGGCAACGAAAAAAATTGATACACTTAATTTTATGTTTTTCATCAGGTGATTAGTTTGCATGATTTATGGGTTTAATATGGACACTATAACCAACGAATAATATTTTTAGTTTCCCAGCTATTTGACAACCAACAAGGAAGCGAAGTGGCAATGTTTTTAATCTAAATTTTTGATAAATCCATTGATGGCATCTTTCAGTACCATTTTATCCAGCTCGCCAGGCACCGGAGAATTGCCCATAATTTTAATGGATACAAAGCCGTGCAGGATTGAGCAATAAGTATAGTATTTCAAACATGGGTTGGTATCAGGTTGCTTGCTGTTTAAGATGGCTTCATTAATTGACTCCATAACCAAAAAGTCGAAGCTGGTTTTGTCTTCAGCACATTTTCCTCCTTCACAAGACGGCATTCCAACACCAAAGATGAGCTGGTAATATTCCCTGTTTTTTAAAGCAAAATCCCAGTATGCATCAGCTATTACTTTTAATTGTTCATAAGGATCCTGATGCTTTTCTCTCGCCTTTTGAACCTTTTTCGACAATAACTTGTACCCTTTATTACTGAATTCGGTCAGGATTGCTTCCTTGTTAGCAAAATGATCATAGATAACAGGCACACTGTATTCAATCGCATCGGCAATCTTGCGTAATGAAAGAGACTCCCAGCCGGTTTCTTTTACCATTTTCCAGCCAGTTTTAAGAATGGCTGATTTTACCTTCTTTTTCTCTTTTAATCTTCGCTCTGCAATACCCATATCGATGTTATTTTTCCTAACAGTGTTAGCAAATATATCGGCGTTTTTTGAATGATGCAACTTTTTTTTAAAAATTATTTTCTCACTATTGGAACCGCTTGACAAAGATGCAGGCATTTAGCAGGATAGGGGATGTGCAATGCCGACAATTTGAGGGGGGGATTTTGACAATTTTTAGCTCACGGACTATTTCTTCTTGACCCTTAGGGTTAAAAGTAGGACGGTTTTGAGGCAGAATCCAGGCTTTTTGACTGTTCCGGATGCAGCGAACCCGCTCTAACAAACAAATTGATTTAAATAATTTCGACTGGTGAGAATAGCCGCATTGATATCAGCTTCCGAGCCTTCAAAAGCCTTATCTTCCACTTCAATCACTACCGGCCCCCGATACCTGACCGAAGTCAATGCAGAGAAAAAACCTCGCCAGTCCACATCTCCTAAACCGGGTATTTTTGGGGAATGGTATTCCAAAGGATAAGCCATTATGCCTACCTCATTGAGCTTGTCGCGGTATACTTTTACGTCCTTTAGGTGAATGTGAAACAGCTTTTCGCTAAAATCATAGATCGGCTGTACCTCATCCATTTGTTGCCAGACCAGATGAGAAGGGTCGTAGTTCAGTCCAAAGGCAGGACTGGGGATGATCTCAAACATTTTTTTCCAGATGGCAGGGGTAGTGGCCAGATTTTTACCGCCGGGCCATTCATCCCGGGTGAAGAGCATCGGGCAATTTTCAATGCCAACTTTGACATTGTTTTCTTCGGCAACCTTGATGATTCCCGGCCATACCTCGGCAAATTTCTTTAGGTTTTCTTCAATGCGCTCTGTTGGATTTCTGCCAATAAAGGTATTGACCACCGGAATGCCCAGTTTTGCGGCGGCACGAATGACCTTTTTGATGTGTTCGATATAGAATTCCGACTGCTTTGGATCAACAGCCAATGGATTTGGATAATACCCCAGGCCTGAAATGTATACCTTATGCTTGGCGAGTATCGACTGGATTGCTTTCACCCTTGCCTCATCAAGTTTGTCGACATTGATGTGGGTAACCCCGGCATAACGGCGTTCTGCTTTGCCTTCCGGCCAACACATTATTTCTACACATTTGAATTGATTTTGGGCGGCAAATGCGATGACTTCCTCAAAATTTTTATTGGCTAAAATGGCGCTTACAAATCCTAAGTCCAGCATAATTTGGTTTTTCAATAAAACTACGGAACTTTTTGAAAGTTTTTATGGTACTATCCCAATGAAACTACCACAAAAACAAAAAAATGACACTAGAAGATTTAGGCTATACTCCTGATCTGGAAAATTTCAGAAACGAACAAAATCTCGACGCCTTTGCCGTGGGTCGCGTCATATCCGAGCATAGAGAAAGGTATATTGTCAAGACAGATAAGGAAGAATTTGATGCGGAGCTCATTGGCAAAATAAGATTTACCGCAGAAAGCAGGCACGATTTTCCTGCCGTTGGCGATTGGGTGGCCATTTCGGAATTTGATGAACACAAAGCCCTCATTCACGCCATTTATCCTAGAAGCTCCATCATTGAAAGACAGGCCGTTGGCAAGGTTGCCCAAAAGCAAATCATTGCCACCAACATCGATGTCGGTCTGATCGTTCAGGCTGTAGACCGGGACTTTAATGTAAACAGACTGGAACGGTATTTAACAATTTGTCATGCCGCTAAAGTTATGCCTGTCATCATCCTTAGCAAAATTGACCTGATTGAAAAAGAGGAACTTGCCACCATTCTCGAGTTAGTTGCTGAGCGCATTCAGGGTATTCCAATAATCACTGTAAGCAACCAAACGCCCGAGGGATATAATGAAATAGCCACCCTGATTGAAACCGGAAAGACCTATTGCTTATTGGGATCTTCCGGAGTCGGTAAATCGACCTTGTTGAATCACCTTTCCGGTAAAGAATTGATGAAAACAGGCGCTATAAGTGACAGTGTAAAAAAAGGAAAACACGTGACCAGTCACCGGGAATTAATTGTTCTGGACAATGGCGGCATTTTAATTGACAATCCCGGCATGCGAGAAGTCGGCATTGCCGATGCAGCAAGCGGGCTGGAGCTCACCTTTGATGCCATCATTGAATTGTCCCAGCAATGTAAATACAACGATTGCACACACCTCAATGAAGCCGGTTGTGCCATCCTGGAAGCGCTGGAAAATGGAGAAATAGATGAGGATGCCTATGCAAATTATCAAAAGATGGAAAAAGAAAAGTGGCATTTTGAAACGAGCGTTCATGAAAAACGGAAGCGGAATAAAGCGTTTGGGAAGTTGATGAAAAGTGTTATTAAATCTAAGAAGGAGAGTAAGTATTAATGGGAACAGGATCGAATTTATTGTGGGGGTTTTGATGCGGCTTGCGTAGAAAACCATATCTTAGTTGTGAATGAAATATTTAAAAATGGATGATAATTCTTTCCGACTTGACCGTTAGGTAAAATCAAATGGCAGTGACAGAATTTTCAATTCCAGGCATTTCAGTTATCGGGGGAGGATTAATAGGCTTTTTTTCAGTTATCTTTATTGAATGAAGTAAAAGCTCTTTACAATGGTCTGGCAAACTATTCCTTTGAGATGGTGGCTATTAAAAAATAGAAAAAATGAAAATAGAGGAAATAAAAGAAGCGGTGGTCCCAATATTGATTAAACACCAAATTATACGTGCGGGAATATTTGGCTCGATGGCAAAGGGAAGTGCAACTTCCAAAAGTGATATTGATATTTTGGTTGAATTGGGGAAAAAGATAAGTCTTTTGGAATTCGTAAGGATTAAATATGAATTGGAAGACCTTTTAGGGCGGAAAGTGGATTTGGTCGAATACCAAGCAGTTAAGTCAAGGTTGAAAAACCGGATAATGTCAGAAGAAATCAGGATTTATGGCTAAAAAAAAGAAACGGGACGAATTGGTTTTTCTTGAAGATATGTTGGAATGTATCCAGAAGATTGGAGAATATATTGACGGACTGAGTGAAAAAGAATTTGAGGACAATTCGGAAAAGCAGGATGCAGTCGTTCGGCGAATTGAAATAATTGGAGAAGCTGTTAAGAATATTTCAAATGAAACGAGAGTAAAATACCCGACCATCCAATGGAGAGAAATTGCAGGTATGCGAGATATTGTAATCCATCAATACTTCGGGGTTACGATTGGATTGGTTTGGAGGGTTGCCACATCTGAGATACCGAACCTGAAAGAGAAGATAGAAGAAATTATAAATGAAATGGAAAAGAATGAGAATAATCTCTGATAATGCATCTACGGTGCGATAAGATGTCGGCCAAAATAAACCGCTGGTGGCATGCATACAAAAAATCAGCCTCTTACAACTGGAAACAAAAACGGGAACCCCAGTGAAAATACCAAAATTCCCGTTAGTATCCGGAGCGGAGGGCCAATGCCGTACCACCTGCTAAGCTAAAATCATTTAACTCAGGTATGGCTATGATTTTTTTTAAAAGGGAAAATATTGTGGGATAGACTGTTGCAAGGTGTAGCATATTTAACTTATAATCCCTTAATGCACAAGTCAGAGACTTGAAAACACATCGTTTCGCGTCAGAGACGCTCACGAGCGAGATGTTGGATGGCGACAATTTTAGGGAGGGGATTTTGACAGGTTTTTGTTGTTTAACAATGTGGGATTAGGATTGTGAATGGTTTCATGTTTGTGGCAAATTTTTAAGTATTAAAAAGATGGAATGAAAGGAATACATTGATTTGCAAAAAAAAGAAGGTGAGGCTTGTACAAAAGAGCCGGAAACAAGTGATCCTGTTCTGGAAATTGCCCAATTGATTAGCAGGGCCATTCTTATCTGATTGAAGAAAAACCGAATGAGGTGTATATCGTTCGCCGGACGAGTGATAATGGGGTTTTGAATAATCAGAGCCCTACGGTGAAGGCGATAATTAAGGCTTTTCGGGAGGGGAGGAAGTAGTTTTTTTCTAAAATTTTAAGCTTTTTTAAATATAATATGAAATGAAAGATTACATTTATCATATTGAAGATAAGGATATTTTTGTGAATATACCTACCACAGAAGATGGGATTCCATGCTGGTATTACTTATTAGAAGGCCCAATCTTTAAACAAGCAGGAGCATATGCTGCTATTAAAAGAGATTTGAATGACTGCAAGAATGCTGTCGATCTTTTGATAAAGGATATCAATGACCCCCATTTTCTGGATATTATAAAAACTTCATTATCGTTTGCTACAATCATAAAGTATTCTAGGTGTTTCAATACAGGAAAGGGAAGGGGAACTAGCTTAAATAGTGCTCAATTGTTTCGAGGGCTTGATCCCATGCATCTTGATTTCCATAAAGAAATAATGGAGATTAGGAATAAATACCTAGCCCATGCAGGAGAAAGCCCTTATGAAACAGGGACTATGATGTTAATATTAAATCCCGATGCTGAGAATAAAGAAATTAAGCATACTAGATTCTCTGGATTTAGTCTAAAAGATGATGATTCAAACTTAAATAAATACAAAAAAATCATAGAAATTGTGATACAATATGTAGATGATAAGATAGAATATTTAAAACCATTAATAAACAAGATGGTTTTAGATTTGGATCTTAATGTTATCTATCAAAATGCCAATGTTCCAGATCCAGATAGATTGAAGCCTTTTCCTGTAAATTATATAGATTGAAAAAATCTACTAATGTAAATTTATTATGATTAACTTATTTCTAAATGGTTTTTTATGAGAAAAGAAAGAAATGCATCTTTAGAGGAAGATGAAGAGACTATAAAGCCATTATTGTGGCTTATCATAACAATAATTATATTGTGGTTTACCTCCTATGTTCTTTTAACATGTTTTATCGTTAGTTGGTCCGATAGAGGCACATTTGGAGATTCTTTTGGTGCAATAAATTCCCTTTTCTCTGGATTGGCGCTTGCAGGAATTATTTATACGATTTTTTTGCAAAGGAAAGAATTAAAACTGCAAAGACTTGAATTACTTGAAACTAGGAAGGAATTAAGTAGAACAGCAGAGGCCCAAGAAAAATCTGAAATCGCCTTAGGAAATCAAGCTAAAAGTTTGAAGCTTACTACTCAATTGTCGGCTCTAAATTCTTTGGTTAATGCATATTCAGAAAAAGAAAAATATTTGAATTTAAAGAATAAAATGGCAGCAAAAAATGCAAGTAGTAATAAAGAAAAATATTTGAATCAAATAGAAAAAATTCTGGAAGATATGGGAGATAAAATCTGATGGTGAGTTAGCTGAAAACTAATTGCAACTTTTTTGGTTTTATTTTCTATTGAATAACCAGAAAGTTAGATATCTAAGGAGATTTTGTTGATTAAGTTTGATTTCTATGCTCTCTAATTAATAAGCCCCAAAGCCCCCCCATACGTACCCACTTCCATACAAACCTTCAATAAACAAGGCTCATTCCCTAATCTTGTGATGTAAAATTTAGCAAAATGCAATTTTTCATTAAATCACAAGACGGATGTATCGTGTAAAAAATCGTCACATAGGGCGAGTGCCCCAAGCAGGACCACCACCATTGTCTTCCGTGGCCGGAAATTTTGTAACCACAACTTTCTTAATGAGCATGTAATCTGGGGTTTTCTTGACACTACAGTCAGAGCCAGTCCAGCCTTCATCGCAGTTACAGTCACCATTGGCGCAAAAGCCGTTTACACAAGTAATGTTTTCGCAGGGGTCATCTTTCCCACATCCTAAGGAGAGTCCTATAACGAGGAGAGCCATAAATAGCTTTTTCATAATATTTAGTTTTAATGATGAAAATTCTGCTATGGTGAGATTTATTTAAAACGCTTTGACTCAAAGGTATGATATTATGATAGTAAAAAGAATATCTTTGCTTAAAGAAAATGCAAGAAGATTGGGTGAAACCATAATAATGAAACTAATTATTAAACTTATCGTATAGGAGTACATTATACTAATATTGGGGTTATTCAACAAACGATAAATATTCAAAAAAATGAAAGTTAAATATTCAAATGGAGTAATTGCAGAGGTAAAGGATATCAGAATTAAAATTGATCATCTGCCAACTCAATCTTCTTCTGGAAACTCAATATTCAAAGAAGGGCCAACACAACAAAAGATTATTACATATTTGCTTAAGTTGAAAAATAACTCAAAAGAAGTTACTGTGAATCCAAGAATTAATGTAAATATGGATACACAAACCAAAAAAGTTAGTAGATGGAGGCGATTCATTGCTAATTCAGAACTTATGGATGTAGATGGACAAATTAAAAAAACACTAGCTTGTCTAAATAATTATAGCTCAATAGATTCTTGTGAAAATGATACAGATTTGAGATATTTTTTTGAAAACATAGAACTGAATTATGAAATACAACAGGAATAATTCTGCCAAAATGAGATATTTAGTCTTAAAAGAATTCCGTGATTGAATATACGATTGAGCATACAAGGTTATAATTGTTATGAAAAAGTTCCCAGAAAGAAGAATAGGAAAAAAGCAAGTACTAAACCATTCATCAAAAAGAAAGTATTTATGATTAAAAGAATCTTCTTTTCACTCATACCTATATTTTTTCTTCTAACCTGCTTTTCTCAAGATTCTACAAATACAGTAATTAATGCTCTTAAAGCCAAACAACTTGAAACTGAGAGAAAAAACTTTAGTTTGGAATTGACACTTCAAAGGGCTGAACAAATGATCGATCTTCAAAACAGACAACTTGACCAGAGTAACGACTTAATCGTATTGTTCTGGACTGTTTTAGGAGTAACTTTGACAATTTTCCTTGGTATAGTGGGCTACCAGACTTTTGGCCCAATGAGGGAGCAGAAGGAAGAAATTAACAGGTTAGAATTAAAAGTGAAACGAATTCTTGATGATTTGGAAGGATCTATCAATAGCGTAGTTGAAAAGAAATATCGTGAAACTCAAATTAGTAATATTAGAATTGCCTTCCAATCAATTGTGGGTTCAGGTAGATTTCAAAAAGTTGGGCTACCTATTCTTGAGAGGTTTAAAGTTGATGGATTTACTAAGGAACAAGTTGAAGTTGTCCTTGAGGCTTTTAGTGGCGGGCTACCTCCCAATAATTTTAGTCACTATAACATTAATGTAAATAAAGGAGTTGACCTTTTTTTTAGAACAATTCTTTCAAGTGGATATGTGCTTAAACTGCAAAAATTTGCTGAGGATTTCTTTGCTGAAAAATACACAGGTCAACTAGTTTTCTACACGGCCTTTGCTCCTCTTTGGATAGAGTATTTAGCCCAAAACATTTCACTCGGAAGTTACCGTAGCTTGTTTAATGTTTTTAAAAATTTTCCAGAGAAACTCGATACTCCTGGAGCCACATTTAAGTATTCTTTGATAAGGTCTTTTTTAGTAATTGCAGAAAAGAACCACCACAGTATTTTAGAGCAAGTATTAAATGATCCAAACTTTGTTAGTGAAGCTCAAAATTATAGTTTGGTCGAAACAATTGTCAAAAAGGGGGGTGCAAACAGAGATGGCGACTTCAACACAGGAATTGGAAAATATAAAAATACTAAGTTTTTAAATACTTTGAAAGAGTATTATTCAAATCTACCCTCTCATGGAAAGGATGAAGAAAATGATGAATAGTGGAATTCTATGGATATTTTTTTCATCACTTCAAACATTACCTACTTCTTACTTCTCTCCTAGGTCTATCCCCAACATCTCCGCAGCATCCGGATCAATCCGCTTAATCTCCCGCTCCAACTCCTTAATCCGCAGCTGCTGGAGCTCCATAATCAATTCATCCTTGGTCTTGGTTTTTTTCTGCACCTGGTCAGTATCCATCCACATTTCGCCCTCACCAGATAATAGCCAGCGTATGTTTAGCTTTGGGTAAGCTTTTGAAATATTGTAAAGGGTGTCACTCAAAAAATCAGCCTTTTAAAGCTAAAAACAAAAAAACAAGAATCGAGAAGTCTCCTCCAAAATTCACGTTAGTAGATGTCCAATTTGCAGGGCCAATACCGTCCCCCCTGCCAAGCTAAAATCATTTAACTCAGGTATGGCCATGATTTTTTTTTAAAAGGGAAAATGTTGAGGGATAGACTGTTGTAAGGTGTAGCATATTTAACTTATGATCCCTTACTTCACAAGTCAGAGACTTGAAAACACATCGTTTCGCGTCAGAGACGCTCACGAGCGAGATGTGGGATGGCGAGTATTCCTTCTTCTCCAGTTGCAAAAAGCAGGATATTAATCCCTATCTCTGGCTCAAGGCTGTGCTTGAAAAATTACCGGATTGGCCCATCAATCAAATCCAGGAATTGTTGCCCGGAAAGTGGGTCCTGGAGATCGACACGTAGGTGCTCGGACGCTTACCTATATTTCACTCTTCGGAATCAATTTCAAGCATACAGTTTTCTATAAGTTGGGCCATAGGAATGTTCTTCAATTCAGCATTCATGATTTCAAATATCTGATTTAATTCTTCACCTTTTAACCGCTTTTCTCCATTTTCATCAGGAACTTTATTTATTAGTGTAGTAGCTATAAGATGAACCATTTTTTTTGCTGAAGAAAAATTTGTAATTTCTAGAATTAGGCTTTTTATTTTACTAACTAATTCATCGTATTTAGAAATATACTCTTGGGTCTTCCTTCTGTATTTTTGGGGTATAAAAAATTTTGCAAATTCATCAAATTGTTTTTTATCATTTTCTTCTCCCCAATCCTTTCCAAAAACGAAAAATGAAGGATCAAACTCTTTTTGTGTAAACTTGAAATCGAATACATGTCCTGCTAACGCAATCAAGGCTCCACAGAATGCAAATTCTAAATATTTTGAATAAAATTCAGTTGGGTTTGGGGGTGGATAACTATTAAATCCAACCGCTCCTTTCCCAGTGATATTAATTCCTGCATTAATTATTATATAAGTTGGTAGAGAGAAAATGTTTTTATAATCTACTGCTAAAGAATGTTTTTCATGTAGTCTCAACTTCCGTACGAGGAAGCTGATCACGAAATGCCCAATCTCATGATAAACTATTTTTTCTTCTTTGACCTCTAATTCCTCTTCGGCAGTTAAAAATCTGAGTTGATCAGCCATATTTTTTTTTAATTATGGCCCAAATTTATTACTAATTATCAACAAGTGTATTTACAAAAGTCTAAACAGTCAATAATTCGGATAACGATCCCTTTCCTAACTCCCCAATCCCCAACATCTCTGCAGCATCCGGATCGATGTGCTTGATTTCTCGTTCTAGTTCTTTAATACGCTGCTACATGAGGTGGAGTAGTTTTTTGGCCACTCTCAACTTTTCCCCACACCAGGCCACCCCAAAACAAAATACCCGTCGCATACCGCCTTTTTCATTTTCTTTGGTATTTTTAAGGGAGGATATACCTTATTAGCCGGTTATACGGAATTAGTGGCAAGTGTAAATTACCGAATAAAACATTAAAGTAGAATTAGAGGCAGATGAAAACAATTAAATTTCTGGCAATTTTAATTTCAAGTTTTGGTTTAAGCAGTTGTGCTCCCCTTAAACCACCGGTAATAATTAAAAATGGCACAGTTGAAAATTATAAATACATATTTATTTCTTCTACAAACAGTTTGACTTCAGGTTCAGGAGCTACTTATGGAGGACAATATTATTCTTCGAGTAAAAGTGTTAATCCAAGTGATGTTATTACAGGAATATTATCAAAAGAAGGATATATAAGATTACCTGAATTAAAACCTGAATTAGCTGACGAGACCATAATAGTAAACTATGGAGAAAGTGGTAGAAGAAATAGAGGATTAGGATATACAATTGAAGTGACGATACAGCTTGTTTCGGCAAAATCACATGCACTTATCTGTTCTTGTACGGCAGAAGGACAAGGAGAAACTGAAGCAGATGATATTAGGAAAGCAATAACCCGTTGTTTATCAGGTTTATTGTCAAAAGGAAATTAATACAAAATCTCCCACTCCAGCCCTCCACCACGCCACTCCAGGAGCTGGAGCAGCAGTTCGGCCGCTTCTGACCTACCCCCTCACCTGGCCACGCAAAAACAATACACCCGTTGCACACCACCTTTTTCACTTTTTTTGGTATTTTTAGGGCAACAGAGGAAAGTATTTAAAATAAATTCTAAGTATGGAATCAATTGAAACAAACTATTGGATGACTTTGTATTTTTTCCTTATTGCACCACCTACCAAACCTCCACAATACCCTCCTCCACACCCACACCTGGTCAATACCACCCACCCACGAATAAAACAAAATAACCACCCTACAGCGCTATTTTGAATTTCTTTGCTATTTTTAGGGATGGTATGATTTTAACGGCAAGCAAAAAAAACGAATAAGTGAATTTAAATCAACAACTTCGACAAAAGAATAACTTCCTAAGAAAAGCATATGAAGCAGCATACGAATATTCTCCTTCAAGTCCATTGTCAGTAAACTTAAATCCAAGAGAATTTGGAAAATCTATTGGATTAACTGAGCAAGACACAGAGAGAATTATGATTGAGTTAGTTGAC
The DNA here is from genome assembly GCA_021604765.1 of Thermodesulfobacteriota bacterium. Lineage (GTDB taxonomy): Bacteria > Desulfobacterota_D > UBA1144 > Nemesobacterales > UBA2774 > CR02bin9. The sequence goes on from BQJP01000049.1 coordinate 12,516, forward strand.
GATGGCTATGTTCAATCATCATTAGGACTTGGAATGCTTCTGATAACAAACGCGGGACTAAACTATTTGCGATATATAGAAGATGAACCAGAAGAAGCAGATGAAGAATTTATTCCTGACAATACATACACTTCAAACGAAATAAAAAATAACACCTTTATGAAGCAATCCGAAAAACTTGACTTGATTTTAAGAGAATTGTATAAATATAAAAATGATGGAAAGTATTATTCTATCAAGTGGATTTGTCAAACACTAAATATCCCACTCGATTCCAATTTGGAACTAAACAAACTTGCCCATAGATTGAAAAATGATGGATACATAAAAACAATATCCCAAAAAAATGATTCCTCAGCGGAACTTACGAGCTATGGAATTGAATATTGCGAAGAAAACTCATATTCCTATTCAGGACATTCAATCATAACAAACAATTACAGTATTTCAGTGGTGAATAGCCCAAATTCAAATATTGTCAACCAATCAACAAACGTTTCAATTAATCAAAATTACAACGAAGCAAATCAAGCAGTTGAAAAGATTAGAGAAACAATTTCAACTGACGAATCAATCAAAGAAGTGACTGCAAATGAAATAATGGAATGTTTGAACGAAATACAAGAAAGTCTTAAAGGGAATAAAAAACCAAAATTTGCAATTAAATCTCTAATTGACATCACAGGCGGGATATCATCTATTTCTAGTTGGGTTACAGTTCTTGGGCAGTTTGCAGGGCTTATACCATTACCTTGAAAAAAGAAAAAGCCAGCCGAGCCAATTCCCGATCCACCCCGCAACCATCTTGTCAAAACCTCCCACCCACATTTTCGACTTTTCTAATAAAACAAAATAACCACCCCACACCGCCATTTTGAATTTCTTTGCTACTTTTAGGGATATTGTATGCGCTACTTTTAGCAGATAGTAAGATGTTCTGCGAAACAAAAATAAAAGCTATTGATTCATTGTAAAAATAAAGGTTAATATGTATGAGACTACGAGATGAAAATTTATTCGAATATACCTTTGAAGAGTTAATGAAACTATTTAAGATCAAGGAGGAATATGGTTGGATTGTAGGTGAATTAATGGAGGCTAGCGAGCATTTAAAATCAAGAAACGATTTAAGTAGTATGCAGAAAGATGCCCTGTATTCTTACTATCCCTACGCGGTAGATGATATTTACTTTTATTTACGGGATAAGAAGAACGACAGATTTGAATATGAGTTTACAAATCTCATAATAGAGATTCGATTTCGTGCTAACCCTGATATTCAAGATTTATTTGAGAAATTTAAAAATGAGATTCCACTATCAGAAGCTGACAAGAAAATATTTCAAAAGGTATATGGGAACCGACCGGTTGATCAAGTTTTTAACAGATTAAATTATCTGTTTTCCTCAAGTGTTAGGAAGGAAGTGTTGGACAGGAAAGACAAATTGGATGATATAGAGTTCGATACAAGGAAGGTACTATATCAAATTATGTGCGTCTATAGAAGAAGACAGTTTCTAGTCTCGTCAGTTGAAATTTCTAGATATGATGTTGATGCAATTGAAGACTATTTACGGTCCAATCAAGTAAATGATCGAGTCAAGTCGTATCTAAAGGGAATTAGAATGAGTACGGAGAGTGCTAAACTCGTAAATTCGTTAATTTCAGAAGGAGAAATCAATAAAGCATATAAAGAGAATGGGTATTCAAACTTAGTAAAGTACTTTGCAATTCAGAAATTTCATCTGTTTATTTCTTCTGGTTTAATGGATAATCCAATTATAAATTTGCATTCTATACGAGGATTCGAGGTGACCGAACATGACCATTTGTTTGAATCAAATAATGATTACGTCGCCTATAATGGTTATTTAGATGTAAGCGAAGATGATGTTCAATTAGCGATAGAGAGAATTCTAAAAAGCCCATTTCACAAAGAGGATTGGGGCGGTGAAGAAAATGATCTATACTCGAATTATGTAGCCATTGATGGAATTCAAAATAAATTGAGTGTAGCTTTTTTATTAAAGGGTAACGGACTAAGGAAAAAACAAATGCAAATACGTGATTTGGGTAAAAATGGTGATCAATTCATAAGACTCTTCCAAAGTCCTGCTGAATTGTTTGTTCTACAGTTTGTGGGAAACATCTCAGAAAATGTTATTAAAGATTTTATTGGGAAATGTAGAGAAAGGAGGTTACAAGGCATTCCTACTTGGGGGTGTATTATCGATGGAACTCAAACAAGTAAAATCATGAAACTAGCATCAATTGAGGTTTAAAAAATTCGAAGAACATTGTAGCAAACGACAAGCCACCAACTGATTCTTTGCGCTTCGATTGAGTTTATGAAAGTTTGTACCTTACAGTTGAGTCTCGCCAATGGTGGCCTGCGTTGCTACAGGCGTTCACTCCCCAATCCCTAACATCTCCGCAGCATCCGGATCAATCCGCTTAATCTCCCGCTCCAACGTAAGCGTCCGAGCGTAAGCGTCCGAGCAACTACGTGTCGGTCTCCTGAGCCAACTTTCCGGGCAACAATTCCTCGATTTGATTGATGGGCCAATCCGGTAATTTTTTAAGCACGGTCTTGAGCCACCGGAACAAACCTGCCAAAAATCCAAACCATCCCTATTTTTCCCTGAAAGCGTACACCACCGGACTGGCCGTGATCATTCCCTTCAACTAATAGCTTTTATTAAATGACCCACTGATTGAAAATCAAATTTTCAATCCAAATCCTGTTAATCCTGTAAATCCTGTCTAAGAAAAAGATTGGTGAATATTGAAGATTCCCGAAGCCAATGGAAATAGCTCGGCACCAAAGAAGTTAGTAGAGCAGGGAAGCCAAGTTAAAACCCTTCTGTCGACAACCTTAGAAAATCCGCAGTATCAAGTAAGCACTTTTCAGGTGCCAGTTTCCTACTGGCTCCTGGATTTCTTTAAACAAATAACCCAAGAGGCAATGGGAAATTGCCGCTTGAAATAGGACCCACCAAGCTAAAATCATTTAACTCAGGTATGGCTATGATTTTTTTTAAAAGGGAAAATGTTGCGGGATAGACTGTTGTTAGGTGTAGCATAATTTAACTTATAATCCCTTACTGCACAAGTCGGAGACTTGAAAACACATCGTTTCGCGTCAGAGACGCTCACGAGCGAAACATTGCATAAAACGAGACAATGGGCAGTTGGACAAACAAAAAACGGGAACCCCAGTGAAAACACCAAAATTCCCGTTAGTACCCGGAGCGGGAATCGAACCCGCACGGCCGTAATGGCCACAGGATTTTCGTACCAGCTACAGTTTTCACTGCACTTGACTTGAAAATCAAATTTTGTGGTCTGGACTATACCTTCACCATACCGAAGTTTCGGCTTAGGTGCCACCCGTCTAGTCTCTACACCTTCTCCGATCTTGGATCGGAGCTTGGCTCGGGATTGCCAATCCTCATTAGGATAAGGTTTCCCCGACTTTGAGCGGTTCTACTCCCAGAGTTTCCCCTGGGGCACTCAAATTCTCTTGTTCTTTGCTCTATAGTTAATCGTTTGACTATGGCAATTTGGACAAAGCATCTTCAAATTATCAAAAGAATGATCTGACCTTTTACCATTGATATGATGCAACTCACAATTTATCTCCTTACCATTCCACGATGATATGCCACATTTTTCACATTCATTCTTCTTGTATCCCTCATCTATGAGCCTTTTTTTTAGTTTAAAGGTTTGATAATGAGGATGAAGGTTTTTGTGAACAATATCTTCAAGGGGAACTTTGGGAGCAGATTTTCTAATTCCTATACCGGCTTGATTGGGTTGATAACAATCCAGTTCCAATGCCCGCTTTTTAAAGGAATTAAAATGCAACCCAAGTTTAGAAGCAGCTTCAGCCATAGAATCTGATTTATTGCATACTTTTTTAAAAGTATCATCATCAATTCTATTCTTGATTAACCACTTCTTTGACATCATTAAACAAATTAACTTTCAAAGAACGTTCTATTTAAGTCCTGCGTGTCTACCAATTCCACCACCCGGGCTTAAAATACTTGACAAATCTACAAAAATGCCCCGAATAAGAAGGGACATTTCAAAAAAAAAGCCTCCGACAATTCGAAGGCTTTCCTGGAGCAGATGACGAGATTCGAACTCGCGACCCCGACCTTGGCAAGGTCGTGCTCTACCAGCTGAGCTACATCTGCAATTTTCGGAGTTGTTCGCTTTCGATAACCCCTTTTTTATTAAAGCGATGCAAATATAAGCCTTCCCCTTTCAATTATGCAAACCTTTGCAGGTATTTTTTACAACAGCAGCTAGTTGCAAGAAGTTCCAGCGCTTTAATTTATTGATAGTAAGGCGATAAGGTGAGAAAAAAAGTTGTATTATTTTGAGGGCCCTTTCAATCCATTGAAGACATTTATCTTTGATTGCCTGGTTTTATGCACTGGTTGGTAATGCAAATCCCTCTGGGCTCGTAGCAACGGATGCCAAAAGGTAGATTACTGCACTATTCCTTCTTGACCATTTTAGTTGCAGCTTTTTTCTTAACGCCCAATGCGCCTAGTGCCTTAGGCACGAAGTTTTAGACAATATAATTTTCTAGCTTTTACAAAACCTTTAAATTTCCATTTGAGTGGTTTGACTAAGCAATCATTATAGAATTGAACATAACGATCAATTTTATTTTCAAGTTCTTTGAC
>BQJP01000050.1 GCA_021604765.1 Thermodesulfobacteriota bacterium
TAAAGCTTTCCTAATTTGCGGATTGGATGGGTTCTGCCCTTTAGATGCCCATAAAATGTAAAGGGCTTCCGCATTGTTAGGATTCTTAGACAAAATGCCCTGTGCGGTATTACTTGCCGATTTTTCATCACTAAGATGAAGATACGTATATGCCAGAGCTAACTGAACAGACTCTAAATTCGGATTAATTTTCAAAGCCTTATTCATATTCTTATAAGAATCTATAAAGTATTTCTCATAGTCTTCTTTAACTTCATACCTGTAAAAGCCCTGAAAGGAGTAGAGTTCTCCAAGACCAGCGTAAGCAGGGGCATAGTTAGGATCGGCCTGAATAGCTTTGTTATAATAGGCAATTGCATTCTTAAAACCATCTGGGGTGAAACGAAGGAAAGCTTCTCTGCCCTTCTTATAATCTTCAGCAGCCGAGCCTTGTGCCATAGCTACATTGCCTTGAATTAGTGCTGCTGCAAATATCGTTGATATTATCAGTAATCCTAGTGTTAATCTTTTCATCAATCCCTCCTGAATATTAAGTGCTCGATATAATAGTCTAACTTCTATGTTAATAAATCTCTAAAATGTATGTCACAATCTCTTTAGCCATACTTTCATATATGTCTTTTGCCATAAAGCCTAAAGAGCTAAACCCATTGATTTCACCAGTGGCAATCTCATTGCCCGTTGCTTTATCTAGTAGAGCCAATTTTATTGTGATTGAAACTTCACCAAACTTAATTCCACCACCTTCGAAACTTACATCGGAACTAGGTCTGAATTCAGCAACTTCACCCAAGATAATCACCGTTTCAGAAGCTGGGATATTGGTTATTTCAGAGTTGCTGACTTCTTTAAATTTGTCCTTGGTATCGAGTAAAGCGGCAGACTCGGCTGGAATCTTTGCTAGGGCTTCTTTTGGGAAATCTTCGATTTCAGTTTCAAAGTTTTCAAACTGAACAGCTTGATAATCTTTTAGTTTAGTCTTTGTAGGTGTGAAATAAGACGTAGTCTTGATTTCCCCACATCCCGAAAAAACTAAAGCCATGAAAACAAGTGGAACAAGTGCAAATACTATTGAACTCTTTTTCATTTATTTTGAGCCTCCGTAGTAACAAGAACTATAAAATATCATACTTATAACACTTCACAAAGCTATTGTCTTTTTTACCTTACAATATATCTAAAACAACAAATTCCCTAACCCCGCCCGGAGCCTGCACTACGACATCATCATCAACTTGCTTGCCAATAAGTGCACGGCCTATTGGAGAGGTAATTGAGATCATCCCATTCTCAGGTTCTGATTCGTCCGGACCTACCAGCTGATAGGTTACGGTATCACCAGTGTCTAAATCTTCAAGCTTAACATGAAGCCCGAATGTTACCCTGTCTTTATTCTTTAAAGTCGCCGGATCAATTACTTCTGCCCTACTAAGTTTACTATCCAATTCCTGGATTCTGCCTTCTACAAAAGACTGCCTCTGCTTCGCAGTTTCGTATTCGGCATTCTCTGAAAGATCGCCCAGTGATCTGGCGTATTCTATTGCTTTTATTACATCAGGTCTTTCAATAGTTTTTAAACGATGCAGCTCTTCCTGCAGCTTCTTATGTCCATTAGGTGTCATAGGGACTCTCTCAACTGACACGATGCATACCTCCAATAACTTCGTTAATAAAACAATTACAGCCCATAAACAGAAATATAATTATACAACATCAATAGTAGTCCTGAATAGCTTTTACGTCGAGCCCTTCATTTATAATAACTTCAATACCGCCCACAGCTGCTCTTGATGCGGCTATAGTAGTAAAGTAAGGCACTCTATGAATAATAGATGCTCTTCTGATAGAGTAAGACTGCGCCACTTCATTTTCCCCAAATGTAGTATTTATTAACAAGTGGACTTCCCCGTTCTTAATATGATCCACAATGTGAGGACGCCCTTCACTTACTTTTTTGACAAATATACAGTTAAGTCCCGAACTTTCAAAATATGCCGCTGTCCCGCTTGTTGCCATTATTTGAAACCCAAGTTCTGAAAGTTTCTTAGCTATCAAATAAGCTTGCGGTTTATCATCATCCTTTACACTAATAAATGCAGTTCCCGATAGCGGCAGGTCATTGCCTGCAGCAATCTGAGATTTAGCAAAGGCTCTTCTAATCTCAGTATCGATTCCCATTACTTCGCCGGTAGATTTCATTTCTGGGCCGAGGATGGTATCAACACCCTGGAATTTCACGAACGGAAAAACTGATTCCTTCACACATACATGCTTTGGAACGATTTCTTCAGTGAACTCAAGTTCCTCTAAGGTTTTTCCTATCATCACTTTAGTGCCCAATTTAGCAAGCGGAACTCCTATGGCCTTGCTCACAAATGGGATCGTACGGCTAGCTCTTGGGTTTACCTCAATTATATAAACTTCCCAATCTTTAACTGCGAATTGAATATTGACTAATCCTTTGACATTTAGAGCTAATGAGAGCTCTTTGGTCTGGCGTTTAATCTCTTCAATTATCAAACTCTCTATTGAATATGGGGGCAGCACCATTGCGCTATCACCTGAATGCACACCAGCTTCCTCAATATGCTCCAGAACTCCACCTACAACTACAATTTTACCGTCTGATATTGCATCGACGTCGACTTCCTTGGCATCTTTAAGAAATTTATCTATTAATATGGGGTGATTAGGAGATACTCTTACTGCCTCGGTAATATACCTTTTAAGTGATTCCTCTTTGTAAACAATCTCCATGGCTCTACCGCCAAGAACATAAGAAGGCCTTACCACTATTGGATAACCTATATCTTGAGCTATTTGCAGAGCTTCGTCCTGACTTCTGGCAATGCCGCTTTCTGGTTGCTTTAAGCCAAGCTTCTGGACAAGTTCTCTAAATCTTTCTCTGTCTTCAGCAAGGTCTATGCTATCGGGAGAAGTTCCGATTACTTTCACACCCCTCTCTTCAAGAGGTATGGCAAGTTTAAGCGGGGTTTGACCGCCTAAATGAACAATGACCCCCCAGGGCTTTTCCCGGTCGATTATTGATAAGGTATCTTCAAGTGTTAACGGTTCGAAATATAATCTATCTGATGTGTCGTAATCGGTGCTCACAGTTTCAGGATTACAGTTGACCATGATAGATTCAAATCCTTCTTCATTTAAAGAGTATGAAGCATGAACGCAGCAGTAATCAAACTCAATCCCCTGACCGATTCTGTTTGGGCCCCCGCCAAGTATTATAACTTTCTTCTTATCGGTGGGTGGGGCTTCGTCTTCTGAGTCATAGCTTGAGTATAGATAGGGAGTATATGCTTCAAATTCAGCTGCACAGGTATCAACCATTTTGTAGACTGACTTTAGATTGTTCTTTATCCTAAATGCTCTTATGTCATCTTCTGCTTTTCCTACTAATTCACCTATCCTAATATCAGAGAAACCATATTCCTTAGCGCGTTTTATTAAATCTAGCCCGGTTTGACCGTTTGTTTCTCTAAGTTTATTTTCAAGATCCAGAATCTGTTTGAAGTTATGTAAAAACCACCTGTCGATATATGTAAGATTAAATATTTCTTCTATGCCCATCCCAGCTCTAAAGGCATCAGCGAGATACCATAACCTTTCAGGGTTGGGAGTTCTTAGTTTGTGCTTTATTAATTCTATGTCACCTGAGGCCGTCTCTAATCCCCAGGAATCAACCTCAAGAGAACGCAGTGCTTTTTGAAATGACTCTTTAAAGGTTCTGCCAATTGCCATCACTTCCCCTACTGATTTCATCTGGGTTGTAAGTGTAGGCTCAGTTTGAGGGAATTTTTCAAATGTAAATCTTGGAATCTTCGTAACCACATAATCAATTGTAGGTTCAAATGAAGCGGGAGTGTATTTGGTTATATCGTTTGACAATTCATCAAGTGTGTAACCAACAGCAAGCTTGGCTGCAATTTTAGCAATTGGAAACCCAGTGGCTTTAGAGGCTAGCGCTGAACTCCTTGAAACCCTGGGATTCATTTCAATTACTACCAGTGTTCCATCTTCTGGGTTTACTCCAAACTGTACATTTGATCCTCCAGTTTCAACCCCAATTTCTCTTATTATATCTAGGGATGCATCACGCATCCTCTGATACTCCTTATCTGTTAGAGTTTGAGCAGGCGCTACCGTTATAGAATCTCCGGTATGGACTCCCATAGGATCAAGATTCTCAATTGAACATATGATTACTACGTTGTCTGCGGTGTCCCGCATCACTTCAAGTTCATATTCTTTCCACCCCAGTACTGACTGTTCAACAAGTATTTCTGAGGTCGGGCTTAAATCTAAGCCTGATTTAGCAAATTCTTCGTATTCTTCTTTGTTATACGCAACACTGCCGCCTGCTCCGCCCAATGTAAAAGAGGGCCTTATAATAATAGGAAAGCCTATATCTTCTGCCACTTGCCAGGCTTCTTCCATATTGTGAGCTATTCCGCTTCTAGGTACTTCAAGCCCAATATCAATCATTGCCTGCTTAAACAAATGGCGGTTTTCAGCTTTTTGTATTGCTGTTAGTTTTGCGCCAATTAGCTCGACATTGTATTTTTCCAACACTCCGGATTCTGCAAGGTCCACTGCAAGGTTAAGAGCAGTCTGACCGCCCAAAGTAGGCAAGAGCGCCTGAGGGCGTTCTTTTTCGATGATTTTTTCAACAATATCCGGATGAAGAGGTTCTATATAAGTACGATCAGCAAAAGTGGGGTCTGTCATAATTGTAGCAGGATTGCTATTTACAAGAATTATCCTGTACCCCTCTTCTTTAAGAGCTTTACAGGCCTGGGTACCTGAATAATCAAATTCGCAAGCTTGCCCAATTACAATTGGACCTGAACCCAGTAATAAAATTGTCTCTATATCAGTGCGTTTTGGCATATTTATTAGTCTAACTATACAAATTTAATCTATAAATTCCGCTCAAGCTATCAAATCCCTTCTCATTAATAAGGTTTTATAAAATCCGTATATAAAGATGTAGCGCCTCTTTTGATCGAGAAAAAACAAGTACAGAAAAAGCTTAGATAAAAACCATATCTAGCCTAAAGAGTAGGTTTGTAACTACTTAGGCAAAGAATTTATACCTAAGAATTTGGAAACTAGCAAATATGTGGATCAGTTATTTCTAATTGTTAAGATTCAGCTATTTCAGGTTCTGTCTCAGATTCTAAGTCTGGAGCATTTTCACTTTCTCTTTTCTTCAAAGTACCCATGACATGAACCATTCTCTGAAGTGCCGTATATGAAGAAAAAGCCAATATCAATATTAAAGAAAGTTTAAGTAGATAGTCGTCAGATCCATAACCAAAAGCATTTGCAATCAGGTTGCCAAAAAAGTTAAACACAGAAAGAACACCGAGGTAAACAACCCTTTCTGTTCTCTGCATGATTCCTACTTCACACTTTACACCCAATCCTTCTGCCCGCGCTCGGGTATAGCTAACCATAGTTGTAGAAACCAGTATGAAAAAGACTATGTATGCAAAGATTGTTCCCTGAAACAAACTAAGTAAACCGACATAGATGAAAGCCTCTGATATCCTATCTAAGCTCGAATCAAAAAAGGCTCCGCTTTCACTATTGATACCTTGAGCTCTTGCAACCCTGCCGTCAAATATATCAAAAGTCGAGCCCCCAAGTACTAAAATGCCGCCAATAAAAATTAACCCGTAATGATAAGCCAAACCGGTTATCACGCCAACTACTAAGGTGGATATTGTCAAAATATTAGGATGAATTTTGATTTTGAGCAGATACTCTTCTATCGGCAACATCAAGAGAAGCCACCAGGTCTTAATTCCGCTGCCTAAAAGTTTAGATGATTGTGGTCCCTCGTTGTTTTTAGATCTTTGTGTTATTTCTTCAGGTTGGGTCATTATTTAAGCTCACTTGATTTTCTTAATAATTTGCAGTTTTTCGAAAATAACAATATCCGCTTTAGATTAACCAGGCAAACAATCGGCATTAATCTAGTTATTTACCGTGATGAATACTGACTTAACTTTAGTTTCGCTTTGTTTTAATTTATTGCCGTAACTAACCGCATCAGACCTGGTTGAAAAAGTCCCTACTCTAACTCTATACCAGTTTTTCTTATCCGGAGTCTGTACTTGCTTAATAAATGCAGGATAGCCATTAGATTTTAATGAACTTACAAGTTTATTTGCCTCTGTTTGATTTTGAAATGCACCTATCTGTACTGTATAGCGTCCGTTAGGATCTATTTTGGGCATTGCGCCGCTATCTTTAGGGCTCTTTTTTTCTACTGGCTTGGGTTTCTCAATAACAATTTCAGCCGTTTCTTTTTCTTCAATTACTTCTTTTGGCTCAGGGGCTTTTGTAGGCGTTACTGCTTCTGTGCTCTCTTTTTTTTGTGATTCTGTATTATCAATAACTTCAGAGACTTCCTGAGGATCCTTCTCTTCAACAAGAGTTTCATCATCTTTATCTAAAATAACTTCATCAGATTCAAATTCAGAAACTTCTGATTCTTCAGTGTCCATATCCGGCACACCATACTCCACAATAGGAGCCTCATCATCATAGCTTGTTACAACAGTATTTGTATCTGAACCGCCAAGGCCCTTCCCAATGATAACTCCCAGACCAAACACAACAACAAAAAGAATTGCGAAAGTAATAAAAAGTGGGATGATCTTACTATTCTTTGGACCAGAGTTGTTATTACTCATTTATCACATCCTCTCCGGAGCTGAAACTCCGAGCATATTTAGCCCATTGCCGAGCACTGTTTTTACACAACTTATCAAATATAGTCTAGCACTGCTGATATCTTGATTTTCGTCTACCACTCTGCATTTATTATAATACATATGGAACTGAGCTGCTAGATCTTGAAGATAGTAAGCAACTTTGTGAGGAGCTAAAGATTTAGCGCTCTCTTCCACAACTTCAGGAAACAGTAGGAGCTTTTTAACAAGCTCAATTTCTTCAGTGGCTTTTAAGAGCCCCAAATTATTGCTCGATTGAGATATACCCTCGTCTTTTGCTTTCTTGAAAATACTGCCTATCCTGGCGTACGCGTATTGTATGTAGTACACCGGGTTTTCACTTGATTCTTTCTTGGCTAAATCAAGATCAAAGTCCAGATGGCTTTCTGTGCTCCGCATTAAAAGAAAAAAGCGCATGACATCAGACCCCACCTCTTCCACTACCTCCGACATAGTTACATAACTACCAGCCCGCTTTGACATTTTTACTTCTTGGCCTTGTCTCATAAGCCTTACGAACTGAATTAGAAGTACTTTGAAACGTGATTCGTCTAATCCAATTGACTTGAGAGCAGCCTTAAGCCTAGACACATGCCCATGATGATCAGCACCCCAGATATTAATAATGCTATCAAAGCCACGCTCATATTTATCAAAATGATAGGCAATATCGGCAAGAAAATACGTGGGGCTTCCGTCGCTCTTTATTAAAACCCAATCCTGAGTATCCCCAAACTCGGTGGCTTTAAACCAGAGCGCCCCTTCTCTTTCTTCAAGTACTCCTTTGCTATTCAGAAGTTCTTTAATTGCATTTAATTTTGTATCTTCAGAACCTTTTAATACTGTATGGATATTCTCTTTTTCGCTGTACCACTCATCGAAATATACATTTACCTCAGCTAAATCGTTTTTGATCTCTTCTAGCAATATTCCTTTTGCAAATTCCTTACAATACTCGGACGCTTGCTCTGGAGAATCCTTTAGCAGGGAATCTCCTTTATCAGACTCTATTTTAGAAGCTATATCTTTAACGTAACCCCCCTTGTATCCATCTTCTGATAATTCTTCACTGTGTCCAAAGAGTTCTTTATATCTAATAAAGACAGATTCTCCGAGCAAGTTCATCTGCCGCCCAGCGTCGTTTATATAAAACTCTTTTACCACATCATAACCTGAAGCACTTAGAATTCTGGCTACCGTATCACCAACTACGGCATTTCTGGAATGTCCCATGTGAAGAAAACCGGTAGGATTAGCGCTTACAAACTCTACAAGAACTTTCTCGCCTTCTCCGATGTTACTAGTCCCGAATTTTTTCCCGCCAGTCTCTATTTCAAGAAGTTTATTAACAATAGATTCTTCTTTAACATAAAAATTTATAAACCCGGGTCCCGCTATCTCTATTTTATTAAAAAGTTCATCCTTTTCAGGGGGAAGGTTTTCGATAATTAGCTCTGCCACTTCTCGAGGCTTTTTACCGATTTTGTTAGCAATAAGCATTGCGGTATTAACCGAGAAATCACCAAATTCTTTTCTCTTTGGCATCCCTACTTCTATATCGACAGTTAAATCCGGAAGGTCATTATTCTTCGCAATATTTTCAACTGATTGACAGACTACTTTGATGATGTCTTCTTTCATATTGGTATGCAATTACACCACATTATTTTTCATGTTACAAGAAACCATATAGCTCATTCTAAAGGTTTATTTATGTTGCAGCTCTCAGATTGTTATCTCTTTGACTCAAAAGCAGGAACAGATTCCATTGGTGATAGATGTGAGACATCATTCATGACATCAACCCTAATATCGCCGTTTTCAGAAATTATTACATTTTTTGATGTAGCTTGAACATTAAAATCCCTAAAGCCCTTGAGCCCCACACCAGTGATTTTGCATAGAAGCGTGATAATTGTCAGATTGTGGCTTACCGCAACAACCGTCTCTCCAAGATGGGTGTTGTGGACTTTTTCAAACACTTTCCATGCTCTGTTTTGAACCTCAACCAGAGACTCTCCATTAGGAAGCCTCAATGTTTCAGGACTTTCCCGCCACTTTTTCAAAACGTCTGCATATCTGTCTCTTATATCAGGGAAACTTAACCCTTCTAAATCCCCTTGATTCATTTCATGTAAATCAGTCTCAATTCTTACAGTTAATCCATGGTGATCCGCTATATGCTTAGCAGTTTCATGGGCTCTCTTGAGATGACTTGAATATACCGCTGTAATCTTGTGGTCTTTGAGAGAGTGTGCAAGTTCCCTGGCCTGCTTTTTTCCATTTTCATTTAAAACTATATCAGCTACACCCTGACACCTGCCGCTTCGGTTCCAATCTGTCTCTCCGTGCCGAATGAGTATAAGGTTCATTGTTTTTCCAAAAAAATCTCTAAATTTTACAGATCAGGCCTGAATGTAATTTCTATTCCACTTTTCTGAGCCTCTTCAGCAAGCTCAGCTGGAGGCGGTGGGAGTGGCGCTGATCTGATAATTGCTTGTTTACAATAATTGTCGAAAACAGAATTGCCCGAAGACTTTGTAACTCTTACGTCAAGAACTTTACCACTTTTGTCGACTTTAAAACTGAGGGAGGTGGTAAGGCCCTCATCCAAAGGTACTCCAGGAGGAATTCTCCAGTTCCGGCTAATTTTTCTATGCACCTGATTTCCGTAAGTTTGGATAATTAGAGGACTTATTGCCGAGCCGCCGCTTGAAGTACTGCTGGAGCTACCTCCCGAGGCAGGCTTTCCACCAGACTTAATATCATCGGCCATGGCAAGTCGCTGCTCTTCACCCATCACTTCGGGCATCTCTTCTTCAAACTCATCAGAAGACTCTTCAGGCTCAGACTTGTCTTTTTTTAGCTGATCCAGAACTTTTTGTCTCTGTATATCTTTTAAAATTCTGTCTTTCTCTTTATCTAAATCCTTTCTCTTTTCAGGCTTTTTCGTGGCTTTGGGCTTCGGCTTGTCTGTAGGTTTAGCTGTTGCTTTAGGCTTGGGTTTTTCCGTTGGTTTCGGAGTCGCCTTGGGTTTTGGCTTCTCTGTTGGTTTTGGAGTAGCTTTCGGCTTTGGTTTTTCTGTAGGATCTGGCTTTTTAGCAACTTCCTTTTTTTCTTCTAATGGAATTACATCTTTCTTAGGCTCCTCTTTTACAACTTCTTTTTTCTCAGGCTCAGGTTCTGGCTCTGGAGGCGGCTCCTCTTCAACTACTTCCTCAGGCTCTGGCTCAGGTGGTTTAGGTTTTGACTTTTTGACCGGCGGAGGCGGCTTTGAACCTGTGCTGCCGCCATCTAAACCCGAAATTGATACTTGTATAGGACCTGGATTATTATCGCTGAACTGTGTTGAACCGCTAAATCCCCAGTATAGGATTAGTAATATTAAGCCAGCATGGAGAGCTATAGAAAAAAACATCCCTAAGCGATTAGATGAATCTTTTTTTGGTTCTTTCATTATCCCCTGATGCCTCTTATCTTTTTGGAATAGGCTCGGTAATTAAACCTAATTTGGTTACTCCTGCATTTCTTATTTCAGACATTACCTCAACCACGGTGCCGTAAGGAACACTAGTATCAGCTCTTAGAAATACGTCTTCTTCTCTCACTTCCTTACCTTGTTCTGACATGAGAGCTCTAATCTCAATTCTTAACTTTGAGAGAGACAACTGTTCATCTTCTATAAATATTTCTCCGTCAGAATTAAGTGTTACAACAACCTTCTTCTCACGATCCAACGAAGGCATGGCCTGGGACTCTGTTTTTGGCAGATTGACGTCTACCCCCTGGTACAAAATAGGGGTGGTGACCATAAAAATCACCAAGAGAACAAGCATTACATCAACAAAAGGAGTAACATTGATCTCTGATAAAACTGAGCGTCCTCCGCCATTACCTGTCTGCATTCCCATAGTTTTTTATTTACACCTTCTTTACGTATCGGTCCACAATATTTAAGAATTCTGAAGAAAAATTCTCCATATCTATATCTATCTTCTTTACCCTGCTCAAAGAATAGTTATATCCAATCACGGCAGGAATAGCCGCAGCCAAGCCAACTGCCGTAGCAACTAGGGCTTCTGCAATACCCGGCGCAACCGCTTGAAGCGTAGGCACTCCCTGACTACTCGCAAGACCTATGAAAGAAGTCATAATCCCCCAGACAGTCCCAAATAGGCCTATGAAAGGAGCCGCGCTGCCTGTAGTTGCGAGAAAAGTGAGTGAGCTTTCAAGCTTTGATGTTTCAGATGACATAGTTCTTTTTAAAGCTCTTTCAACCAGTTCCACTACTCCAAGCTCGGTATCAAGAAGTTCTGGTGCGCTTGCGCTCTCAGGGCTCTGTGCTGGAGTGCCGGATCTGGATTTTCTGATTTTAAGGATTTCGGTGTATCCAGCCCGAAAGACTTCTGCAATCGGACCACCCATATGTTTTGTCGAGGTATATAGGTTCCCAAAATTCCCACTGGCCCCATATAGCTCTAAGAATTTCTCTGAGCTTTTGGTCGCCTTTTTCAACACAAAATATTTTGAGAAGATAATTGTCCAGGAAACAACGGACATAAATAGTAGCAACAACAGCACTGCTTTTACCACAGGCCCGGCTTGAGTAACAAGGCCTAAAATATTGATTTGCTCCACTTCAGAACCTATTGGTGCCTGCAACACAAAATATATCCAATTTGTCATATTCTTTTAACCTGCTGATAAGTTAGATTTTGGACTTGAACAGTAAATAATTTATCTGATTCCATATACATATGAGCTACTTCTAAGGTTTGGTGTAAAGTTTTCCATACATATAGATCAAAAGCAATAATATATTTGGCTTAATTTCGACTATCTATTAGATTTGAGCTATAAAATGTATAATAGTGTCCAATTTGATCTTATGAACTTTTAAATTTGAAGGAGGCGTATTGTGCAAAAATTTATAAGACTGTCTTTTATTGCATTGGTGTTAATTGTTGGTGTTAGTGCCGCGAATTCTCAAGAGGAAAGATACAAATATGTCATAGAAGAGAGCTTCTATGTCGTAAAGCCTGAGAATACTGAGAAATTTGTTCAGGTTTATAGAGAAAAGTTATTCCCTTTTTGGAGTGAGATGCAAAAAAGAGGAATTATTGTTGGTGAGTACAAGCTTTACTCTCAAAGACTTCACACTCTAGACCCGCACTGGACCTATAAAACAGTAGTTGTATTCCCAAACTACG
The DNA here is from genome assembly GCA_021604765.1 of Thermodesulfobacteriota bacterium. Lineage (GTDB taxonomy): Bacteria > Desulfobacterota_D > UBA1144 > Nemesobacterales > UBA2774 > CR02bin9. The sequence continues at coordinate 11,969 of BQJP01000050.1, forward strand.
CTGCTCTGGATAAATGGCTTGAGTTAAGAGACGAAGTATATGATAGGCTCTTCCCGGGAGAAGGCGGTTATAAAGCTCCAAGAAAAGAAATTGATGCAATTACGGTCTCTCACTGGGATGAGTTTATAAGAGAGATACCTTTGCAGAAATAATATTCTCTAGGAGTTGAAAAGGCCTTTTTGCATTTGAGGTAGGTCTATGCCTAAGTGATCATAGGCAAGTGGGGTTGCGGCTCTTCCTCTGGGCGTTTTTACAATTAATCCCTGTCTAACTAAAAACGGCTCATAAACATCCTCTATAGTATCCCTTTCTTCGCTCACTGCTGAAGAAAGTGTATCTATACCAACGGGGCCTCCATTAAACTTGTTTATTATTGCTTCCAAAATTGCCCGATCCAAACCGTCAAGCCCTAGTGAATCAACCTCAAGCATTTCAAGAGCTGATCCAGCAACATCTAAATTAATCACGCCGTCTGCTTTAACTTCAGCGTAATCCCTTACTCTTTTTAATATCCTGTTTGCTATCCTGGGAGTTCCTCGGGCACGGCTGGCAAGTTCTTTTGCTCCGTCTTTGGTCAATTCAACACCTAAAATTTTAGATGAGCGATTTAAGATTCCATTAATTTCATCTGAGGAGTAATAATCCAACCTTAGATCAACCCCAAACCTTGAGCGTAGTGGCGATGTTAACAGACCTGTTCTTGTAGTAGCGCCAATTAGTGTGAATTTATTAACACTCACTTTCATTGATTTTGCCGTTGGGCCTTCGCCAATCATAATGTCTATTTTGTAGTCTTCCATAGCTGAGTATAGATACTCTTCTACTATTCGGTTCAAACGGTGAATTTCATCTATAAATAAAACGTCTTTTTCATTTAAGTTTGTAAGGATAGAAGCCAGATCGCCAACACGCTCTATTACAGGGCCTGAGGTTGAATAGATCTTCACCCCAAGCTCATTTGCAACAATATGTGCAAGTGTTGTTTTCCCGAGCCCTGGAGGACCGTAGAGAAGAACATGATCAAGCGCTTCTTTTCTACGCTTTGTAGCTTCAATAAATATGCCGACTTTTTCTTTTACCTTGGTTTGACCCAGATATTCAGATAAACGCTCAGGTCTAAGGTTGACATCAAAAAGTGTATCTTCGTCTTGGTTTGTGGTGGCAACTATTCTTTCTTCCATTTATTTATCTCAAGAAAAAAGTTATCCCTTCTTCATGACCTTAAGAGACTCTCTTAACGCAACCTCCAGATTCTCTTCGTTACTAGTTATATGTTCAAGTTCTGATATCCGCTCATCAATCTCCGGTCTTTTATAACCAAGATTCATCAAAGCTGATATCACATCCCCTACAATACCTGACTTAGTTGGCAATTCCGAAGAAGGTTGGAACGTTTGAACTTTATCTTTTAATTCTGTTGTTAATCTTGATGCCATTTTTGGGCCGATGCCAGCTATTTTTCTTTTAGCAAGGTCTCCTGAAGTTATCGCAGTTGCAAACTCAGAGGGCGATATATTTGAGAGGATATTTGTAGCAACCTTAGGTCCTACACCGGAAACTCCGATCAATATTGTAAAGATATCTTTCTCATCTTGAGTTAAAAAACCAAATAGCTCTATGCCGCTATCCTTCATGTGTGTATGAATTTCTAATGTTGCTTCTTTTCCAGTTTCTGGAAGCCTGTAATAAGTAGATAAAGGAACTGTAACGCCGTATCCGACCCCATTTACATCGACTACCACCTTGCCTAATGATTTTTGAGCAATATTGCCTCTAAGAAGGGAGATCATCTATTGTAAATCGCCTCCTTCTTCTGCGGGTTTGAACAAACTCTTTGCCTAACTTTTTCTCGATCTGTGAAATATTGATATGGCAAAAAGCTATTGCAACAGCATCTGATGCATCCTGTGTTTCCCATTCTTGAACACCTAGTAATCTTGATAGCATGCTCTGTACTTCTTCTTTGTTTGCTCGTCCCCTTCCGGTAAGAGCTAGTTTAACTTTGGTGGGAGCATATTCATGAACTAATATGCCGGAATTTGAACCCGCGAGAATAGCTACACCGCGAGCCTGACCTAATTTCAAAGCACTCTTTGCATTTTTCGCAAAAAACATATCCTCAATAGACATTACATCGGGGGAGTGCTGGTCTATTACTTTTAAAAGACCATCATATATGATCTTCAATCTCTGATTAATGGGCAAGGTGGATTTGGGGACAATACACCCGCTTGTTAAATGAGTGACTTCGCCGTCTCGGGCTTCGAGAACCCCGTATCCGCAAACCCTTGAACCGGGGTCTATGCCAATTACCCTCATATTATGCCATGCTTTCTATAAGTTCGTCTGGAACATCAAAATTTGAATAAACATTCTGTACATCATCACTATCTTCTAGGGCTTCCATGAGACGGAGCATATGCTCCGCTTCCTTGCCCTCGATCTTTATGCTATTTTCAGGGATCATTGTAATAACTGCGGATTCAGAACTTATACCAGCTGTCTCAATTGCGCCTTTCACATCTTCAAAAGCTTCAGGGGGTGTTACAACTACAAGTTCATTATCTTCAGTAACTACATCATCAGCGCCTGCTTCAAGAGCAATCTCAAAGATCTGATCTTCATCAACTTTGTCTTTCTCAAAACCAATTCTTCCCTTCATATGAAACATCCAGGCAACACAGCCATTTTCTCCTAGATTGCCTCCGTGTTTAGTGAAAATTCTTCTTACGTCGGCTACAGTGCGGTTTTTGTTATCAGTTAGCGTTTGAACAAGCACTGCACTACCACCAGGACCATAACCTTCGTACATAAGCTCGTGAAAGTCATCCCCGCCTACTTCCTGTGTACCGCGTTTAACAGCCCTATCAATTGTATCATTAGGCATATTGGCATTTTTGGCTGTGCTTATTGCCGTTCTTAGTCTCGGGTTGGACTCAACATCCCCCCCGCCATGCTTAGCAGCAACGGTAAGCTCACGAATAAGCTTTGTAAAAACTTTTCCGCGCTTTGCGTCAACAGCCGCTTTTTTATGTTTTATATTAGCCCATTTAGAATGTCCTGACATAACTCACTCACCTCTTTTGAAAAGATCTGACTATAATACAAATTAATATAATAGAATTTTATAACATCAGGTAAAAATTAGCAAGATTTTTAGACCTCTAGTTACTTAATCTCTTTACTGTAACTGTAATCGGTTGAGGGCCTTCTATCTTAGTTGTTATAGTCGACACTTCAACGCCCTTGTTGATTTCTCCAACTCTCAGGGTCTTCATAGAAGGATTTATAATCTGTCCGCGGAGTGAGATAAAGCTAAACCTGATCTCTTCGTTATCTTGTAGGCCGAAAATTTCAGCAGTAATAGGAGCTGCAACTCCGGTATCTGTCTCCGAGACTATAATGTTGTATCCCCACGCTGGTATATCAGAGTTTATAAAAGTTCCATCAGACTTTCTTAAACTGACTCGAATCAAACCTTCTTTATTAACGACCGTCGATGGCAAGTTCTGAAAAGTAACCGCAGCCTGATTATTTTTGAGAGCAATAATATCGCCATTTATAAATGAGTTATCGCTGTTGTTGAGTATTCCAACTTCGAATTTGCTAGGCTCGAGAATATTCTGAGCAGGAAAACTAAAAGTTGCGTGCAAAGACCCAAACTCAATGAAAAGATCGCTTATTGATTTAAGGTTGCCACTTCCAAAGCTAGGTGAAGCTTCTTGAGGCAAGGTGATCTTTATAATCCCATTTTTACCAGAGATGACCAAACCAAAAGCGCCTGATAAAGAAGAGGGTACAATTAATTTCTTCCAATTGTCAGTCAGAGTTCTTGTCTCAATTTCAACTTTTTCACCTAAAAGTTCATTTCGATTCAATGTTCTTATAGAATTTATTTTCCCGGTGTATGTGGGGTTAATAAATATTTCTCCTGATAAAGAAGTTAATTCTAATTCATAAAGTGGTGGTGCGGCCATCGCTAATTCACTCCCGTCTATCCCATTTTTATCCAAACTACTATTATATGACCCTTTTTCCCTCGCAATCGACTGAGTTGATAATAAACCGCAAACAAGAATCGTTATGGACACTACACTGAAGAATAATTTTGAAGCTTTCATAATATCTCCTTATATTTTCTTTCATACATATTTTGAATAATTATCCTGTTATGTATAATATTTGCCAGTGGCATCAATAGGTGGAAATCATTATAGCACAAAGAGGAATGATTT
>BQJP01000051.1 GCA_021604765.1 Thermodesulfobacteriota bacterium
ATCAGAAAATGCTATGGGGAAATCAAAAAGCTGTTTAAGTGTTTTTATTATATTAAGGTTAATGCCATCTAACCTGGCTGGATATCCTGATGGACAATGGTGAATTATAATATTTTCGTTTCCCTCATTTCTAATTACATCTACCGCAGCTTCTACTTCTCCTAATGTAGAATTCCCGGTATCAAGCTGCACACACATACCCGTTTTTGCAACTTGCTTAATTAGTGGATGATGATTTACATCTGATGAAGCTATTTTAATAGACTCACAACCAATCTCTTCCAAAAACGTGATTTCTTCTGGAAAGCCTATAGTCGCAAAAAAAGCCATGTCAATTGAATCTGCGTGTTTCTTTAATGTCCGCCATTCGTCTTCTGTTAAAGATCGTCTTTTAATCAAATCATATAGAGGTTCTTGCACCGTCTCTGATTTACCAGTGCTTTTATCAACTAGAATATCATATTCGAACATTACGGAACGATCTGCCACAAGCTTATCAGGATCTATTATTTGAAATTTAACGGCATCTGCTCCTGCATTTTTTGCATGGTCAATAAGTCTAATTGCTGAGTCAACACCTGTATGCGTTGGTCCAATTTCAAAAGTAACGAAACAGGGATGACTATCTCCAATTATTTTATTTGCAAATTTAATATCCATAATAAGACCTGGTTTTATGAATTAGTAACAAGGTAATCCTCCAATGCTAAAAAAGGTAAATTGCCGTCTGTAAAAGCCCTAATTGCATCCATTGCGGAGCACACAATAGGTTCTTCGTGCATATTAAAACTAGTATTAATTAAATTACTTAACCCGGTTATTTTATGATATTCCGTTAAAATCCCATGAAAATCAGGATGGTCTTTATCATTAATAATTTGTGGTCTTGCAGTTTTATCAACATGCACAGCAGCCGGAGCTTCTTTAATCATTTTTTCTTTGCACTTAAATGTCATTGCCATATATTTTGCAGGCATAACACCTTTTTTTAAGTTGAAATAATAATCATCTGCATGTTTCTCCAAAGTTGCCGGAGCAAAAGGCATAAACTCAGAACGGTTTAATTTCTCATTTAACCAGGTATTTACTTCTGGATCAGAAGCTTCATAGAGAATGCTTCTATGTCCAAGTGCTCTTGGACCGAACTCCATCCTACCACTACACCTGGCAACAACATTTCCATCCGCGAGTAATTCTGCTATTTTCTTATGAATATCATCATATTTTTTATACTTTAGACCACTTGCACTAAGCACATCTAAAATAGTGTCATCCTCAATTTCTGAACCAAGGTACATGGTTTCTAAAGCGTCGGGGTAAGCACCTGTCAATTCATGGTGCGCTAACCATGCAGCTCCAACAGCTAAACCACCATCTCCCATATTTGGAAAAACATACACTTCTTCGACATTATCTAGTTCTGATATCTTTTGATTCAATTTTACATTGGCAAACACACCGCCGGCGAGGACAACTTTTTCTGCTCTTTTGTTCAAACTACTAATTAGCAAGCAAACAACTTCTTCAAGAGTTTTCTGAACTGCAGCTGCAATATCGTTTCTTCCGTATTTTCTTATTAAAGGTTGTAACTCAAGATTGTCAAAATGAGGAATATATAACCCCTTTTCAACTCGTCCTATAAAGTTTAACTTTTCTAAATTAACATCAACCATAGATCGAATAACATCATATGATCTTGGATTTTCACAATATGCAGCTAAACCCAGTACTTTTCCTTCATGTCTGTGAGGTATAAAACCGAGTGTTTTAGTTATGCTGCCATAAAAATATCCTAACGAATCTAAAGTGCTATTAATTGACAAACAATCCATTGAATCTTCATATGCTTCAGTTTTCTTACATTGCCAAACTGTCCCTGATCCATCTTCCCCCCAACCATCAAGTGTTATAGCAAGACATTGTTCCCATCCTGAACCATAAAAAGCACTTGCAGCGTGAGCATGATGATGTGTGTATAACTTTACAGGTCTATTTAACCGTTCTACTGTTGCGAGATAATTCGGAGTTCTTTGTTTTATTACCCTTGTTTCATGTTCAAAACGATGTTCTATAAATGCTATTCTTTTTTGTTTTAATTTATCAGTTAAATTTGACTCATTAATAAGTTTCTTTTTATATTCATAATAAGCTACATCTGGCTCTTCAGGTGTTAACCCGTGAGTCGATATATAATCAATATCAGACAGTTCGAGCCCAGCTAGATGGAGAGCATGATCTATAGCCTCTTCAGGAAAACCATACCAGAGCTTTCTACGATTAAGGCGCTCTTCACTAATAGCTGAAACTAATTTGCCATCAACGATTACAGCAGCAGATGCGTCTGATAAAAAACTAATACCTAAAATATTCATAGTTATAATTTATAAGTTTCTAACCTTGCCAAATAATATGCCATCTACACGTTTTCCTTCGCAACAATAATGGCTTTTCAAAGTAGCCTCTATAACAAATCCTGAACGTTCAAATGATTTAATAGAGGCGGTATTGTTTGCATACATACCAGCCGTTAATTTTTCTAAATTAAGTACAGTGAATGCATATTCAGCAACAAGGTTAATTGACTGTGTTGCCAACCCCTGTCCTCGAGCTGATGTTGCTCCAATAATAATGGCAATATCCGCTTTCCTATGAAAATGATTAATTGATGACAATCTTATATTTCCTATATGATTACTTTCATAAAGGATTCTAAATAATCTAGCTGTTGATGATGTATTACTTTTTTCAATATATTCTTTGCTACTTTGAATTGTATGAGGTTGCCATTTTGCTTCAGTAAACCGCATTACTTCAGGATTATTAAGCCAGGCGACATATTCTTCTGTAACATGCTCTGAATAAAAAGGCGCAAGAACTAATTTATTATCTACGGATTGCAATAAATTATTCATTTTGAATTTTCCTATTTATTAAAATTTGTTAATTAAATCCTTTGTTAAAGCTGTACCAACTGAAATATCCCTAGAAGCCTTTTTTCCTAAAATTTCAGGAAGTAACTTAACTTCTAAACCATAGCCAGGCCTGACTGATCTAATATTTTTCCTACTAAAAACATCATTTTCTTTTATATCTTTTGTAGCATACAGAGATCGTCTAAACTGTAGACTGTTTATCTCTCTGTCAACTGGCCCATAATGTATAACACCTCGAGATTCAGCAGCCATATGACATTCAGTTACCAACTTTTTTAAATCAGATGGCAATAAAGAAAATTCTGAATCGGCAGTTTTTGGTTCAGCTTTATCAATAAAGTGTTTTTCAACTATAGCAGCACCTAATGCACATCCTGCCACAGATGTGACAGTACCAAGCGTATGGTCTGAAATGCCAACAGGAATACCATATTTTTTAGTCCACTCAGGAATAGTTACGAGGTTTGCCTCTGAAAACTTAGCAGGGTATGCACTAGTACATTTTAAAATTGCTACTTCTGTCCCACCATTTTCTTTGACTATATTGAGCACATAATCAATATCTTCTTCACTACACATACCCGTTGAAATAATAACCGGCTTGCCCGTTTTTACACATGCAGCAATCAATTCAGTATCAACGGCTTCAAATGATGCGATTTTATATGCAGGGGATTCTAATTCTTCCAAAAGTTGAACAGCATCATTATCAAACGGGCTTGCAAATGGAGTTATTCCTAGTGATTTCGAGTAATCAAAAAGTTCTGGGAACCATTGATAAGGAGTTGCCGCTTCTTTATATAGATCATAAAGCTGGCGACCATACCATAAAGAGTTTTTGTCATTAATTACGAAATCCTTACTATCTAATGGAAGCGTTAAAGAGTCTGCAGTGTAAACCTGAAATTTTATAGCATCAGCACCAGCATTTGCTGCTTCTCTAATTATATTTTTAGCTCGTTGGAAATCACCGCCATGGTTTGCAGACATCTCAGCAATTATATAAGGTTTGCTCCCAGTTGATATCTCTGTTCCATCAATGTTAATAGAAGATTTAAAGTTCAATTTCTTCAATCCCTAACGAACAGAAAAAACAGGTTGAATTAATGGGCAATCTAAATTCTTTACAAGTGTATTATCGTCTAAAGCCACAGCCATATTAGATAGTACTTTTTCATATACATTTAAAATATTATTAATATCCTCATCATTATGAGCATAATTAAGATTATGACTAGCTGCGATCAGCACGCCATTATTAATCATATGCTTCATGAAGAATGTTTTAATTGCTTCTTTTAAAGTTCCATTAGAATGATCTTTAAACATTAGCATTGTCCATGGTTCATACCCGTTAATTTCAATAATCTCTTCAAGTTGATTAGAAGCTAATAGTTTTTTCACTCCAGTTTTAAGTGCTCCACCTCTCTCCCAGATTTTTTCAATTACAGGCTCCTTTTCAATTTTATCGATAACAGCATTGGCTGCAGCTAATGAGAGTGTTTCTCCCCCAAATGTTGCTGAAAAGAATACCTCTTCCATTTCTTCCATATATTCCTCTTTTCCAACAACAGCAGATATAGGCATACCATTACCCATAGCCTTGCCGAAAGCTGATAAATCCGGTGTAACGTCAAAATATTCTTGTGCACCACCTTTTGAAAACCTAAAACCAGTTATCACCTCATCAAATATAAATAGTGCATTTTTTGATTTCACAAAATCTTTTAAGTTATGTAAAAAGCCTTCTTTTGGAGGAATAGAATTTGCTGGTTCTAGAATAACAGCGGCAATATTATCAGGGTATTTTTTAAATAACTGAAAAATACTTTCAATGTCATTGTATGGGACCTTGTGTGTTAATTCATTAATAGATGTTGGTACACCCTTATTACGAACCGTAGAGCCTATATACCAATCATGCCAACCATGATAACCACAACAAATAACATGGTCCTTACCAGTTATAGCTCTTGCTAATCTAATGCATGCGCTAGTTGCATCAGAACCATTTTTACCAAACCTGACTGACTCAGCACAAGGAATATTCTTCACTAATTTCTCTGCAACGATTACTTCAAGTTCTGATGCCAAAGAAAAACTAATCCCGAGTTCCAATTGTTGTTTAATTGCATTATTAACGTCTGGATCACAGTACCCTAGTATTACAGGTAACAAACCAGATATGAGATCAATATATTCATTGTCATCTTGATCCCATACTTTGCATCCTTTACCCTTTTTTATAAACAATGGGGAATAATGCCGAGGAAATTGTTCAAAGCTTTTACTAAACGTCTGTGTTCCAAGTGGAATTACTTTTAATGCCCTTTCGAGCAAAGCCTCACTCTCTATATACGTGTGTTTCTTCATGATTTATTTAATTTCTCAAAATAATAATTTGTCATATCTAGATCTGATTGATAATTAATGTCTACAGAACGTTCTCTTGGCATATAGTGTGCTTTAGCAGGAATACCATAAAAGTTTTTTTGCTTCATAAATGCATCTACTGATGCCGCATAAGTACTTCCATTATCAACAACCAATTTACCGATTTTATCATCCCGTAAATTAACCAATTCTGGAAACATTGGCTCTATCTCATGATATTTATTCATCTTTAATGCTTGATGTGGAGGTAAATCATAGTCTGTCACTGCTATGGAAAAATTGATTTTTCCAGGTTCAATATTGGCAACAACTGACTTTATATCCTCGCTTGTTCTTAATGGCGCAGCAGGAAAAAGACAGCTCAATACATCATATTCCTTATTATCTTCTAGAATATTTAACAACACATCTGACACAGTAGATTCATCAGTTGCTAATAATTTATCGCGTTTATCAATGACCACATTAGAATAATCAGACGATATTTCTCTGATTTCGTCATCTTCAGTAGAAACAATAATTTTATCGAAGCACTTACTTTTAATAGCGGACTCTATAGTCCAACATATCATCGGCATGCCATGAAATGGCATAATATTTTTCTTAGGTAATCGCTTTGAGCCACCACGAGCTGGTATTATGCATATCTTTTTATTTAAATTTGACAAATTATTTATATTCCTTTTAGTAGACCATCCTTCATACGGCCCCTATCAATAACTTGACACAAGAAGTCACATATTCTTAATTTCGATTTCCCATCAAATAAATAATCTGACTTTATTTTATCTGATTCATCTAATTCAGAACATGAAATACTTTTTTCTTTAGTGAAATATATGTCAAGAAAGTGCTTGAATTCAGTTTTATTATGTACTGTTTTAACTATCTCAGAACCATCTGAATCAGCATCCTGAATATAAAGATAATCAAGATTAATTGTAAAAACATTACAAATTTTAGCCCATAAAATAGTACTTGATACACTGCAAACAAAAAGATCTGCTATTGGCAATAGTGTTGAAAGTTTTTCATCAACCATAAAATAACCATATTTTTCTTGTAAGAACAAATAATTTTCTTTATTTGACTTCGGATGTAATGACAATAAGACATTACATTCATAATCATCAAACAAGCTTAGAAATTCATCCATTCTTTTTTGATGCTCTTTCATTTCACAAACACCATGCTCAGCATCATTGGGTACTGAAATAATAACAACAGGTTTACTCAGTAAAATATTATATTTTTCACCCAACATAATTTTAATATTATTTTTTTTCATATAGGATTCATATAACAAGTCAACTGAAGGATCTCCAGTTAAAATAATCTTCTCGCTTTTCACACCTAGCCTTTTATAATCTATAACTCGGTTTTTACAATGCTGCAACAAATAGTCGCTATTATTACCTTGTGCCCATGGACTTGGGTTTAACATTCCTAATCTATCCAAACAAATGCTTAGCCACCCTGGCGAGAAAAGTAATCTACCTTCATTAGTCATAATAGTTTGCTTAGGATACTTAAGCCGCACAAATAAATTTAATATTGGTGGAAATGTTAATATTTTTGTTTTAAATCTTCTGGACTTTTTTCTTGCTTCAATTAAACCTTCAGTATAAGGAGAGCTTAATGACGCATTTACTAAAGGAATTTTAGAATCTCTTGCTGCCTTTATTAAAGCGGGTATAGGAGATAGCTCCCTATCTCCCGGTAATAAAACCATATTAATTGAATGCGCTTTTAGTATATTTATATATTCAACATATTCACTTAACAATCTTTTTTTTAATGTTTTAGCTCTTAAGTATGAAATCAACAATAAGGTACCAATAGCATCTATTTTATTTAACCAATCATCATTCTCTTCAAAATACTTATCAAGTTTATTAAATTTAGTATTACACCTGGATTCAATGTCCTCGCAGATGTTTATAGATCTTATGTTTAAATCGTCACATTCATTTTGATACTTTTGAACTTTAAAGCTGGCAAGTAATATAAAAGCATTAAATCGACCATCTTTTTCTAAAAAAACAGCTATTTCAGACAATTTCCTCCACGAAGTTTCATGCCTTGGTGCAAGTAGTACGTTGATCTTTTTCTTCATTAAATAATTAATGCTAATTAATTAAATCACGTGCTAAACAAATACTTAATAAAAAATCAAACAACAGTTCTTGAACCTTGGCATTTCAAACAAGGCATTTCATAATCTTTACTTAGCATCATATCTCTTATTCTTTGAATCTCATTGCCATGCCAAATATCATGTATCGTTCTTTTAGAAAAATCACCGACATTATATTGAATACCGGGAAAACCACAGCATGGTCCAGCACCACCATACGCCCAAACAGTAAGCCGTTTAAAAGGTTCAAAACAGTCAAAGTTTTTTTCAAAACCATCTTCCATTCTAAAATCATGATAGACTTGGACATCAACCATTTCGGCATAATCAGACCAAAAGTCTATGAAATCTTGAGTTTCGTGTTTATTACTTTCTTGTTCAACATATGAAACTCGTAACAAAGGCCACTCTGAATTCATTTCTTTTTTGAGTTCTGCAAACCTTACTGTATTTTTTACGACAAGATCATACCGATGAGCTAAACCTCTAGACTTCGCAAATGTTTCTTTACTAAAGCCATCAATACTTATTGATAACATATGGACCTGCATATCTATTAAAGCTCTCGCAACAGTCTCATCTAATTTTATACCATTTGTTATGATTCTGAATTCACAAGGGTCAACATCCATTATCGCTTTGCATATATTTATAAAATCGGGGTGTAAAGTGCATTCCCCACTACCTCCGATATTTATCGATGGAATTCTATATTGCTTACTTTCAGTTAAAATCTTTTTTATAACTTCAAAATCCAAATACTTTTTAGTTCCAATATATCCATCGTAATCCTTAATTAGATCAGGAGCTCGCAAGCATTGCGGGCAGGCAAGATTACAGATATCAACCAAGTCAAATACTAGATTTATTGGGTATTCTGGCAACCAATTTGGTCCCGCTTTATCCCAGTTTTCTCTATATTCGGTGTAACGTTCGGCATATTTCTTCATCAGCATTTTCTTTATAAGATCAGCCCCATAATTTCTAGTATATGGATCTTTACTATATTGCTCTTTATCAGATATATTCATTTTATATTTCCAATTATTATTTCTATAAATTTACGCATTAATGCGTAGCCAAGTGTATACCCTTGCTTTGAATATACCTTCGCACTTTAATAAGGTTGTTATCTGCAAACTGTAGAATTCTTCCTGCTGAAACAGCACTTGCATTTGTTTCACTCAAAATATTCACAAAGTCATCAAGGTTTCCAACACCACCATTAGCTACTAAAGGTACTTTAAGTCCTATAGAAACTTCTTTTATTACATTAAGGTTAGGTCCTTTACGCGTTCCTTCATGTTCAACATCTGTAAGTATTATTTCTCCTGCGCCCATTTTTTCAGCTAGCATCGCAAGTTCTCTGGGACTATAACTAGTAACTTCTGTTCCAGATTTTGTCAACACTCTTTCGCCGTCAAGAGTTGAAGTAAAATCTATTGCAAACACAACAGCTTGTTTGCCAAATATAGTTGAAAGCGAATTAATAAATGTCATATCGTCAATACCCGCTTGATTAACAATCACTTTATCAGCCCCTGCCCTTATAACTTGTGCTGCAACTTCAATTGAGTTAATTCCCCCACCGAAACTAATGGGAATAAAACATCTTTTTGAAAGTTGATACAGTGTTTCTAAGTCTGGATTATTTTTATTCGGGCTTGCATCAATATCCAGTATTGACAATTCATCCGCCATTTGATCATTATATATCCTGGCAGTTGTAATTGGATTTCCAGCATCTTCATGTCCTTTAAATGACGTCCCTTTTACCAACCTGCCTTTTGACAACAACATTGATGGAATAATACGTTTTGCAGGCATTACGTTGAAATTAATTAATATTTATAAAATTTTCAATTAATTGCAGCCCGGCTTTCCCACTCCGTTCTGGGTGAAACTGAACGCCATAAATATTATCTTGTATTACGGCAGTTGTAATACTTTTTGAGTTGAACTCTGTTTGCATCAATCTATTTTCTATACAAACACCTTCAGCGTAGAAACTATGGCAATAATAAAAACAAGCATTGTTTTTTATCTTATATGTTAACTCTATATCTTTTAAAGTTGTCGTTTCAGACCAGCCGATATGCGGTACTTTCCAATATGGCAATGACCCTTCAAGAGAAACCACGTTGCCTTTAATCCAACCGAGACAATCAGTAATATTATTACCTTCCTCACTACTAGAAAACAGCATCTGCATTCCCAAACAAATACCTAAGAAATATGCTTCATTGCATATAACTGCTTCATGAAGCGCCTTAGAAAGCCCTGATTTACTTAATCTGTCATATGCAGGTTTAATAGCGCCAACCCCAGGGAGAATTATTTTTTTTGACTTTCTTACTTCTTCAGGATCAGATGTAACAAGATAATCTTCTCCCAATTCTTCAAGAACATTTGAAACAGAATGAAGATTACTAGAACCATAATCTACAATAACAATCATAATTTTAATCGATTGTCTTATTCCATGATTTAACATCACCTAACTCATCGCCTTTTGGCAGAGGTTCGTCTGGCCATTTATTAGGAGAAACTACATGCAACTTCACGATCTCATTAAATTCGTCTTCATTTATATCGAGATACTTTAAAAAAAGATCCAGACTAGCTGGTCGTTTTCCATCGTTCTCTTTCATCAATTTCAAACCTTCTTCTCTTGTTAATCGACCATTGCGAATATCAATTGATGCTAAGTGATTAGTGCGGCCAATTCCACGTTTAAGAAATTTCAAATAATCTCTAACACCTTGCATATAACATTCAATTTTTTCATAATCATATTCTTCGGGAACACCTTCAACCTTATCTCCCTTCCAGTCTAACTCCTGCTTGATAATATCAACCTGTTCTTTCACGTCCCAAGGGATATAATGGCCAAGTAATAGTGACTCACACTTTAAATCCCTTAATTCTTTTTTACTTGGGTATGTATAAGGCATAAAATCTCTAACATCTGGTTTGTAATCAGAAACCTTATTATCCAACATCCCCGCCATATCTTCCGCAGTGATCCCTAGATTTACAAATCGATTAAAGCGTTCTTCATTAACTTCCTCTACTTCATCATAAGAATAAAATGAAGCGTATTCACCAGTTGGTTCACCCCACATTAATAATGGAACACCCCATTTAACAGCTGTTCTCATAGGGTATGAGAAAATTCCTGTGTGGCAATGCCAACAAAAATCACCTCGCCGTTTAAGGCTTTCATACATTAATTGCCTGACGAGCTTCCAATTAGGCGTAAATTGAATAAAGTCCTGACCGAGTTTTCTTAATGTTTTATTTCTATTCTCAATCAAGGTCGGCCGATAAAACCCATGGTCAAAGCTGATCACAAGACACTTTAATTTTTTTTGCGTCACTAAATACCAAAGCGTATATGTCGAATCTTTACCCCCAGAGAAAGGGACAATGCAATCATAATCGTATTTTCCACGATGTCTTTCTAATAACTCATCAAGCTCATCACTTCTCAATTGCCAGTCAATATTCTTTTTCTTATATTGAATTTGATGACAAACGCTACAAATTCCACTTCCATCAAATGTGACACTTTCATTAGTATGGGGGACTAGGCATGACTTGCATAACGGAACACGGTATTCATTCATTATATTCAGGATCCACTTTTATCTTTAATTGTTAAATGTTCGAATTATAAAAAAACTGATGCTTTGTATTAATAAATCTCGCTATGACTTGATAGTTATCACAAGATGTTCTAAAGAATAACGTATTTTTTTTGAGTATTATTTTTTTGAGCATGCTCACTTATCTTCTCTGCTGACTCCATAAAAGGAGTAATCGAATCTGCAAGAGGCATTCTTACATCGTCAACTCCCTCATCATTCTTATGGTTCCCGATATTATCTTTTGTTTTCCAATTTCCAATCTCATCTTTTTCCCAAATATTCAAATCTCTGTGGGGCTCGGTTAAATCCATTAGTTCCTTTTCAGTCATGTTTACTTCTCGTAAAAATATATCCATATCAAAAGGCCTATTGGAATCATATTTCATAACCATATCGATCCCCTCTTCTCTTGTCATTCTTCCGTGCCTTATTTCTGTTGCCGCATCATCTGTCGCTCTTCCATAGCCAAACTTTAAGTATTTCAAGTAATCATGTAAGCCATTTGCATGAATATCGTCCAATTTATCATAAATATTGAATGTTCTTTGTCTTGAGCCTGTTCTGGCAGTTTCAAACTCAAGATCTTTAATAATCATATCTGTTTGTTTCCTGCCATTCCAAGACATAAAATTAGATAGATATATCCCTCGAACCTGTGTTTTTTCCAAAATTTCATCATCAGGATAATAAAATGGCGCTAAATCATATGGCGTTAACATACAATCATCCTCATCCAATAAGTCTTCTGGCTCAAAACCTCTCATTGAATGTTCTTGTCGCTTTTTCTTAGTGAATTCAACAAAATCATCTTGGTTATGCATACCCACTAATTCTGAGAACCCTTCTTCACCCCAGACAATTAACGGAACGTCAAATTGAACAGCCATTCTAGTAGGGAGAGTCATAATTCCTGCGTGATAATGCCATGTAACATCACCAACCTTCTGCAACATATACTTTGCAATACGTAATGCGGAACCTGGGGCAGTAGTATATCTAACTAGGTTACAATCCATCTTTTCAATCAAATTAGTTAAGTTTCTTAAACCTAATGGAGTATTAAAAGTATGGTTGTAACTTACCAAAAGAGGATTCATATTATACTTTGTTCGCATCAACCAAGTTTGAAATGTACTATCTTTCCCACCTGACACGGGAATGATACAGTCGTAAGGATTTCCTTTTTCTTTCTGCCTCGCCTTATGCTCTTCTAAAATATCGATTAATATTTTTTCGCGTTCTGACCAATCGATGTTTGGTCTGCTTTCAATAAGGCGACAACCGGAACACACACCGTCTTCATCAAGAATAATTCCAGGCTTCGCATTCTCAGGATACACACATCTTTTACAATATTTCATAATATAGCTCTAATTAATTTTATATTTTATTTTTCGTGGTTTATTCAGTTTATAGAATGTAGAGGGTCTTACATTTAAGTTCGATAATTCAAGAAATTCCTTAGCTTTCTTTGTACTATGCTCGGTATAGTGAAAAATATTACCTGCAGCCACCGCACTAACGGAGGCCTGGTTTATTGCATCTACCATATGCTCCCATTTTCCTACACCTCCCATAGCAATAACAGGGTTTGTAATATTCGAAGTCAATAATTTGAGCAAATTATTGTCATACCCTTCTCTATTACCATCATGCTCAATGGAGTTAATTAAAAACTCTCCAGCGCCTAACTCGACACAGGTATTGACCCAATCTAACACGTCTATTTCTCTATTTTTTTGACCATTATCTGTATAAACAGTATACCCGGATGCATGATTGCCTGACTCTTTAGCATCAATTGATACAATTACGCATTGTGAGCCAAATTCATCCGCAATTGATTTTATAAGCCCTGGATTTTCTACCGCCGCTGTATTTAAGACAATTTTATCCGCTCCTAAACGAAGAAGTAGATAAACATCATCAAGAGATTGAATTTTCCCTCCAACTGAAAGAGGGACAAAACACCTCTCAGAAAGACCTTCTATTATCCGATGAAAATCATTTAGATATTCTCTGCTATGTGAAATTTCTAGCACACATATTTCGTCAACAGACCAACTATTAAAAAAATCAACTGCTGTAAATGCACTTCCCACCATGTTAGTTCGCTTGAATTTACATGTTTGTACAATTCGACCGGAGTCAACCAATAATGTAGCTATTAAACGTGTTTTTACCAAGTCTATTTTCTAAGTTGACAGAAAGTTTTCAATCAATTTTAGTCCCGCTAACTGCGATTTTTCAGGATGGAATTGACACGCCATAATATTTTCTTTTTCTAAAGCTGCAACAAAGTTGACTCCATATTTACAACTTCCCGCAACATAATTTTCAACATTCTTTGTAAATGGCAAATGGTAACTATGAACAAAATAAAAGTTAACTATGTCATCCATACCTGCAAACATACGAGACTGTCCATTAAAATTTACTTCATTCCAACCAATATGTGGCACATTTAATTCTTTTGATTTTTTAAAATTCAAAACACTTCCATCAAACCAACCCAGTCCTTCTTGATTTCCTTCTTCACTGAAACTACACATCAATTGGAAACCAAGACAGATCCCCAAAACAGGAATATCTTTTGATAAAACGAGTTCATTAAGTGGCTCAATAAACTCTCTTTCTTTTAAACCTTTCATTCCAGAAAGAAATGACCCCACACCCGGCAAGATAATTCTATTTCCCTTTTTTAATTCCCGACCTGTTGTCACAACTTCGACAGATGATCCAAGGTACTGAATTGCATTTGCAACCGACCTCATGTTTGCAAGGCCATAATCTATGAGTGATATTTCTGGCATCTACTAATTCGCCTCACACATAGCATTATAAATTCTTTCAACACCCTTTCCATCACACAAGTTATAGGCATTTCCTTCCATTCTTTTAAGCTTGCTATTATTTTTTAAGACAGATGAAAAGTATTGATATATAACTTCATCGCTTATTTCACTACCGTACCCAATAATATCAGCAGCTCCCTCATGTGATAATGCTTCTGCATTATCACGTTGATTATCAGCCAAAATGATTAAGCCAGTAGGGGCACCCAAACAACACCGCTCCCAAGATGAGTTACCAGCTGCGCCAATTACAAAATCTGACTGTAATAGCAAGGATGCAATATTATTGCTGATCTGTGGGCGCCTTATGTCATGTTGACTAGAATCAATTAGTTTTTCTAAACAATGACTTTTTGTTTCAGACAATAGAATTATATTTAGTTCTTTATTTATTCTGTTTAAACCGGCAATGACCGACTCTTCGATATTAGCTAATTGTGTCAGCCCCAAACTTATTAATATTGTAGTATTCTTATTATCACTCACTCGACTAGAATTTCTTAGCTTCCGAAATTGACTTCTTAACATGGCATAATCTGTACCAGTTAAAATACGAGTCTCTTTAGCTACTAAACCATAATATTCATCTTCTTTTCTATTCAATGTTTGATCGATCAATATATCAGCATTGTGCTTTCTATTCGGCATGTCATCTATCACAACTATTTTTGCACCTGATTTTTTAAGCTTAGATTCTTCTTCAAAACCTATCCCATAATGATCTATAACAATCCATTTTGGATCTTTTGGTATTTTATTGATGTGATTTTTTGAACCGATATCTATAATTTTAGACTCCAACTCTTGGAAAAATATTTCATGCCTTATAAATTTTCCTAAAAAGACACATTCGATATTTTTTTCTTTCTCAAAATATTCTGCCAGGGCTAAACATCTGAGTAAATGGCCACCTCCAATTTCATTGGTTTTATCACACCTGAAGATTACTTCTTGACTCATTATGCTACTTGACTAATTACTTCATTCAGCCTTTGACCAGTTTTTCCATCAGAGAAACCTAGATACCTTTCACATAACTTATCAAGGCGATTTTGATCTAGCTCTGATTCGTTAAATTCATAACAATTATCTTCAATAAGTTTTATTAAGTTTTCCCTAGAATTTGCAACCATGAACAAATCCAAGTACTCACTAAAATAAATATGATTTTTATACTTAGTAATAGCTTCTTCAAACACAGGTATAATTGTTCTTCTTCTCAAAACGCATGATTCAAGCACCACAGTTGAATTCAGTGCTATAACAACATTTGATTCATGAATTAACTTTGGGGCCCATTTTTTTATAATGTGACAATTTGGTATGTCTTTAATAGTAACCCCGTGCTCTTTTTGAATAACGGCATTTATTTCTTTAATCCACCATTCTTCATTATTTTTTAGTTGTATATTGAACTCGACATCAGGATTACGTAAAGCTGCATTAACATAAGCCGAATGAACATGATAAAAAAGGTTCACAAATCCATAGTCATCATTAAGACTAAAATAATGCGACCTATATGGCATTTCTTCTTCAAATGGTCCCGTTAGATGACCAAACGAAAATAACGTGACTGCAGGTTTAACTTTTTTTGGAGGCTTTCTCAGCTGACAAGCTTCATGAAGAATATTGTCCATTCTTAGTAAGCCAATAACTATGATGTCTTTACTTGGCAAGATCTCTGATTCAGCGATTAACTTTTTAGCAACATTATTGACCACACATAATTTACTGCCCAAGAATTTAAACTTGCGTTTTTTCCATCGCTCAACTCTGATTGGTACTTGCCATTCAGACAACGTCGTTAACTCTTTATGCACAGCAATAAAACTAACATTAGATTCTTTACACGCCGCTGCCCAAGGATACTCTCTAATATAGTGCATTGCAGGTGTAATCGCACAACGCACTTTTATTATTCTGTTTACAATACTCATTAAACTTGAAATATATTTAATATGCCTTTCCCTTGACTCCAGCACTTCTTTGTCTTCTTCAAGAAAATAAGTATCAATAGACTGTTTAACTGAAGAATCAATAAACAAGGAATTTATAAGACAGACCCAGTTAGTAGGAAAG
>BQJP01000052.1 GCA_021604765.1 Thermodesulfobacteriota bacterium
AAAATATAGATATCTATCCTAGAATTAATAATAAGTTACAATATTCTGTAAATTAAAATGATAAGGATTAAGAGAATTTAACATGAGAAAAGGAATTGCATTCATCGTTTCAGGCCCATCTGGGGGAGGCAAAACTACTCTAGCAAAAAGTATGCTGCATGAGCTCGACAACCTTAGATTTTCGGTGTCATGTACAACAAGAAAGCCTAGAGAAGGTGAGGTTGATGGCAAGGATTACAAATTTATTACGAATGAAGAATTTGAAAACATGGTTCAACAAGAGCGTTTTATAGAACATGCATTTGTTCATGGAAACTACTACGGAACTCCGGTAGAAGAGTTTGAAGATGCTAAAGCTTCTGGAGTTGATCTTCTCCTTGATATAGATGTGCAAGGCGCCAGTCAAATTAAGCAATCTTATCCTGAAGCTATATTTTGTTTTGTTATGCCTCCTACTTTTGAGATTTTAAAAGACAGGCTCAGTCGAAGAAATGGTAATGGGGATATAGATATAGATCAAAGACTTGTTAGGGCAAAAGAAGAAATGGCTCCTTCTGTTTTAGAACAATATGACTTTATTATTATTAATGATCAATTAGATGAAGCGCTTGAAACTATTCACTCAATTATAATTTCTACAAGATGCCAGAGTGAAAGAGTATTAGAAAAAATAAAAGAGAATTTATAGAAAGATACAATGATTAGGCTTAATGACATAATAGATAATCTTGATCATTATCTGCATTTAAGTGAAAAAGATGTGGATATGATCAAAAAGGCCTATGTGTACTCCGCAAAGGTTCACTCAGGGCAAAAGCGGAGCTCTGGAGAGCCTTATCTGAGCCACCCCCTAGAAGTAACCGGCATTATTGCCAAAATGAAGCTAGATGTTTCTTCTATCATTACCGGACTACTCCATGATACGGTGGAAGATACGCTGGCAACATCTGAAGAAATTGAGTCTATGTTTGGCAAAGAAATAGCTTTTCTTGTTGAGGGTGTTACCAAGATAGGCCAGTTACCATACACATCAAAGATTGAGCGCCAGGCAGAAGGCTTCAGAAAACTTATCCTGGCTACTGCAAAAGATATAAGAGTCGTACTTATAAAGCTTGCTGACAGACTACATAATATGAGAACTCTGGAGCATTTATCTCCAGACAAACAAAAAAGAATAGCTAGTGAAACATTCGATATTTATGCTCCTATGTCCCATAGGTTAGGAATAAATTGGGTTACAACTGAGCTTGAAGATCTATCTTTTAGATATTTAAATCCTGATGCATACAAAACCCTATCTAAACAGATTGCAAAGAAAAGGAAAGCATGGGAAGCGCATGTGGAGGAAGCAAAGGTTATTCTTATAGAGAAACTGTCCGAGTTTGATCTGAGTCCTGAGATTGCAGGCAGATTTAAGCACATTTACGGTATTTATAGAAAGATGCAGGAACAAAATCTTGAATTTGAGAATGTATATGACGTCATAGCATTTAGACTTATAACCAACTCACTAAAAGAATGTTATGAAACTCTGGGGGCGGTACATGCTTCCTGGAAACCTGTTCCTGGAAGATTCAAAGACTATATAGCTCTTCCAAAGGGGAATGGTTATCAGTCACTTCATACAACTGTTATCGGACCATTTGGAGAAAGAATGGAGATACAGATAAGAACTCGTGCAATGCATGAAGTTGCAGAATCAGGTGTAGCTTCACATTGGAAATATAAAGAAGGGAAATTGGATGGTTCTGGCACATATGAAATATATGCAACCCTGAGACAACTTCTTGAATGGAAGGATATTCAAGATCCTACTGAATATATGGAGGCTATAAAAGGGGAACTCATAGCGGATGTGGTTTATGTATTCACCCCAAAAGGCGATCTTAAAGAACTGCCCATTGGAGCAACTCCGATAGATTTTGCGTATTCAATTCATACCGAGGTCGGTAATAAATCCACTAGAGCTAATGTGAACGGAAAATTAGTACCACTAAATCATCAGCTAAAAACTGGAGATACGGTTGAGATAGTGACTTCAAAAGATCAACATCCTAACAGGGATTGGCTGAAATTTGTAGTGACATCCGGGGCTAAGACAAAAATTCGTAATTGGCTAAGAACAGAAGAGAGAAAACAATCTGAGATAGTTGGGAAATCTATTTGCGAAAGAAAGTTTAAGCAACATGGACTAGATTTTCAGGCTATTCTGAAAAAAGGTGACATTTCAAATGTCTTGCCAGAATTAAAAATTAAAGATATAAAAGATCTCTATCTTGCTATTGGATTTGGGAAGATATCTGCAAATGATCTCCTCAAAAAAGTGGTGCCTTCTGAAAATATTGACGCTGAATCCAATAAAGAAAGAATTGAAAAGATAATAAAGACTATTACAAGCTCAAGCGACGGCGGAGTTCTTATTCGTGGATATGACGATGTAATGATAAGGTTTGCCAATTGTTGTTCTCCATTGCCTGGAGAGGATATTATCGGATACATAACACGTGGAAAGGGCATAACTATTCACCGACATGATTGCCCTAAACTTCTTGAAGTTGATCTTGCCCGAAGAATTGATGTTGAATGGGATAGTAAGTTTAAAGGATCAAGACCAGCTAGAATTCTTGTTACTTGCACAGATAAGCCGGGAATTCTCTCCAGCATTACAAATACCTTCTCTAGTTCCGAAGTTAACATATCAAAAGCAGAAATACATTCTACAGATGTAGAGGATGCTATAGGTACCTTTGATGTGGTGGTTACTGACCTATCTCAGCTTGAAGATGTAATAAAGTCGATTAAAAAGGTTAAGGGAGTTAAGTCCGTTGAGAGAATGCAAGAAATAGAAGCAATTTAGTAATATCTTGTCTTTAGAATTTGGCTGGGCTATAAAACTTTGATTTGATCATTTAATGCGCGCTTTGTAAATATATTGAAACAGTTTCATAAGCCATATATACTCCAATCCCAATTATGCTAAATATATTTTCAAAAGAATCCAAAGCTACAAAAAAAGCTAAACTACTTATTAAAGAAACTGAACTTGTTCTACAGAAAAATAGATCAAAAATTTTACCTGATGCTATTAGCATTGTAGAGCAAAGAGTCGGTAACCTAAAACGTGCTCTAGAGGCTCAAAATCACCAGGATATTTTGAAGACTACAGAGGACCTCGAAATAGCATCTTCGGATTATCTATCTAAGTATAAAAAATCAAAGTTAAGACAGAACATTGAAGCCCTAGCTTTTGCTATAATACTTGCTCTTATAATCAGGACATTTGTATTCCAGCCTTTTAAAATTCCTTCAGGTTCTATGATTCCAAACCTCCTTGTGGGCGATCATCTTTTAGTCAACAAGTTTGTATATGGCACTAAAATCCCATTTACAGATATTGAAATTTTGCCACTTGAAAAGATAAAAAGGGGGGATGTTATAGTTTTTACATACCCTAATAACGAAAAAGATCCTTCGAAGAACGGCCTTTATTACATAAAACGTGTAATTGGATTGCCTGGAGATGACATTGATTTAAATGGTAGGAATTTAGTAATAAACGGTGAGGAAGTCCCAATTGAATATATAGGAAATTATTCTGACGAGAGAAACAGTGAACAGTTTGATGAATATAGAGAAGATTTATTTGGCGAAGAACACACAGTCATTTTCCGCAAAGGCAAAGAGAATACGAACAGAGGCAGTTATATACCTGTTACCAAAGTACCCAAAGGTCATGTGTTTGTGATGGGGGATAACAGAGATAACAGCCAAGATAGCAGATTCTGGGGATTTGTTCCAATAGAGAATATAGCTGGCAAGGCTTTTCTAATTCATTGGTCTTGGGATTTTGGAAATCCGGATATAGTAAATAAAGTTAGATGGGATAGGATTCTTTCAGGTATCGATTAATAAAGTTATAATATGTAATAACATTTCTTAGGGATGAATTATGGCTAAAAAAGTATTGATGGATTCTGAGACTATTGACCGCACAATCGTGCGCATTACTTCTGAAATACTTGAAAAGAATAAGGGTGCTAAAGAACTCGTAGTGGTAGGTGTAAGAACCAGAGGAGTTCACATCGCTGAGAGAATTGTAAAAAGAATCAATAAGCTTGAGAAAATTAAACCCCCAATGGGAACTCTCGATATAACGCTTTACAGAGATGACCTCAGACGCAAGACAGAATGGCCAAAAGTAGAAAGAACAGAAATACCTTTTTCAGTTGAAGATAAAGAAGTAATATTAGTCGATGATGTAATATATACCGGCAGAACGACCAGAGCAGCGCTTGAAGAAATAATGGATTTCGGCAGACCGTCTTCAATCCAGCTTGTCACGATGGTTGACCGAGGACATAGAGAACTTCCTATTCAGCCTGATTATGTAGGGATAGTTGTTAACACACTAAGTTCAGAAAAAGTAAGAGTTCATTTAAAAGAAACTGATGGTAAAGACGAAGTAATAGTCAAAAAAGGATAAAATGTCATTTAAGCACAAACATATTCTGGGGCTTGAGGAGTTAACCGCAAAAGAAATTACCCTCATTCTCGATACTGCAGAATCTATGAAAGAAGTATCGGAAAGGGATATTAAAAAAGTTCCGGCTCTTAGAGGTGTGACTGTTTGTAACCTGTTTTATGAGCCAAGTACAAGAACAAGGTCCTCTTTTGAAATAGCTGAGAAAAGACTAAGCGCTGACGTTTTAAACTTCACCCTATCACATAGCAGCGTTACAAAAGGTGAAACACTTCTTGATACAGCCAGGAACCTAGAGGCTATGGGCGCAAGTGTAATTGTTATCAGACATCCGCTTTCCGGGGCTCCCTGGCTATTAGCAAAAGAGCTTAATTCCTCAATCATTAATGCCGGCGATGGATCTCATGAACACCCAAGTCAGGCACTTCTCGATTTGTTTACAATTAGAAAAATTAAAGGAAAAATTAAAGGACTCAAAGTAGTTATTGTCGGTGATATTCTCCATAGCAGAGTAGCAAGATCTAATGTTTGGGGACTTGTAAAACTAGGGGCTGAAGTAAGAGTAGTAGGCCCACCAACACTGATACCAAGATACATTAAGAAAGCTAAAGCAAAAACATTTTATAATTTAGAAGAAGCAATTAAAGGAGCTGATGTTGTAATCATGCTCCGCATTCAAATGGAGCGTCAGGAATCTGTTTACTTCCCATCATTAAGGGAATATTCAAGATTCTATGGGCTCACACGTGAGAAATTAAAAGGTGCCGATAGGGATGTGACAGTTATGCATCCGGGACCAATTAACCGAGGAATTGAACTATCTTCAGATATAGCAGATGATGCCAGCTCTGTAATACTAGATCAGGTCTCAAATGGTATAGCTGTAAGAATGGCCATGTTTTATCTTGCAGCATCTGCAGGGAGGAACCAATGAGCATACTTATAAAAGGTGGAAGAATCATTGATCCCTCTCAAGGTATTGACGGTAAGGGAAATGTCCTGATCGAAAACGGCAAGATAAAATCCTATCCTAAGACTACAAAAAAATATGAGGGCGACCTAGATGTGAAAGTTATAGATGCAAAGGGGAAGATTGTCTCTCCAGGTTTAGTAGATATTCATGTTCACTTGAGAGAACCCGGGTTTGAGCATAAGGAAACCATACGTACAGGATGCGAATCAGCAGCAGCAGGCGGGTTTACTTCTATAGTCTGCATGCCAAATACAAACCCTGTAAATGATAACGCTTCAGTAACTGAATATATTCTTTTAAAAGCCCGTACAGAGGGAATAGTAAATGTTTTTCCTATCGGCGCAATTACGAAAGGTGAGTTGGGAGAGACCCTGGCTCAGATTGGCGAGATGTATGAAGCTGGGTGTGTAGGAGTTTCAGATGACGGTATGCCGGTAATGAATTCCAAAGTTATGCGGCACGCAATGGAATATGTACAAGCTTTTGATATACCTGTTTTATCCCACGCTGAAGATAAAGATCTATCAGGAAGTGGCGTCATGAATGAAGGAGAAGTTTCAACTCAGCTTGGTCTCACAGGGATTCCATGCGCTTCTGAAGATGTGATGGTCTCACGCGATATTACAGTTGCCGAGCTTACAGGTTCTCGTCTTCATATCTGCCATGTTTCAACAGCAGGCTCCGTAAGACTTATTAGAGCAGCCAAGAAGAGGGGGGTGAAGGTTACAGCAGAGGTTACGCCTCATCATTTTATTCTGACTGATGAAGCCGTTGGCAGATATGACACAAATGCTAAAATGAATCCGCCACTTAGAGGCAAGAAAGACAGAGAAGCAGTGATTGAAGGTCTTAAAGACGGCACACTTGATGCAATTGCTACAGACCATGCTCCACATAGTGAGGATGAGAAAAAGGTTGAATTTGACTTAGCTCCTTTCGGCATAGTTGGGCTTGAAACGGCTTTACCTCTCTCTCTGAAACTTGTAGAGGATGGCGCTCTTACAATAAACCAGATGATTAGTAAGCTGACCAATTCTCCATCGGATGTCCTGAACTTGGGTAAGGGCACACTCAAGATAGGCGAGAATGCGGATGTTGTCATCTTTGATCCTGAGCAAGAAATTACAATTGACAGGGAAAGCTTTCATTCTAAATCCAAGAATAGCCCCTTTGATGGCTGGAAACTTAAGGGCAAAGTGAACTATACAATCGTAAATGGTGAAATTGTTTACTCTGGTTAAATTCGAACTATTTAGTTTCAACAAAGCATACTTCCGGATATTTCTTCCCAATTGAATTCCAAAATTCTTTTGAGACTTCATTGAGCTCATACTCCGGATTGATTTTGACATTTCCAGTATCCAGATCTATCTCAACCATCGGTTCGTCCTTTTTTGTAAGCAGAACAAATTGCCTGGGACCGATAACTCTATAGCTGGATGCTATTTGCTGATCTGTGTTGATGTCAACACCTACAGTGGGGTCAAGGTGCACTTCAATATCTGAATCTTCTTCTAGCTCTTCTACTTCATCGATAATATCGGGACTCAGAGTAACTTTAGGGGAAGCTGCTACTAATTCTTCATCATTATTGTATTTGTTGGAATTAGTTTCTCTGTCTTGAACTGATGTCTTATTAGAGTCTGGTGAGTCTGTCTCAATTTTTATCACAACATATTGATCTTTATAAATTATGTATGAGGAAATTCCCAACAAAATGCATAAGATAATAATTAATGAGTCTCTGATCATTGTTGCTCCTAAAATCAGTTCTCTATAGAGCCCGCTACTTAGTTAGAAGTATACTGACGAAGGGCATTTTTTCTTATTTATTTTCTGATGTAAGTTAATAGCTCTAGATAACAGGAGAAACGATACTGACTTCAACTACTTCAAGCAATAATTCAGAGAAGAAAGAAAGGCCACTTTTTAATAGAGACTTTATTCTGATAACTCTTTCTTCGTTTGTTTTCTTCTTTAATTTCCATTCTTTCATAATACTTCCGATACGGATTGAGGATCTAGGAGGTAGTGAAGCCCAAATCGGATTTATAATGGGCATGGCTGCCATGGCAACAATAATTACGACTCCCTCAGTTGGGATTACAATAGACCGCTTTGGCAAGAAATGGTTTCTGGCTGCAGGAGGGATTGTAATGTCTCTTACAACTTTGCCCTTTGCCTATATAGATACGCTTAACTATTTATTCCCCTTACTAAGAGTTTTGCATGGAGCTGCATTGTCACTTTGTTTTGTTTCCGCGGGCACTCTGATTGCCGATGTCTCCTCGGTTTCTAAAAGAAGCCAGGCAATTGGATTATTTGGTATATTTAGCATTATAAATTTTGCCCTTGCTCCATCTGTAGCAAAAGTATTCGTTGATTATTTCGGGTTTCGGGAGTTCTTTCTTTTCGATTCTCTTTTTGGACTAATGGCATTCATTATAGCTCTTTTCATTGCAGAGCCTCTAAGAACAACAAATTTAGGACTTGGGGGGAATTACTTTTCTGTTCTATTTAAGCAAGGGGTTATGATAGCTGCTTCAGCTCTATTTGTTGCGGGAATGGGTTTTGTAACCGTAATTACTTTTGTCCCTGTATTTGCTGGTAGAATTAGTGTAGAGCAATACGAAATATTCTTTATTGCATACACATTCTCAGTTATCGCTGTAAGGGTTTTTGGTGGTTGGATTCCAGACAAGTATGGTAAGAAGAAATCTTCAATTCCAGCATTCTTTGTTTATGCCGCAAGCATTATACTGCTGGGATTTGCTGATAACTGGATAGAGCTGCTTCTATCTGGAGCGCTTTTTGGTCTTGGACATGGTCTTTTTTACCCAGCAGTCTATGCTCTGGTTATAGATCTGACATCAGAAATAGACAGGGGAAAAGCTATCTCAATTTGCAGCGTCTCTTTCACTTTTGGTGGTATGATAGGAGTATTTATCTATGGTGTTGTTGCGGAAGAATGGGGTTTTCCATGGATGTTTGAAATACTGGGTGTAGTATCAGTAATAGGATTTTTAATCTTTTCTATTTTTGGAACAGATCCTCATAATAAAATCGTAAAGAAAGATTAAATTTGTTCATGATATTTTTATGAGTATTCTATGATTGAAAATTATGGAGAAACTTTATGTCTGAAACAAAAAATCTCAACCATAAATTTCCTGAAGTTCCTGTTTGGGATCTGATGGGCATTGAAGTGGTTGAAATGGGATCTGGAGAGGCCACTCTCACAATGCCCTTTGAAGATAAGATGACCAATCCTTATGGAATGATGCATGGGAGCGGTGCTTATGCGCTTGCAGATTCGGCAGCAGCAGTGGCCATTTCAAGCATTTCGGAAAAGGGTAAACAGTTCTTTACTGTTGAGATGAAAATTAATTATTTAGAGCCCGTAACCTCGGGAATTGTTGAGGCCAGAGCTAAAGTTTTGAGACAGGGTAGGATAGTTCCTTGTGATGTAGATATATACAATGAAAATAAACTTGTGGCGAAGGCTATAGCAACGTATATTATTGTGGACGAAAATAAAAAATCATAAATACATCAAACCCCTAAACTAAATCTCAATCGAAAACAGTTCATTGTAGACTTATTATAATTTGATGTAGGGCTTTTACTTGAACTATGGAAAACGAACAGTTTGAACAAAGAAAAGAGAAACTCGAGCAGCTAAAAGACTCGGGCATTAATCCTTTTGCCAATGACTTCAAGCCAACTCACCTGGCCTCAGAACTTATCTCTCAATATGGAGAACTTTCTGAAGATGAACTCAAGGAACACTCAGAGGAATTTTCATTAGCTGGCCGTGTTATGGCAATAAGAGACTTTGGAAAGAGCCTATTCTTTCATATCGCAGACAGATCCGGACGGATACAGGGCTACATTAAAAAAGATGTAGTTGGCGAAGATGAACATAAAGCTTTTAAAAAGTTTGTTGATCTTGGTGATTTTGTCGGAATTAAGGGCAATCTTTTTAAAACAAGAACTGGAGAGTTAACACTCAACGTTACGGAATATAAATTTCTCACCAAGTCGCTTCACCCACTACCTGAAAAATTTCATGGCTTAAAAGATGTTGAAGTCCGTTATCGTCAGCGCTATCTGGACTTAGTTTCAAATCCTGAGATAAAAGAAATTTTCCTAACAAGAAGCAAAGTAATAAAACTGATCAGGAAATACCTAGAAGAAAGAGACTTTGTAGAGGTAGAGACTCCAATTTTGCATCCAATTGCCGGAGGGGCAGCTGCAAAGCCTTTTGAAACACATCATAATGCTTTAGATATGAATTTAGTCTTGAGAATTGCTCCCGAGCTCTATTTAAAAAGACTAGTAGTTGGCGGAATAGATAGAGTTTTTGAGATTGGAAGAACATTCAGAAATGAGGGCGTATCAACTCAACACAATCCTGAATTTACTATGATGGAACTTTATCAAGCATATGCTACCTATGAAGATTTAATGGAGATGACTGAGGAGCTTATTTGCCATATAGCTATGGAAATTAAGGGCTCACTTAAGTTTGAATACGGAGATGTTGAACTTGATCTTTCTCGTCCTTGGAAAAGGATGGAAATATCAGAATCTCTTAAGCAAGAGTTGGGTGATGAAATCTTGTCTGATGACAAATTGCTTTTTGATAAAGCGGATTCCATGAGAATTGATCATAAGGGTGTCAGAGGTAAGGCAATTACAGAAATATTCGAAGCAATTTTTGAAGAAAGATTAATTAATCCTACTTTTGTGTATGGATTTCCACTCGACGTCTCACCGTTAGCTAGAAAGAATGAAGAGAATCCAGGGTTAACAGATCGGTTTGAGCTTTATATTTTTGGACGTGAAATAGCTAACGCTTTTTCAGAATTAAACGACCCGGTTGATCAAAAAGAGAGATTTGAGAAACAGATTGAGTTGAAAAACAAAGGCGATGAAGAAGCTCATGAAATGGATCAGGATTATGTCACTGCATTAGAACATGGTATGCCTCCTACAGCTGGTGAGGGCATAGGCATTGACCGTCTCGTGATGCTATTTACAAATTCTCCTTCAATAAGGGAAGTTATTTTCTTTCCACACCTCAGACCCTAATGAAATACGAATATTTTATAGGACTTAGATACCTTAGTTCCAGGAGAAAGCAAAAGTTTACTTCCATTATTGGAATTATATCTGTATTAGGAGTGATTATCGGTGTAATGGCTCTTAATGTAGTTCTAGCAGTTATGGGAGGATTTGAGGAAGAGCTAAGAGAAAAGATATTGGGAGTCAGCTCCCATCTCGTTGTACTAAGTTACGACGGTCCAATGAAAGATTATGGAGAAATAAAAAACGACGTTCTTGATTTTCCTGGAGTTGTTGGCGCTAGTCCGTTTATTTATGGTCAGGGAATGATTTCAAGCGATAGAAACGTTTCAGGCTCAGTAATAAGAGGTGTTGACCCTAATACTGCAGGAAAAGTGACCAGCATAGAACAAGCTATTGGTAAGGGCGCCTCAAGAAATAAACAATCCGAGAAAAAATTAACAGATGAGCAACTTAGTAAAGTTGGCAAAGAAGTTTTACTGAAATTAAATGCAGAGACTGAATCAGGAAAGCCGCCAGTTTTAATAGGAAAAGAACTTGCCGCAAATCTGGGTGTTATAGAGGGAGATTTGATCAGCTTGGTATCACCTTTTGGTAAGCTTGGACCTTTTGGGCAAACGGCTAAGGTCAAAAAATATGAAGTGATAGGAATATTTGATTATGGAATGATAGAATATGATTCTTCTATATCATACGTAAATCTCCCTGATGCAATGGATTTCTTTGATATGGAAGGTCAAGTATCAGGTGTAGAGGTAAAAGTAGAGGATATTTATAATGCAAAAAAAATGGGAACCGAGCTCAGTTCCATTCTTGGCTTTCCTTATTACACAAGAAATTGGGAAGAAGTAAATATCAGATTGTTTAAGGCGCTCCGCTTAGAAAGGATTGCAGTGGCTATAATTCTGGGTTTGATAATACTCGTGGCTGCGCTTAACATAGTAAGCACCTTAACTATGGTGGTTATGGAAAAAGGCAAAGACATCGGCATCTTGCGTGCTATGGGAGCCACTAAAAGTGGTATTTTGAAAATATTTGTAACTGAAGGAATGGTCATAGGTACTATTGGAACACTACTTGGAACTGCTCTTGGTTTTGGCATTTGCTATATGTTAAAAACCAGCGATACGATACGGACACTAATTCCCTTTGATAATAATGTCTATCCTATTTCAGACTTTCCAGTTAAAATTGAACCGTTTTATTTTGTAATTGTTGCCGTATTCAGCATAATGATATGTTTTGTTGCAACATTGTATCCATCGTTTCAAGCTTCTCGAAAAGATCCTATAGAGTCACTGAGGTATGAGTAGCCTATGTTGATCCAAGTAAAGGGTTTATGGAAAGTGTTTGAAACAGTGGGTGGCAGAGTAGAGGCCTTGAAGGGAATTGATTTGAATATACCGCATGGAGAGACACTTGCTGTTGTAGGAGTTTCCGGTTCCGGAAAAAGCACGCTCTTGCATATACTAGGTACTCTTGAACATCCATCTAAGGGTGAAGTTACATATAGTGAAAATAATGTTTTCGACCGAAATGACAGAGAAATTGCAGCTTTTAGAAACAGTGAAATTGGTTTTGTCTTCCAATTCCATTATCTTCTTCCCGAGTTTAGTGCCCTTGAGAATGTTATGATGCCTTGCCTTATAAAAGGCTTGGATACAGAACAGGCTAGAATGATGGCAGAGGATATTCTTGATAAAGTGGGGTTAAGTCAAAGGCTTGAGCATCGCCCAGGTGAGTTATCTGGCGGTGAACAGCAAAGAGTTGCAATAGCCAGAGCGGTTGTATTAAAACCTAAAGTTTTATTGGCTGATGAGCCAACAGGCAATTTGGATCTACATACAGGAGAAGCTATTCTTGATTTAATTTTGATGCTGAACAGTGAATATGGAATAACTTCTATTTTAGTTACACATAATATGGAACTAGCGAACCGTCTTAACAGGAGAATCAGGCTTGCCGATGGAAAAATTGTTGATGCAAATTAATAAACGCACTATTAAAACCGCAGTATCATTAATAGCATTAGTATTATTGATTACAATGTCTCTCTATCCTGCTTTAGTACAGGCCACAGGGGTTGAGAAGATAACAATCAAAGATGCTTTGAAATGGGAAGTTGCTCAAGGAACTCCAACTAACGACTCTCAAGACACAGAGATTGAGGAAGAAGGGGATTTAAGCTCTACAAATGATACCATTCTTCAAGTTAAGATTGAGGGCAATAGGAGAATAGAGACAGAGCTAATAGAGCTCAATATAACCTCTAAAACAGGTAACAACCTTTCCACTGCTACCGTCAGAGAAGATGTTAAGAAGATATATGCTCTAGGATCATTCGAAGATGTTACAGCCGAAATAGATCGAACAGAAAATGGAATTATTTTAATCTATAAGGTTAAAGAAAAACCAATCATCGCGGATCTCCGAATTACAGGCAACAAAGATATAAAAAGTGACGATATTCTCGAGGTCATTACCGTAAGAGAAGGAAGTATTATTGATCTAAATACTGTTAAAAAAAGCCAGGAAACTATTGGGGAATTATATTCAGAACAGGGAGTAGTAGGCACTGTTGTCGATTATGAGATTGAGCCTGAGGGTGACGGTACGGTCAGTGTTACCTTTGAAATACGGGAAGGAAAAAAGGCTTTTATTAAAGAAGTAAACTTTATAGGTAATGAGAAATTAAAGACAAAAGTTGTTAAAAAGGGAATATATTCGAAAACCAAAGGCATCTTTTCTTTTATATCAAAAAAGGGGTTATATAACGCTCGCGAAGTAGACAACGATTCTGAAAGAATCAGAACTACTTATATAGATAATGGATTTCTAGATGCAAAGGTCGCAAAACCGGAAGTAGAGTTTAGTGAAGAAAAAGATGGTTTCATTGTTACTTTTAAAATTAGCGAGGGAGACCAATTCACGGTTAATGAGCTTTCATTTCAAGGAGACCTAATTGTACCGGTCGAAGAGCTACAAGAGCTGCTGGCATTAAAAAGCGGAGAAATTTTCAGAGGCAGTTTATTGGCCCGTGATATAACAGGTTTAACAACTTTCTATGGAAACCAAGGATTTGCTTTTGCCAATGCAGAGCCGAATTTTGCCTTGGATCGTCAGGCGCTAACTGTTGATATCAGATTTAATATGGAAAAGGGTCCTGAGGTATATATAAGAGACATAAATATTGTTGGCAACCATAGAACAAGAGATAAGGTTATAAGAAGAGAGATTCCTATACAGGAGCAGCAGCTCTATAATGCAAGTGAAGTTCAGGCCATTAGGCCAAGGGTAAGAAGACTCGGTTTCTTTGAAGAGAATGTAGAAGTAGTTTCCCAAAGAGTTCCAGGGCAAGAAGATAAGTTGGATCTTGAGGTTAGGGTAGACGAAAAATCCACTGGGTTCTTTAGCGTGGCTGGAGGTTTTAGCTCCATAGAAACATTTATATTTGCAGGTCAGATTCAAGAGTCAAATCTTTTTGGTTATGGAAAAACTGTTTCTCTTAATGCTCAAGTCGGTGGTGTAACTCAGTTGTTCTTCTTAAATTATGCGGATCCAAACTTGTTTGATACTGATTGGAATTTGGATGCGTTAATATTTAGGACAAGTAGAGCTTTTAGAGATTTCGATCGAAGCTCAATAGGTGCAAGTGTTACTGTAGGAAGAAGAATCTGGAGATGGTTGGACGCAAATATTACATACAGGATAGAAAATGTTAAAATTAGCGACATAGATGATAATGCTAGGTTGATTCTTACATCAGAGAACAGAACGATTAGTAGTCTTGGATTTGGTCTTAAATGGGATTCGAGGAATAATCTATTAGACCCGAGTAAGGGAAATTTAACTCGGACCAACTTGCAGTTTGCAGGTGGACCTTTTGGTGGAAATACTGATTTTATTAAATATATTTTGTCATCTCGTCAGTGGTTTTCTTTGCCGTTTAATACAGTCTTTACGGTGAGGGCAAGATACGGGATAATTGATTTTAGAAATACAGGTAATGATCTAGTTGTTGGAGAAAGATTCTTTCTCGGAGGTCCAAATTCTTTAAGAGGTTACGGATTCAGGCGAGTTGGGCCCCGTGTGCCAACGGAAGACGGGAATTTCGTAATTATTGGTGGTGTACAAGAGTTATTATTCTCGGCTGATTACGTTTTTCCACTAATACCTTCAGCCGGATTAAGGGGAGTGGTCTTTTTCGATATGGGCAATGCGTTTAACGATGGTGAAGATTTGACTATAAATCCTTCGGACCTCAGAACTGATGTTGGATTAGGGTTTAGGTGGGTGTCGCCACTGGGACCTCTGAGGCTGGAAGTTGGTATTCCTCTGGGTGATAGATTGCCTGGTGAAAATTCATATGAAATTCAATTTACTGTAGGAACCTTATTTTAAAATTCAAGGAGGTAAAAATAATGAGATTATGTTTAGTTGTATTGAGTTCGTTGTTGTTGCTATCTAGTTTGGCTTATGCCCAAAATACTAAAATTGGGTATGTTGATCTTAGGCGTGTAGTTACAGATTCAAAGAAGGGTAAGGCTGCTTTTGCCGCAGTAGAATCTCAGTTCGGCCCAAAAGGTAAAACCTTAGAAAACAACAAAAAAAGCCTTGAAGCCATGGAGCAGGATTTTATCAAAAACGCTGCTGTTATGAATGAGGCTTCAAGAAAACAAAAAGCTGAACAAATAGATAGAATGAAGAAGGATTTTACAAGATCATTAGAAGACTTTCAGTATGAG
>BQJP01000053.1 GCA_021604765.1 Thermodesulfobacteriota bacterium
AACCCTAGGCAATGTTGATTCGGGGCAAATAAAAAGAAAAGCAATTGAGCATGGAATGACAACACTAAGAATGGACGGGGCCAAACACATACTAAGGGGTTTAACCTCCATTGATGAGGTTATGCGTGTCACAGAAGAGGAGAATGTTAGCTCATAGTTATGGAGCAAGTTCTTACAATTCTAACTATCCAACGTATAATTATTATTAAATATGCCGGTATATAAGTACAAAGCCATAAATGAAAGCGGGAAAGCGGTTCAGGGAGTTATAGATGCGGAATCTCCCAAGAGTGCAACTGAAAAATTAAAGCGCCAGGGAGTCTTCCTATCTTCTCTGAATGAAGCAAAGGAGAGCAAGTCCAGAAGCTTCAATCCTTTTTCAGGTATCAAGATAGCGGAGCTTGCTGTGACTACCAGACAGTTCTCTACCCTTATTTCTGCAGGTCTTCCTTTAGAAGCTTCTTTAAGCGCTCTTTCAGAGCAAACTGAGGATGCAAGATTGGGTCAAGTGCTAGCCGAGGTCAGGGAAAGAGTAAGTGAAGGTAGCTCACTGGCTAACGCTCTTGGCGAACATAGAAAGGTATTTTCAGATCTATACATTAATATAGTTAGGGCCGGTGAAGCAAGTGGTACTCTTGATATAGTCCTGCTTCGTCTGGCTGATTTCCTCGAAACACAAGCCGCACTCACCTCAAGAGTCAGAGGCGCACTTATTTATCCGATGTTTATGTTTTTTATAGGTGGCGGGGTTTTATTTTTTACAATGACTTATGTAATTCCCCGTATTGCCAAAATATTTGAAGAGAGTTCAAGCTCTCTTCCATTTATGACACTAATTCTGATTAAGATAAGTGATTTTTTAAACAACTACATACTATTTATTCTATTATTCATAATAATTCTCGTTTTTGCGGCATTCCGTTTTAATAAGACCGAGAAGGGTCAAATGTTCTTTGACCGCTTAATGTTAAAAGTACCGGTATTCGGCAAACTAACTTCTATGGTGGTAATTTCCAGGTTTACACGAACATTGGGGACACTGCTTTCAAGCGGTATCCCCCTTCTAGATGCACTTGAAATAGGTGAGGCTGTTATGGGAAACAAAGTTTATGGGAAAACACTACAGGAAGTAAGAGTCAATGTAAGAGAAGGCGCTAGCCTTGCCCAGCCACTTAAAGAAAGCGGAGTATTCCCCCCACTTGTTACACGTATGATAGCTGTAGGTGAGCAGACCGGGGAAATGGAGGCTATGCTTTCCAAAGTCGCTGACATTTATGATCAGCAAGTCGAAACAATGGTTTCAACTCTGACTTCTCTTCTAGAGCCTGTTATGATTGTAATAATAGGTGCTGTAATGGCATTTATAGTTTTTGCGGTATTATTGCCAATATTTAATTTGACATCAACGATTGGTTAAAAGGAGGTATTAGATATGAGAGCCCAAGGTGGTTTCACATTAATTGAAATTATGGTTGTACTGCTAATTATCGCAGGATTAGCTTACATCGTAGGTACTAATGTTATAGGTCAGCTGGACAAATCGAAAGTTGAAAATACTAAAATCCAGATTACCCAGCTGGAATCGGCACTTAAGCTCTTTAAAGTAGACAATGGTTTCTATCCGGATACTCAGCAGGGTTTAGACGCTTTAATTGTAATTCCATCAACAGGAAGAGAGCCTAGGCGTTATGATCCAAACGGATATCTAGAAGGAGAACAGGTTCCATTTGACCAGTGGGGAAGTGAATTTATTTACATAGGATCTGATCAGTCAGGAGGAAATACATATGAGATAATTTCTCCAGGACCTGATGGGGTACCACAAACAGAGGACGATATCTCTAGTCGTAACATAAGGTAATGAAAAGAAATGACGGCTTTACACTCTTAGAAATCTTAGTCGTAATGCTTATAATCGGGGCATTCTTTTTTGTTGCAGTGCCCAAATTCCAGGATTTAACAGAGGTCAATCTAAAGAGTGCGTCACGCAACCTTACTGCGACAATAAAATATGTATATAACGAAGCTGCTTTCAAAAAGAACATCCACAGACTGGCATTTGATATAGAAGCCGGGGAATACTGGGTCGAGACCTTGCAAGGTAACGAATACGGAATCTCCAACGATTCTTCTCATAAACGCCACAGGCTGCCAAATGGTGTGTACTTTAAGGATGTAGTAACTGAGCGCAGCCTGGAAAGAAATCCGCTTGAGGATGAAAAGGAGTATATTCTCTTTTTACCAACAGGATTTGTAGAACCTGCGGTAATACATATCGTTACTGACAATGAGAGGTTCTACACTCTAGCCACTAAACCCTATACAGGCGGCACTAAGGTATATGATGAATATGTCGAGCTTCTCAGGAGATAAGAAGTACAGTTGGATATGCTACTGAATAAAATGAAAATAAATTCTCAGATTTCAGTAAAAAATGGTTTTACACTCCTTGAAGTTATTATTGCCGTTGCAATAATGGGAGCTTCAATGGCAATCCTATTAGGGGCTGTAAATAGAAATTTGGTTCTGGCTTCAAAGTCAAAGAATCAATCAATAGCTTACTCCCTTGCTCAGGAAAAAATTGGAGAGATAGAGCTTCAAGGATATCCTCAAGTAGGTCAGGAACAAGGAACTTATGAAGAATTTCCTGGATTTAGTTGGTATGTAAATGTACTCCCTTACGACATAGAGCAGCTGGGCACGGAGATTAGAATAGTAATGGTGGATATAGCATGGGATGAAGGGAATCAGGTGTTTAAAGTTGCAACAGCAATCTCAAACTACAAATGAGGGCTTTACCCTTATTGAGGTACTTTTAGCAGTTTTTATAGCTTCAATTGTGATGGCTGTACTATATGCTTCATTTTTTCAGATTATAAAAGCAAAGGATAAAGTAGAAGAAGAACTTGAACTTTATCATGAGGCGAGAGTAATCTTCTCTAAAATGACAAGAGATATAGTTACTGCTTTTCCAAGGGGAAGCGTAAATTCAGATTCACCGAACTCGGTATCCGATTTTTTTATAGGGAGTCAAGAAAACAACTTCAGCACACTAACCTTCACCTCACTATCACGAACCCCTACTCCGGATGCTAAGGAATCTGATCAAACTGAAATCAGTTACTACCTCGAGCCTACAGAAGACGATCCTGAATTATTTGCACTTATGAGAAGAGATGACCCTACGATTGGAACAGATGAGGGTGGATCGCAATATCCCATATCAGAGAGAATAGTGGGCTTTACTGTATCATATTTAGGAGAGGAATATCTAACTAGTGAAAATCAGGAATTGGCATTTGAGTGGAACTCAAGCGAAACTTCTTCACTTCCTACTGCGGTTAATGTAAATATAGTTTTGAGAAGCCCAAGGGGAGATGACATTGAGTTCAACTCACTTATTTTAATACCAGTTGTCGATTAGGACCCTTATTCATAGGTTAAAAAAATGCGGATATCAGAAAAAACAAAGAAATTAGAAAGCAAAAACTCTGAAGATGGAATAGTGCTCGTAATTGTAATTATTATTGTAGCAATACTTACAATACTGGTGGCTGATTTAATTTACTTTACGCAAATAGATAGAGAAATATCTGGGAACACAATAGATGAAGTTAAAGCTCGTTACATAGCTAAATCAGGTGTTCATGTCGCTGCCGGCACATTAAAGGGGCAGCCGCTTGAGGACCTAAATGAAATAGCCTCCACACTGGCAACGGATAGTGACCACTCAACTGGATTTTGGGCAATTAATGTCCCATTTTTCCCAGTAGGAGACGGAAGTGTGTCTGTCACGGTTGTTGATGAGAGAGCGAAAGTCAATCTGAACGCCCTTGTGAATCCCTCAACTAATAGCGTTGACCAACAGGTTTTAGCCGAAATAAAGGAACTGTTTAGATTTCTGGAAGTGGATGAATCTAAATCAGAAAGATTTATAGCTAGTTTAACCAACTGGATAGATAGCCCGATAAAAGGAGCTCAGAATGACCAGGATTCAAGTGGGGCTAACTCGGGATTTTATACAAGCCAGAAGAATCCTTATACAATCAAAGACGGCAAGCTGGACAGTGTACAAGAAATACGTTTAATAGATGGAATGGACGAAGAATTTTTCAATAAAATCAAGGATTATGTTACTGTCTATCCAAGGGATAAAAAAATTAATTTTAGCACTGCGCCAAAAGTAGTAATTATGGCTGCTGTAAAAGCATCAAATGTCCCGGCAATTGAGGGGCAAGGTAATGCAGATAGTGAAGAAATTTCTGATGACATAGCTGAGCAAATTGCTGATGAAATTATTGCAGCTAGAGAAGATCAGCCGGTTATAGACCAAAAAAAGGCAAGGGAAGTTGCTTCAGAAATAGGTTCTACCGCTGAAATTAGCGCTGGCTTGGTAGGCGTTACGCTGCATTCCGGATATAGTGATATGTTCTCAGTTAAAGCTGTGGGCAGTCTTGGAGAATCCAATCCCACAAAAAGGATTATAGAAGCTATACTAATGAAGACTAACGAAAACAATGAAAACAAGGTAAACATAATCTCATGGAAAGAGCTCTAGAAAAACTAACAGAAATAAGAAATGAATTAAAAGCAAGCTACTTAGAGAGAGACGAAGTCATAGACGGCACATTGATAGCGCTTCTTACCGGAAACCATATGCTGCTTATAGGTCCTCCGGGAACAGCAAAATCTCAGCTTGTCAGCGAAGTATGCAACAAAATTAAAGGCGCTCAATATTTTCAATGGCTACTTACAAAGTTTACGGCACCTGAAGAGCTTTTTGGAGCTGTTAGTTTAAAAGGACTTGAAAACGATGAATACAGGAGAGTTACAAACGGTAAACTTCCTGAAGCTCATATCATCTTTTTGGATGAAGTTTTTAAGGCAAGCTCTTCTATATTAAACACACTCCTCACAGTAATGAATGAGAGAATCTACTATAACGGTACTGAGATAGATAAGATCCCGCTCATTTCCATGTTTGGAGCTAGTAATGAGCTCCCATCTGAGGAAGACGAGCTAGAAGCACTCTATGACAGGTTTTTACTAAGATATGTAGTCGATTATATTAAAGAGGATTTCAGATTTTTAAAACTCTTGCAAGGAGAAGGCAGCGACGAGAACTCTGATGCTATTATTACTCAAGAAGAATTGGATGATTGCAAATCTCAAGTTACTGATACTGTTGCACCTTCGAACATTTTAAAGTTAATAGGAAGAATAAGAACAGAACTTAACAAAAAGGGCATTATCCCTTCTGATAGAAGATATAAACAAAGTATATCTATTCTTAAAGCCAAAGCATATCTTGATGGTAGGAGTGAAGTTTCAGAAGAAGATTTGCGTTTCCTTGAAAACGTTCTTTGGAGGGATCCTGGAGAGAAAACTGAAATCCAATCTGTAATCCATCAGAGCCTTGAAGGATATAAAGATAGGCTAAGAGAACTTATTATTCAGGCAAAAGAACTTGATGATTATAGCAAAAGAGATTGGGAAAATGAAGACATGGGTATTAAGGCTAATATAGAAGCCCAGACTAAATTAAAACAAATCGTTACAAACTTAAACGAACTCATAGAAGAATGTAAACAAAGAGGCAAACCAATCGAGGATATTAATAAAGCTAAGATAGAAATTGAAGAAATACAGAAAGAAATATTGAATAGATTGGTTTCTGGAAATCAGGAGATGGTTTAAACTTTTTCTGGTTTATTAAATAACTTTGTCTTCTCCACTTCAAATCTTTAAAAGCACCTTTCCAAAACTCTTTCGGCTTTCGATATATTTATGAGCCTCAGGAGCATCATTAAATGAAAAAACTTTTCCAATTATAGGTTTAATCTGATGCTTTTCTATAAACTTCTTAAGATCATTTAAAATATCTTCCATTTGTGCAGGTTCTTCTTCTAATAAATATCCGAGATGTGAAGACATTACGGCAATCGATTCTTTAGCTAAATCCCCTACCTTAACTCTTGGAATATCCCGCCAGGTCTTAATCCACGAAACAGGATTCCATTTTTTTAAATCAAGGCTTGCAAACCCGGCTACAACAACTCTTCCAAATGGGTTCACAATATCCAAACTGCTTTTATAAACCTGACCTCCCACCATTTCTAACACAACATCTATCCCACCAGTATCTTCTAATAAGCTTCTGAAACAATCCTTATCTCGATAATTATATCCATCGCTCGCACCTAAAGATTTTATTAAATCAATCTTCTCTTCACTCCCTGCCATTCCGTAGACGCTGCATCCATATCGAGTAGCAATCTGCACAGCCGCTGTCCCTACTCCTCCTGCTGCAGCAGTAATTAGAATTTTATCTCCTGGGCTTATTTTTGCCATTTTCACAAGTGACACCCATGCAGTCATGTAGTTAACTAGAAACGCTGCGTTTTCTTCCATAGTGTAGTTTTCCAGAATTGGAGAAACACACTCTTGTGGAACCACAATTTTTTCAGCATATGTTCCATTTTTCGTTCCAACTATTACCTTTTGCCCTATATGAAACTTGCTTACCTCTTCTCCGAGTTCATTTATGACACCCGAGGCTTCCATACCTAGAATATAAGGACGTTTACCAGCCCAACCGTAGAGCCCTTTTCGAGAGAGTATTTCAGCATAGTTTATGCCGATGTATTCTATCTCAATCCCCACCTCTCCTCTTTCGGCTTTAGGTTGTTTCACATCAGTGGTAACTAATAATTCGGGTCCACCTGTTTTATTGAGTACAATTGCTTTCATGATTGGATTTTATATTCTCAATTGAAAAGAATAGTATTCTAGCTTATTATGATTATTCTAATTAGCAACAAAAAATAGTTTAAGAAAAAGAAGATAGGCGGTGAATTATGAAAAGACTAGTTATTGCAATAGCGGCATTTGGATTATTTTCTTGCGGAAATCCCTTCGTAATACAAACTCTTCAGCAACAATCAGTAGGGCAAATACCCTGTAATGCTGATCATGTAGAGGTTATTGAGCATATTATTAGAGATGACGGCAGTGCTACTTGGACGGCTCTATGTAGTGGTCATACATACAACTGTCAGCGGTCAGCCGGAACAACCGAGAATCTTGAGGATGGAGAAGTAACATGTTCTCAGACTGAATCACAAATGCCTGAATAAGTTTTAGACTTCATCAGCATCTCGTATTTGGCGTTCTTTAGCTCTCTGCTTAATCTTTTCTCCGATAGCCCAGTTTTTCTTATCTTCATCGGTAGTCACCTTAAGTGTAGGAACTTCTTTGGCCTTACCATCA
This sequence comes from Thermodesulfobacteriota bacterium, assembly GCA_021604765.1. Lineage (GTDB taxonomy): Bacteria > Desulfobacterota_D > UBA1144 > Nemesobacterales > UBA2774 > CR02bin9. The sequence goes on from BQJP01000053.1 coordinate 7,270, forward strand.
GGAGTAATAGCCACGAAAACTAAATACCCACGGCAGCTGAAATCTCTGTGCCTTTCATTTTTATCTACCCTGAATAAATCAACTTTAACGACCATCGAGGTTCTGGCTGTATGTATTACTTTCCCTTTAAGCTCAATAATATCTCCAACCTGTATAGGTTTTTTGAAATCAACTGCATCAATAGACGCAGTCACAACATCTTCATTTGCAAACCTCATAGCTGCCATAGCACCCGTTATATCCATAAGCTCAAGAACCTTGCCACCAAAAATTGTACCAAAGTGGTTAGTATGTGGAGGAATTACCAGCTCGGAATTTGTAACTTCTATTGCTTCTTTTAATTGATCATTTGGCAAATTAAGGTCTCCTTCATAACTCCAATTATATTCTAATACAATTATACTAGACCAATCGACTCCTTTTTCAATCGCTCAGCTATTCAGCCGAAAACTATTAAATGCCTGTCAGATATCTGCTTAACTTCGAGCTTACTTAAACCAGCCTGAGATAGTTGTTCCCTGACTTCATCAACTTCAAAAGCAGCCAAAAGAGAGTTGTAGAAATCTCTCTGTAGAATTTCAGGCTCATTACTAACATATAATTCTTTTAGTTTTTTGGCTTCTCCAATTGTCTCTGGTCTGAGAAGATCCATAACAAATATTTTGGTCTCCTCTGAAGAAATCTCATAAATTTTATTCCAAAGAACCATTGGATCCATAAGGTGGTGGAGCAAACTGTTGCTGTATATTAAGTCATATTCCTTAGTCGATTTGTAATCATGAATCATTGAATGGGTATAATTTATTCTCCCACGAAGCTCAGGTATATCTCCTAAAATATTTTTAGCAAATTCAAGCATTTCCTTTGAACCATCCACAGCATCAATCGTTGCCTTAGGAAAAGCATCTGCAAATTTAAATGTTACGTCCCCTGGACCACAGCCTAAATCAAGCACTGACCTTGCTTCGCTTGCTTTTGAACAATACTTTTTAAGCAAATTAATAAAGTTGGAATGCGGCTCCTCAAAATCGGCCTCAGCATAAGCGCTTACCTGCTCAGGCTCAACCATTAGTTCAGGCTCTGGTAATCTTTTCATGTTAACCTCAATTAAGTATTATCAATATAGAAGGGAAAGAATTTCTTTCCTCAGCTTTGTTATCCAATAGTATCCTGATAAAACTGGAGAAAAAAGATGCCTGATAATTTAAAGTCCTTAAAAGTAATTGAGCTAATGCAAATCGGATTTAGCGTTTCAATTGACGCAACTGAGCACGAAGAGAATTTCGAATCTATAATTGAAACTGCGAGAATGTTTAATTCTAGTCTTATACTGAGAAATATGCCTGAATCGTTGTTAGACCAAAAATCGCTAAAGAAGCTTAAATCTCATTCCCATAAAATAATTATTGAAACTTAATCAGCTAGGCAAGATATCACAGTAATAAAATCGCTCATCTCTTAAAACAATTTCACCTATTTTATGATCTATCCTCTGTTTAAAAATTGGCCCATCATAAACAAAGGTGTGGAATTCTCCATTTTCACCACAAGGGTCGATACCAGCAGGTAAGTCGTTTAAAAATTGTTCATCAAATTCCCTGCCGGCAAATTCCTCACCCAAGACATTTGAATCCACACAAACAGTAATCGCCTTAAAACCTGAATCTATAAATTCCTTAGCCAATTCCACAGTATCTCGCTTCCATATAGGGAAAACACACTCCATTCCGATTCTGCGAAGAAGATCTTCACGATATTTTTTAATCTCCTGTAAAAACAAGTCGCCGAACACGACATGTCTTATGCCGGACTCTTTATATTTTAAAATTACCTCGTTGAATTTAGATTCGTATTCATCATTTGAAGTGTTTTTAGAGATAAATGCCTTCTCAAGAGGAATATTCAAATATTCTGCTTGCTGTTCCAACAGACTAGTGCGCAGACCGTGCATGCTGACTCTATCGTAATCAGAAGTCACTGTAGTTATTAGAGCAACAATATCAAATACCTGACTATTTTTAACTTCATACAGTGCAAGAGAACTATCTTTTCCCCCGCTCCATGAGAATAGTGCTTGTCTTTTATTATTCATGGCCCATATAGTATCTGCCTAAGTTTTTTTAGCGAATCTTTAAGTTGTTAGAATTTATTATTACGAGAGAACTAATAGTGATTACTATTCACAAATCCTAATAGATATAGGATAATAATTATGTTAGGTTTTCAACAAATTATAAATCGAGGTCATAGTATGCGCTGGAGATTGGGAAGAAGAAGTGGAAATGTCGAAGACAGAAGACATGTGAGGATGCCAGGAAAAAGAGGGGCTGCTGGGGGTGGAATCGGACTTCTAATAATCATAGTTATAGCAATACTCCTTGGGGCTGACCCAAGCAAACTACTAAACGATAGCACCTATACTGAGAGTGCTTCTACATCTTCTTATGACCAGCCTAGAACCTCAAACGCAAATGATGAGTTGGCAGATTTTGTATCAGTAGTTTTGGCAGATACTGAAGATACTTGGAACGATATCTTTAGGGATTATGGAACACAATACCGTGAGCCAAGACTTGTTTTATTCTCTGGAGCAGTTGAGTCAGCTTGCGGATATGCTCAGTCTGCCATGGGTCCTTTTTACTGTCCTCGTGATCAAAAAGTTTATATTGACCTAAGCTTTTATAGAGACTTAAGAGATAAATTAGGTGCCCCTGGCGATTTCGCCCAAGCTTATGTAATTGCACATGAGGTTGGTCACCATGTTCAGAACCTTTTTGGAATCTCAGAGCAAGTATACAATGCCCGCCGCAAACTAAATGAAGCAGAAGGAAACAGGTTATCTGTTATGCAAGAACTACAAGCGGACTGCTTTGCGGGCGTATGGGCAAACAATGCCGATAAATCCAGAGACATCCTCGAAACGGGTGATATAGAGGAAGGATTAAACGCAGCGAGCAGCATTGGGGATGACAGACTTCAAAGACAGTCCCAAGGTCATGTCACACCGGATTCATTTACTCACGGAAGCTCAGAGCAAAGAGTAAGGTGGTTTAAAAAAGGGCTTAAGTCCGGAGACGTATCATCTTGTAATACATTTGAAGCAGAAGTTTTATAAATCTCTTGAAGAAAATTGAAGAATGGTTGCTAAGTGCCGTTATTACCGCTCTCAATCCTATCTATAACCGCAGCACCTATGCAGTCGCCCCAAACATTAATAGTTGTTCTGAAGCGGTCTAAAAGCCAGTCGATTGCCAGAATCAACCCTACACCCTCAAGAGGAAGCCCTACAGCTTGAAGGACTAATACCATAGTTACAAGTCCAGCTTCTGGTATCCCGGCTGCTCCGATTGCAGCAAGCGTTGCGGTAAAGAAAACCACAACCATTTCAGCCATTCCAAGCTCTATACCATAAGACTGGGCAATAAATATCACAGCCACTGCCTCATATAGAGCTGTACCGTCCATATTTATTGTTGCCCCAAGCGGCAAAACAAACCTACCTACTTTGGGCGTTACTTTTGCCTCATCTATTACCCCCTCCATAGTAAGAGGTAGTGTTGCAGAAGAAGAAGCAGTAGAAAATGCAGTAAGTAATGCCTTTCCCAAGTTTTGGACATATTCCAACGGGTTTCTTCTAGCAAACAATAACAAAATGATAGGAAGCACTATGAAACCATGAATAAAGAGGCCGGCAACAACGCTGAGCACATATTTTCCAAGCTCCATTGCAAGCTCCATAACAGCGCTCCCACCTCCGGCAATACCGATTCGTTCTGCAATAAGGCTGAAAATACCAATAGGAGTAAAAATCATGATCCAGTGTACAATCTTCATGATCGCTTTATCTAAAATAGTAAACACATCAACAATGACCTGACTCTGTTTACCAAGGCTTGCAAACGCAGCTCCAAATAATATGGAGGCAACAATAAGCGGCAGTATCTCAAACTCTTCAGCAGAATTAAATAGATTGGGAGATACAAATTTTAACAAAAGAACATCAACAAGGCTCATACCTTCCTTACTACTTACAATATCGGGCATTTCTCCGGTTAGAACCATACCCCCGTCGCCAGGATGTATTACATTTACTACTAAAATCCCAATAAATACCGCTATACCAGTCGTAATCAAATAATAAATTAGAGTCTTTATACCAAGTGAGCCAAGATTTCCTACTTTCATAATGCTGAGAGTTATAGAAACCACAATAAGGGGAAGCACAATCATCTTTAAAGCATTAAGAAATAATGTCCCTAAGAAACTAAGTTTAATGCCTAGCTCGGGCAAAAATGAACCGACCATACCACCTAGAATGACTCCAAGAATGATTCCCATTATAAGATAGTGATCTCGAAAATACTTATTCATTTAATTCTCCTAGTTAAAAAAAGTTGGCATCTTAGTCCCTGATGTGATATCTAATAAGTAATAACAGTGATATTTAGAGGACTTTAAATGTCTAAAGTTGCGTATAATCTGATGACATGATATCACTTTATAGACTGATTACCAAAAGAGACCATGCTTAAATATATAACAGCAATAGTTATCATACTTATGTCTTTTGAAATTTTTTCTCAGGCTGAACCATTTAAAGTTCCACCAATAATACCTAACGAGAAAGGTTCAATCGTAACAGAGTATAAAGATGGTGGAGCAAGGTGGAAGGCAGATTGGGAAGCTGATATATATGTTGAAAATGGTGAGACAAAATTCAAATTAGTTTTTAATGCCAAAGGTGTAACCAGCCCATTTACTTTTGAGTCAACATGGCGGTCGGTTGCTATCTGGAAAGCCGAAAATGAGTTTTATCCTCTAGAGTCTGAAACCACAATCAAAAATTTGAGTGGAAATGTGGTTATGATTGATAAGAAAAAATTCAATCATAAAAAAAATACCGCAGTTTTTGAACGAGAGGACTTCCAACTCGATACTTATAAAAGAACGCACTATGATATTACCTCCGATACTCTTATAGTAGAAGGTATAGTATATGCTCTACGTACTCTGCCTTTTAGTACAGACACAAAGGTTAAAGCAAAAATACTTTCAAATGAGCCTGAATTATACAATGTGGAATTTCATCAAAGAGGTATAGAGAAAATCAAGACAACGGATGGAGAAGTAGATTGTTACAAAGTTGAAGTTGTACCAAAACTAGGTGTTTTAGGAGTATTCAAAGTCTTTTTTCCAAAAACATATTTTTGGTTTACTGTAGACGCTCCTCACCGGTGGATTCGTTATGAAGGCCTGGAGAATGGTATTGGAACTCCAGAAGTGATAATGAACGTGACCAATTATTAAGACAAATTTAATTAACACAATCAGCCTTACAGAAAAAACTTTGTAAACGCATTTATTTTCTAATCTAAATAAATATTGTTGCCTTTATAAACAATCACCAGATATAATTGAATACCAAGTTATTATGACCGTGTTATCGAAAAGAGATTCATCCCAATTACCCAGAATTGAAAAATACAGAATTGAATCATACAAGGAGGCAAAATAATGAAGAAGAAATACCAAAGACTGACATTAGTATTACTACTCTTGGCTAGCCCAGTAGTGTTAACGGGTTGTCTGGCAGCAGCGGCAGTTGGAGGCGGAGCAGTTGCAGGAGCAGGAACAATTGCTTATATCAGAGGCGAATTAAAATCCACAGAGGGTTATCCATTTGCCACAGTATGGGCAGCGACTGTTAAGGCTGTAGACGAACTCGGGTTTATTGTAGTTAATAAAGTTAGTGACGCTGTCTCAGGTCAATATGAAGTCGTTACGGCTGAAAATAAGAAAGTACATATAAACGTAAACAGAGTTGGCGATAACATTACGGAAATCAAAATACGTGTAGATACATTCGGTGATGAAACGCTCTCTCGTTATATCCTAAACAAGATACAATCACACCTTTAAAAATTATTAATGAGGGGGAAAACTCAATTCAGAATTTTCCCCTATTATTACTAAATCGATTTCTATTAAGACAAATTTATTTCATTTAATTATGAGCAGATGATTACCAAAGAACAAGCTCAAGAGCTGGCGCAGGATTGGATTGATTCATGGAACTCTCATGACATCGATCGAATTCTAAGTCATTATAGTAAGGAAATAGTTTTCACCTCGCCATTTGTTGTAAAACTTCTTGGAGACAACTCCGGCACTATACAGGGCAAAACAGATCTTAAATCATATTTTATGAAGGGACTTGAGGCTTATCCAGATTTAAAGTTTGAACTGTATCAAGTGCTAACAGGTATCAATAGCATCACACCCTACTACAAAACTGTAAATGATATGCTTGCAGCTGAAGTAATGTTTATTGATTCTGAAGGAAAAATTGTGAAAGTCCTTGCTCACTATTCATAGATCTTTATGCAAACTAAAAAGACGATCCGGGCTGACTTAAAAATTCTATTTCTTCTTGAGTCGACTCCCTTCCAAGAATCTTATTCCTATGCGGATATCTTTTAAACCTCTTTATAATCACATAATGCTTCAAGGCATAGTCAGAACTACCGGAAACCATCTTTGATATAGTCTCAGGTGTAGTAAACTGTTTTGCTAAATTAGAAAAACACTCGATTGATTTCTCTTGCATACCCATATCCTCAGAGTGCATTAGAGGCATATAGTAAAAAATTCTTTGAATAGGATGCCGCTCATTATCAAAGCCTTTTTTTATGCCGTTAATACATATATTAATCGCCTCCTGATCCTGAGAGAAGGCCTCTGCTGTGTCTCTAAAGATATTACGCGAGAACTGATCAAGAAGAATAATTAAGGCTAATGTGCCGTCAGAATTCGCCTTCCAATGATTTAAACCACCTTTGTTAGCCAGTTCAAAAGAATCACCAAATTGATTCTTGATTTGCATATCATTTTCATGATTTTTGATCCACCACTTTCTTTGATACTCTTCTGATGGGATCTCGTTTTCTATTAAACTCCCAAACCAAAAATCTAATATTCTATCTATTTCTTTAGTATCAGAACTCATGAGTTGTTATTATATCTTCAAAAACAATGAATTCTGAATGATATGCGATGAATTTTTATAATATTTTAAATCCTCCTTGTTAAAAATTACAAAAAGTGCTATCATTTTTAAGCCTGTTTGAAAGTATTAAACAACTTTTAGTTCAAAATTCCCAAAAAATTGCAACTCAATTAGAAAATTCTTAAAACTATACTTTAAGAATGTATCACAACCATTCTTTATCGTGCAGCTTTCATCTATAGAAAAAAAATTTGATTGTCTAATATATTGAAGTTATTCAATTTTCTACTTTGAACAAAATTTCATAAAAAATATAGTATTGACAACCACAACATATTGTGTTGGAATAGATTTGTAGCACAAGATAGCATATAGCGAAATGATTAAGAAGGAGGATG
>BQJP01000054.1 GCA_021604765.1 Thermodesulfobacteriota bacterium
AAATTTGGTAAAATTGAAAGAAGAGCAAATCTAGTCAATAACAGACGATCTCAACAGATACAAAAAAAACCACAATTTCTCGGAAACTAAAGAAAAAAATTCTCGCCTAAACGACCTAAAATCCGAAATCGATCACTTACAAACAGAAAATAAAAATTTATTAAAAAAATTAAAATAAAAAGAACAACCAAAAGAGAATAACCGAAGATTTTCATTCTCTCAAAAACAATACGATTACGAGAAAATCGAGTTTCTATACAACGTTTTCATGAGCTACACTCAAAACCACTTGGAAATTTCCACCCAACAGGAGAAGAGCCGAAAAGCTAAGAAAATATTGACAGAGCAGTACTCCCTGGGAAAAATGCTCCTGGAGTGACTAATTAATAATAAAAGATAGAGCGAATCCGAATATCAGCAGGGGATCTAGCTCAAATGGTAGAGCGCTCGTTTAGCGTACGAGAGGCACAGGGATCGATGCCCTGGTTCTCCACTTTTTATATTCTGATTTTTATAGAATTTTTTTTAAATTTTTTAAATCGTTTTTAATATTAATGAAATAGAAAAAAGCGCTTTTATTTTTCTTACTGTTGAAATTATCGCTTCAATGCGGCAATGGTTGTTTGAAATGTTCCGTCGAGGACATTTGTGAAGTTTGCGACTCGCAAAATGCCTTCTTTCTCAAAGAAGGGAAGTGCGAGCAGAGAGCCGTGGAGAACTGTGATTTGTACAATTTGGAGGGAAAGTGTTTGTTGTGCAAGGAGCAGTACTATCTCTCAGTCGATAGCAAGAAGTGCTTGCTGATCAATCAGAAGCAGAAAATTGAGAACTGTGCTCTTTATGGGCAGAGTGGGCTCTGCGTGGTCTGTGCTAAGGACCATTACTTGAAAGGAGGAATTTGTGAAAAAGTGGAATTGGTTATAGAAAAGTGCTTGGTCTATAACTCAAAAAGTACTTGTTAAGAGTGCTCAGAAGGCTTTTTGGTCACTTTGGACCAGAAAAACTGCAGACAGATTTTGAAGGTGGACTAGTGTCTCTCTTACTCTCTTAATTAGTGCGTGCAGTGCAATGAAGACTCAGTGGTGGATTTCTCTTATGATGTAGAGCAGTTGAGAGTCAGAGCCGAAGAGCTCACTCTCTCGAACCAATAGTTCATTTTCAGTCACTATTCTGGAAATCACAGTTTTTATCACGAATTCTGTGTTCAGACCAAAATCCAAAACTGTGCCGAATTCGAAGACTACAAAACATGTACCAAGTGCAGAACAGGATTCTACTTGGAAAAGAACGAGTGCAAAGCAAACCCAAGCTCATTCATCAACAAGTGCCTCAGATACTCTTCTTTCTCTAAATGCATAGAGTGCGAGTAAGGGTTCTTCTTACAAACAGACTCTTCTTGTGTAGAAGTGACTGTTGTTGAGAACTGTCTGTTGTATGATGGTACTACTAATTCCAGTAGGTGTAAGTAGTGTTTGGATGGGTTCTATTTGAGTGCTTTGAACAAGTGTACTGAAAGAACAAAGATTGTGGAGAGTTGTTCTGTGTATGAGACTGACTAGGAGAAGTGCTAGTTGTGTTCTAATGGTATGCTGACTACTTCTGATGGTCTTAAGTGTTTGTAGAAAGTGGAGAATTGTGTGACTTACGTCACTTCTAGTAGTAGTAGTGCTTCTCTTTCTTGTTCTTTGTGTAAGTCGGGAATGTATTTGTCTAATGGAGTGTGTACTTTGGGCACTAAGACCAACTGTCTCACTTACAGTACCACTTCCGATACTTGTCAAGTATGTCAGAACAAGTACTACTTGTAAGGAGGAGAATGTGTTGCTCATAGCGAAGTAAGCAACTGTCTCACTTATAGTAAGACTCTTAATGGTGTGTGCGAAGAGTGCAATGTTGGAACTGCCTAATTTGTTAAGTCTACTAAGTGTGTTGAGGTTGATACTATTTAAGGATGCTCGGTGTACTCGGCCACTGATAAGTGTTAGACTTGCGAAGATGGTTATAATAGAGTTTCTGATGTTTTGTGTGAGTTGTTGCCAGCCAACTCCCCTTGTTTGTACTAGAATGCGGGAGTGTGTTAGAAATGCAAGAGCGGGTACTACCTGGAGAACAACGAATGCAAAACCCCACTCACTATTTCCCATCAATTTTGCGAAACACCAAAATTAGAAGAAGACGGAGACTATCCCTGTGACACTTGCACTTAATTCTCAGTCCCTTACAACCACACAGGCCAAAATTCCTGTGTATCCAGTGATGCAGTCGAAGTGATCAGAGGAACATACTAATTAAAAGACAATTGCGATGCATATAAGTATGTTGCCGAGAACGATATGAAGTGTATTAGATGTAAACCAGGCTTTTATTTGGACACAACCAACGACGTGTGTTTGTAATAATGCGACACTACTATAAAGAGATTCGTATTAGAAGACAATGGAGTGGTATATAGAAACGTTCGTTCCTAAGCAGACTTGAATTGCGATGTTGTGAATTACAGACTATAGGGAAATACTGCTGAATACTTTTGTACTAAATGCAGTGATGGTTATATATGGAAAGAAAACGTCTCAGAAACAAAGACTGGATTGTCGTATTCCGATGACATGGACGGTGTTACTACTGTAAATAGCCTTTACAATATATTCGTAGGTGAGTGCTTATAAAACCAAAATCTTAAACTTTTGCCAGATGTCAATAACAACATTCCACTCGATAAATGCATGTCATTTTACTACTTTGATAAAACCTAAGAGTATGGTTGTCTAAGATGCCAGTAAGGGTATAGTGGAATGGTTAAGAATTGGGGTATTTCTAATTGTAAAGAATTCGATGCTAATTAGAAGAAGTGCTCTAAATGTCTTAACGAATATGATCTGAATGGAGACTTGTGCGAGGTAAAGAATGAGATTACGAACTGCGACTGGTACTCAGAAGTGAATGCTAACGAGTGCGAGAGATGCAAAGTCAATTTCTACTTATAAAATGCCAACACCTGCACACCCATTGGTACTGTTGTATAGAACTGCAAAGAGTACTTCGTTAACTAGGACAAATGCGCTCAATGCCAAGATGGATACATTTTCTCTAACAACAGCAATTTCTGTATAAAGAAGATTTCGAGATGCAATCAGTATGTGGATATTAATCAGTAAAGTGACCCAGTCATTTGTGTGCAATGCGAAGACGGTTACTATCCATCTAATGGAGGGTCTTAGTGTACTAAAGGAAATGTTGATTTCTGTTGGAAATACGATCAGTCCAAGACCAATAAGTGCTAGTCTTATTTGAACTACATTTTCTTTAAGAATAATAAGTAGTGCGTGAAAGTGAACCAAATCGATGGCTGCACAAAATACTCTGATAAAAATACCTGTGATACTTGCAACTCCGATTCTCACTACAAATCAGGGGGTATTTGTTGCGGGTACAGAAAAGTCAATATTTCTGGACAGTGTTAGTTCATAGAAGTCAATAACTGCAAGAGAAGTACTTCTCTGAAGAACTGCGATGAGTGCTTGAGTGGCTTCTATCCCGATAATTACTAAGACGAGTTGAATCCGCCTCATAAGTGCTGCGGAGAAAACACTTACTGGCACCCAGACAACTTGTTATGCTCTTCTTTAGTGGACATGACTCTTAATACTATTAAGTGTTCTGTTTGGGAGTACAATAAGCAGTAGTGTGTGGCTTGTAAAGACGGAAGTTACGCCACCGATGACACTGGATACTGTTGTACAGAAGGAAACTACCATAAAGTAGTAGATGACCAACACACTTGTGCTGATATTACTCCTTTGGTTCCTAATTGTCTGAGATACGACCCAGCCAATACTAACTGTACTAAGTGTAAGTCGTAGTACTTCTTGGAAAACGGTATTTGTTGTAAAACCGATGAGTAGTATTAGAAGAACGGACAATGTCATGATAACTTAGCCGGTTGTATAGCAATGAATACCGCTCCTGCCAATCCAACTGAATGTACTACTTGTCATTCAGACTACTTTTTGGCTGAGTAAGCAGGAGAACCCAAGATCTGTTGTAAGTATAAGAATTTGAATGGTGTCAATCCAGGGTGGTACGAACAGGGAGATTCTTGCAGCTTAGTAAATCCTCCTGTATAAATCACTGGTTGTATTAAGTACTTGCACAATGCAGATGCCAACTTGAGAAAATGCGGAGAGTGCGAGAGTGGCTTTTTCTTGTCTGGTGATTAGAAGCATTGTTGTCCTTAGGGAAAGACTTGGAATGGACAGTTGTGTGTTAATACTGCTCTAATAGCCAAATATTGTCTTAAACTAGATACTGCTAATAGTAATGTATGTACAGAATGTATTGATGGATACTATCTCAGCAACAAACAGTGTGTATAGTTGGGTAAAATATTCGATACTACCACTCAGTCTGAATAAGACCCCAATTTCCAAGCACATCCCGGACTCAAAAACTGCGACAAAATTTCCAACGACAATAATTGCGATTAGTGCTCCGAAGGTTATGGTCAGAACAATGGAAAGTGTCAGTAGGCTGCTGCTTATGCTCTCGCTTTAAATGAAGAAGTTCCATTTTCTACTTATTTCAAAGACTGCCATATATATAACACTGATACTAATTATTGTGAGTATTGTTCTGGATCTACTTATTTACAAAGTGATATAAAGACCTGTGTTCCCATTGGTAAGTATTACAAAGACAATTTGTTGTAAGACATTCCTTAAACGGGAAATCTCGAATTTTGCATCAAAATGACTAATGGCACCGACTGTGCTGAGTACAATGGAAACAACATCGACAACTGCAAAGTGGCCACTAACAACAATACGGTCTGTTCAGAGTGTGATTTGGGATACTTGCTAAACCAAGGAGAGTGCAAGTCCATTTCTGATGTTCATTTGCAGTGCACTAAGTATGAAGTGAGTATTAATTGTAAAGAAGTGAACCTAACGGACTGTACTTGTAGTAGTTGTTAGGACTGGGCTTACGGAAACCATTGTTGTTCTCATGGGACATGGTGGAAAAATGGAAAATGTGTTGATAATAAGCCTTTATGTGCTGAACAGTCTACCGATACTAAGTGCGACAAGTGCTTTATTTCAGAATACTCTTATTTGACTGTAGACAACTTCAAGTATTAGTACGTGGAAAGAGAGAATATTCTCAATTAAAGCGAATAAGACCCATTGACACCATTCAACGAAATATACTCAGTATATAAGAGTAGCAATAATGATGGTAGTATTACTAATTGCTGTCCCGTTAAGTACTATTGGGATGATACTGCTAATGGATGTCTGCCAATCACTATTTCTGGTTGTGAAGAGTCTTTGGACAACTCTGACTGTACTAAATGTGAGTCGAATAAGAGACTATATGATGGTGTATGTTGTAATTACAACTAAGACAATAGTGGCGGAGCAGGTACTTGTACCAATATTGTTGGATACACTGATGACTGTGCTCCTAATCATTACAAAGAAAACGATATTTGTTGTAAAAAAGGCTTTTTCTATGACATTTACGAATAAGAGTGCATTGGACTGATTTCAGATAAATGTTTGGAGAGTACTTCTCCTGGAGACTGTAAAACAGCCGATACTGACTACTCTGTAATAGATGATTAAACAGTGCTAGCCATTGATTTACCTTAAAGACCATTCGCCAATGCATATTATGAACAAACGACTGTTAAATTGCCTTGGTTGACAACAGCACTAAATAATTATATGTCCAGAAGTCAAATACTCTCAGTAGGATTGAATTGTAAACTATTCGATTTAGACAATGACACTTGTACTACCTGTGATACAGGGTACCACAAAGACAATGACATTTGTTGTCCCGACGGGTACACTGCAGTCAGTACTGGAAACATCAAATACTGTCACAAAATAACCGAACTACTGAATGACTGTTTGAGCTTCGACCCGACCACCAAAGTCTGCAAGTCCTGTAAAGATGGAAAGAACCTTTCTTATGGCAAGTGTTGTGCTGATAAGACTTTCCTATCCAAATACTCTCATGTGGTGGATGCTGCTTGTAATGTATCTGTCCCCAACTGCTACAATTACTCAGCAGAGACAGAGTCTTGTTTGATATGCGACGAAAACTTCCATCTTTCTAACGGAGTATGTGTCTCTAGTACTTAGTATTATAGTAAGACCCAGAAAGCCATCAGAACAATGACTGATGACTTCGAAAATTGCTTAGATGTCAGTGACAATGAGTATTGTGTTAAGGCAGACACTGGGACTTATTTGGATAGAGGACAAGCTTGTTTGTACAACAACTATTGGGACAGTAAGACTTCTCAGTGCAAATCGATTTCCACTCTAGGCAGTGCAATGTCTACTTGTAAGAGAGTCGACTTCTTCAGAGACTGTTTGGAGTGCACAGGAAACACTTATCTCACCAATGGAAGATGCTGTCCTTACAAACAATACTGGGACATGTACAAGAAAGAGTGTTAGGTGATATTTAAGTATAAGAACTGCAAAGAAGCCTCTAAGGACAAAGAGACAGTCTGCAAAGTATGCGACGACGGGTACTACATCTCCGGGTTCGGAATGTGCGCCCAAGAAGGAAAAGTAGTAGTGGACGAGTATGGTACTACTCTAGACATCAACATCACTGACTGTTTGTAAGCAGAAGATGCCAACAGCTGCAGTAAGTGTACTGGTAGTAAAATAGTATATGATAACACTTGTACTGAATATGACCAGATCACAGGAGACCAAAGAATCGGAGAGTGTAAGATCATCAATGCCGGAAGTCCTCCTACTTGCTCTGAATGCGAAACAGACTACTATTTGACTAATAACAGTAAGTCTTGTTGTTAGTAGGGTACTTACTTTAATGGAGTTTCTTGTGTTTCTCTTAGTACTGTGAGTGTTAATTGTCTGAGATACGAAAATGGAGTTTGTAGTAAGTGCGGAGTGCTTAATAATGCAGAGACTTATTTGTCCAATGAGTCTGCTTGTTGTCCAGAAGGTCAGTATGCCACTTCCAACACTCAATGCTCGAATATCACTCAACTGGCTAACTGTCTATAGACTGACAACCACACTAAGTGCAACAAATGCGCCAACAACTTCCAACTCAACGGAGGACAGTGTGAAAACATAACCATACAGAACTGCTTAATAGGAAAATCTACTACTGAGTGTCAATTGTGTGCTAATAATTTCTACTTATAAGCCGACGGTACTTGTGCCCAACAAGACACCATCTAAGAATGTACTACTATGACTACTAATGAGAATACTTGTTCTGTTTGTAGTGCCAATCACTACTATGATGGTAAGAGATGTTGTCCTAATGGATAATATACTAGAATTAGTGGAGTTAAAACCGCTGACCAAATATGTCAACCTTTAGTACTCACTAATAATGCTGACTGTTAGTAAATTAATGACGGAGTGTGCACTGGATGTGAGTCTGGTAAGTACTTGAGCAGTGATTAGTGCTGCGATGTCGGTACTTACTACGATGGTGCTAATTGCGTTGCTTCCACTGCTGCTGGTTTGGCAGAGTGCGATTATTTCGTAGATGCTAATAAGTGCGAGTACAGAGAAGACGACTCGGGAACTGAAATTTCCTGTCAAAACGGTTTCTACTTCCACGAAGATCACTGCTGTCCGAACGACCAGCACTGGAATGGCACTGCTTGCGCAGCCAACTCAACAGTCACCAAATACACCAATTGTCAGTAGGTGGAGAATGGAATGTGCAGATCATGTTCTGCTGGATACTATAGCGAAGGATTCTGCTGTGATACTGGTAAATACCACAAACTAGGCCAAGGATGCATAAACATACCAATCACAGACTGCGAGAAATTTGATGGAGTGGAGTGTCAGCAATGCTCTTCTACTTTGAACAGCTTTAATAGATGCTGCGATGGACAGGTATACAGAGAGAAACAGAAAGGTTGCGTAAATACCAATGCCGACTGGGGAATTCTAGACATTTTCAATGATGTTTTGGTGACCTGTGCTGCCGGCAAATATCCAATTTCCAACGATGTCTGTTGTTCTGATGATGAGTATTGGAAAGTGGATGCTGTGAATGGAGATGGATGCGTTGCTTTCGCCACTGCAACTGACTGTAAGAGAACCTACAAAACAATTGACACTGATACTTACGCCAATTGTAGAGAGTGCTCTACTGCTGATCATGTCAACTACTTCGACGAAGGATGTGAAGATCTCAGTGGAACTGATGTTTATGTTAAAATAGGAGGAAACATTACTGCTGTAAATAATGATGCTTTATATACTAATTGTTCTTCTTTGGATGCAGATGGTCTCTGCGACAAGTGCAAAGCGGACTTTAATTTGGGCAGTGGATTGTGCTGTGCTGATGGGTCTGTTGCTGGAGACGATTTGAGTTGTAAGGGATATGATGATGCTACTGCAAATGGTGTTCCTCAAATGACTAACTGCAAAAATGGTTTAAAAGCCACTTGTAGTGCTTGTGATGATGGATTTTTCCTCAGAGCCAATGATACTGCAACCGAGCCATGCTGTGATATAGGCAGAGTCCCACTAGCCAATGGATGCGGAGACGGATCTAACACTGGAGTTGCCAATTGTATTAGTTACCCCGATATCAATGTTGCTACTAAGTGTTAGACTTGTAAAGACGGATACGCTCTCTATACTGATCCAGATGATGCTGATGTGACCATGTGCTGTGGATACGTTACTGTTGATGGTGTAGATGTCACTACATATCCAAATAGTGACTTTACTGCTTGCATTACTTATGCTCCGGAAATCGGAAAATGCTCGAATTTCGACACTCTCAACAACACCTGTCAGAAATGCAGTGGTTCTAACTACTTGACCAATTTGGATGTCTGCTGCGATAAGGGAAAATTCTTCGATACTGCTACTGAGAGTAAGTGCAAGAACATCGCAGAGACCAACTGCGAAGAATACTCTACCAAATGCGATGCTTGCGAGAACAATTTCTACCTAATAGCCGATAAGTGCTGTTAGTACAACTTTACTTACACAGGAGGAAATTGTTTGGCCACTTCGAACGCCGGAGTTCCCATACTCTCCAACTGTAAAGAAGCCCAGACAGCCATCGACAGCTGTAAAGTATGCTAAGACGGCTTCCACCTCATGGAATATACCACTGGAAAGAGCAGATGCTGCACTGCCGGACAGTACGCAGACAACAATGGTGTTTGTTAGAACAATACCATTACTAACTGTAAATGGGAAAAATTCGATGCTAATGGAAATCAGTGCTCAGAGTGCGATGCTAACTACGAAATTATTTCCAATAGTACTAATTAAAAGGATGCTTGTTGCAAAAAAGACGAATTCGCCATTTACAATAATGACAATACTATCACTTGTAAGAACAAGTACAAAATAGGCACTTCTTGTTTGGTGTGGGATAGGAAGAATCTCGAGTGCACTAAGTGCAATAGTAGTACTTATTTGGTAGGTGGTAGGTGTTGTTCTTCGGAACAGTACTCTTCTGCTGAGATGGACACTTGCGAAGACATCACAGCCATAGACAATTGCGTCAACTACAATGTAGTGGATGGCTGTACTAAGTGTAGTACTTCTTATTTGTTGAATAAAAATAAAAGCACTGTTTAGGCAGATGCTTGTGTGTAGGGTACAGAAGCCAATGGATATTTGGGATGCTTGACTTACACCGACAACTTGGACAAATGTCTGACTTGCAAGGCCTCTCACTACCTCCACAGAGACAGATGTGTCATTTACGGAAAGCAGAGAAAACAAGATGGGTCCAATTTCGAGGACATTCCGACAGCCATTAAGTGCAAGGAAGTATTAGTGGACGATACCAACAACACACTCAACAAATGCTCAGTATGCATAGACAATCACTACTTGGTCAATTCCAATAAACAGTGCTGTCCTAATGGTCAGTACTGGGACACTACTACGAGTACTTGCAAATCCGATGGTTCCGTAAACAACTGTCTATACTACAATGATAATAAAGACCAGTGTGTTAAGTGTCAGTAGAAGTATTTATTGGCTGTACTGAAGGACAACAAACACAGATGCATTTCTTTCGCTTAAGACAACTCGGAAATTTGCTTAGAAACGCAGATTTCGGAAGTTGCTGGGTATAATCAGTTCTAGTGCTCTCTCTGTTAGAATCAATTTACTGAGTATGTGCTGGAGGACTTTTAGAGCTCCAGAGTAGTGCCTTATTTGGCACTCACTGGCTGCGAGTACTACGACACTCAACCGACACTTTCTCAAAGTACCCTAAAATGCCACTAGTGCTACAAAAACGACATCAATTATCTCAAAAAAGAAGAAATTAATGGTGTACAGACTGAAATTTGCACTCTAAGAACAGGACCACCCGCAAACTGCACCAAATACGAGATAGATAAGGACAATTGTTTGGCCTGCGTATTCGGATATCACTTAATAGAAGAGAATGGGCTAAAAAGATGCAAGAAAAACGAGAACAATTGCAGTATATACAGATTAGATGCTGATATTTGTGATGTATGTGACCCAGGATACAAAATCATCAAAGATGCCGATGGAGTGAAGTGCCGAGAAACCCAATTATTCGTCGAATCCGCCGCTCCGAACCCAAATTTCTTCCCAGCCTACATAGAGACCTGCCAAAGAGACGAAATGTGCTCCGAAAAAAGAGTCTCCGGAGTGTCTCCTTTCGTGAACAGAATTTTCTCTTGTCATTTGTGCAAGAACAACGACCAAATTCCGTTCGTGTCCTTTAAAGGCAACGACAACCAGAACGCTTTCTTGGGACTCTCGAGATACATAAGACCCCAAGACTCTCAGACCAGACAAGACACCGCTGCGGACTTCAAATCGACTACTTGTTTGAGACCAGTAGCCGACTCTTTCAATCTCAGCACCCAAAACTTCAACTTCCCTTCGAAATGCGCTTTGGGTCTGATAAATGCGACTCATTTGCCATCGGCCGGAGAAGCCAATTTGGAGAACCCTTCTACGAACTTAAGTATTTTCTGCGTTGCCTGCAAAGCTGGTCACTAGCCTACTTATTCTTAACTGACTCAGTACAATCATGTGTACAAATGCGACTAAATCAAAAACTGCGCCGAAAAAGGAGAAAATTTCAATGAGTGTAAAAGATGCGAAATCGGATACTCCTTCGACTTCTCGAATGATAAGGTGCTGAGAGATAGATGCGTGTAAAGTTCTGATAAAAATTGTCTCTCTTTTGATAGTGTTAATAATACGTGTATTTTCTGCAAAGATGGATACTCTTTCAATTACGATAATAAGTGCGAGTTGATTGTTTCGCCCAATTGCAAGAAAATGAATCTCTTTAGAACCCAACAGTTCCCCGACAAGGCCAGATACGAACTAATAATGAGATCTTATAGAGAAGGGTATGGTTGTTAAGAGTGCGAGTCAGGATACACTCTGATCAAGAATTAGCCATACAACTCGATTTGTACTTATTCTCCGTAGATAGAGAAATAAGAGATTTCCGTTAATTCGTAGAATTATTAGAAAAATTGTGTTTTGTATGATGCCACTTCTTTTACTCTGAAGTGCAAAAAATGCAATGATGTTAGTATATTGGATAAGAATGGAAAATGTCTGGACATCAATGATAACATTAAACACTGTAAATTGGCTGAAAGTACTACAGTTTGTTAGAAATGCAATGCTGGGTATGTTCTACACGACTCTAAGTGTAGAAAGGCCGAAATCGATAACTGCACTCTCTATATAGACAACACTCAGCACAATGATATAAAATGTGCTCAGTGCGACAACAACTTCGGACTCCAAAACAACGTATGCATCAAAGACCTCTTTAACTCCTGCTTGCAAATCAACGATGATGATAAATGTGTTGCTTGTTAAGACGGCTACCAGCTGACTACCCTCAAAGATGACTAAGTGATTTGCATTCCGGTAGCTGCTCATTAGAATTGCTCTGAGTTTGACTCGGACGAGTTTTCGGACTTGAAAATCAAGTGCACTCAGTGCTCTACTAACAAGTACTTCCTACAGAATCTTTCTCCGACCGAGAAAGTGTGCAATTAATTCCTAAACATCAAAAACTGCATAGAATATGACTTGACAGAGTCATTTTCGACTTCGACTTTGAAATGCCTAGACTGTAAAGTAGGATACTATCTCTCGAACAATCAATGCATAATGAGAAATGTGCTTGTTGAAGGATGTAAAACTTATCAGTTGACCTCTCAGTTGTGCGAAGAGTGCGAAAAAGAGTACTTTTTAAGAGAAGATAAGAAGAAGTGCATTAAAAACCCAACTGGAGTGTCTAATTGTAGAGTATACCAGACAGACAAGTCTTGTAAAGAGTGCATTGCTCCTTACTACCTCTCTAATACAGAGTGTAAGAAGGTCGAGACTGCTAATTTGGTCACTTTGTGTTAGACTTACAGTGAAACGCAGAAATGTACGGTCTGTCCAGACAACTATTTGCTCGAGAAAAATGAATGCATAGCAATAAAGGCTTAAAATTGCTTAGAAGTGGCCAATCCACAGGCCTGTAAGACCTGCGACTTCGGATTCACCCTCGCTCAGAACGAAGGAATAATTTCCTGTGTAGAAATAGAGAAACCAAGCATCTCTAATTGTCTGAGAGTTTCCGATACTTCTCCATTTATATGTGAAATTTGCGAAACCGAATACTACCCTGATTCCGATAAATGCGTCGAACTCGAAAAACCTATTAAAAACTGCGAAATTCACTTATCTCCATTTATTTGCAAGAAATGCTTCAACTACCACATTCTCTCGGAAGACAAGTCGTTCTGCTCTCCACTGAAGAACCAAAATTGCTTGAGATTCCAAGAACTGAAGGAGACATTTTGCGTAATTTGCGCCCCAGGATACGAGTTAAAAGAAGGAAATTGCTAGAAAATGACTTAAATGAAAGAAAACTGCTTATTGTATGAGTCTATTAAGGGAGAAGGAGACGCTGTCTCTCTGAAATGCGTGATGTGCCAGTCAGGTTACACTATGAATAAAGAAGGAGTCTGCAAATTGAGTGAATTGTCTGACCAAGCACCAGACACCACAGACGACTCTGTTCCCGAAAAAGAGTTCATAAACATCAGACTTTGTCAGTTCTTCTTTTTGAACGTATTTTTACAGTTTTTCTTTTGATTTAATTTAAAACCTCTATTCTATAAATAAAACATTTAAAAATTTTAATTTTTTTTCTGTTAATGTCAAAAAGTAAAGAATTGCCTATTTTGGAAAAAGTGCTCAAATCAATGACCAGAGTGTACAAATAGAACAATATTAGTCTTTATAAGCACTTTTAGTAGAGAATTAAGGAAATGATCGACGAAGACTCTGATGATACTGCTCTTCATTTGTGGGAGTAGGGGAGTTAGGAGTAAATTAAAGGGATTTTTCTGTTGTTGGAGAGGTGTGAGTGGTAGTTGAAGAGTTTAAGGTTGTGGAAAGTGGGTTGTGGGGATGTTGGGTGCGAGAGTATGCCGAAATATTTCTCTATTAATACTAGTATAGAAGTGATAGACTTATTAGACAACAAAATAACGGAAAAAGGCTGTTAGAAAATTGGAGAGGCTTTGCTGAGTAGAAGAGGAGAGAGCAAATTGAGTAGAATATCGATGGACCACAATCCTATTGCAGATCAAGGCTTCTCTTATATAGTAAAGGGAATAAGATAAGACCCTTCTATTAGAGAAATAAGCTTCAATTACTGCAATTTAACTAATAATAGCTCTCATGCTATATAGTAGTTGTTGATGTTTGTGGGTAGTAAGATATAAAAAGTATCTGTTTAGGGAAATAAACTCAGAAATGAAGGCTTTTTTTAGATTCTGCGAGCACTAAAGCACAATAAAACACTAAAAGAACTGATTGTTAAGGATAATGATATCATTTTTAATGAAGAATTAATGGATTTACTAACAGAAACCCTTAAAGAAAACAATACTATTAAAG
>BQJP01000055.1 GCA_021604765.1 Thermodesulfobacteriota bacterium
CAAGTATTAGCATCTGTATACTCGAAACAACCCACAACTGCCTCAGAGAAAGTGCAAGTATTTTCCTTTTCCAAGAAATACCCAGGATTACACTTATCACAATTATAAGGAGAAGTCTGATTTCTCTTCAAACACTGTCCAATGGCATCTAATTGTATGCAAGTGTTCTTTTCGTTGACTACACTAATACCATATCCTTCTATACATACTGAGCAACTGTCGAAATTGGCCAGTTCTTGGCAATTAGTCACTTCTATTCCTATGCATGTTTTGTCTGCTTGTAAAAAGAACCCATTGTTACACTCTATGCAGTCTGCTGCTGAGTCTCTGGCTTTGCAGTTGACATCTTGTTTGTTCTCAGGGACCACTTTGCATACGTTGTCTATGAGGTAGAAACCCGATCGGCACAATATACAGACATCTTCTTCTGAGAAAAGAGAGCAGCCTACTATTCCTATTGGGTTAGGCAGACAAAGGGTTTTGGTCTCGTTCAAGTAAAAGTCGTTTTCGCACTCGGAACACAAGTCTGTTATATCAGAGTAGACTAAGCATCTATCTACTATTAGTTGTCTTACTTTGCACTCGTTGTTTTCCAAGAAATGGTCTTTTTGGCATTTTTTGCATTTCAAGGTAGAATCTGAGAAATTGGTGTTTTTGTGATAATCGACGCAATTTCTGATTAACTGAATTCTGTTACATACAGTCTGTGTGCTATTGCCTAAATTAGACAAATAGTAGTCAGAATCACAAGTAGAGCACTAAACAGTCATATTTTAGAAAGAAGAGCCGTTCAAAGCACCACAATTATTAATAGTAGTAACTGGAGAGCAGTAAGAAATGTCTCCGGAAAGTCTTACTTACTAGAAACCACTATCGCAAACAGAACAAACAGTCTCATTTGTATATACTCTGCAGTGGTTAATGCCTCCTTGGTGGCAGGTATTGTCTTTTAAGTAGAATTTGTCATTGCAAAGTGAGCATGTTATGGCTGTTTGGCCTTCTGAGTAAGTCTTGCAGTTGGTAATGTTCTTGACCAAACAGGCTCCTTACACCAAAGTACCAGCATCACTGCACTGCACACAATTTCCATTGTCTGCCAATAAAGTGCATCTATCGTGTTGGGTTTGTCTAGTTAGACAGTCTCCCGTATTAGTCAGTAAGTGAGTGTCTTTGCATACGAAGCACTTAAAGGATGCTCCTGATGGACCGTATCTCACACAACCATCTATGTAATTAGTACCTGTGATAAAGTCTTCTGCTTCTACGTAAGTACTGTTTACACAGGCAAAATCGTCTTCTTGTCTCAACAGTCTGGTATACCCGGCAGTACACTACAAACATCCTTTGTCTCCTCTGTAGAAAGACAGTTCGAAGTCGCTCTTACTGTACTACTTGAGTAAATTTCCATTATGGTCACAATAGTCAGTGCCCAGTTGCTCGCATACACCATCATAATTCTTCTAGTAACCGTCTAAACAGGCCTTGCACTCATTGGCATTTTGGTCGAAGGCATAACAATTATCTTAGAATCTACTATTACTAGAAATACAGGCTGTTCTGTCAATACCATTATTGTAATTAAATGAAAATCCTTCGTTGCATTGGTCGCATTTGTTGAAAGAGCCTTCTGCCAAAGCACAATTGTCAATAGCATCACATCCGAATATCAAAGTGGTGAGTGTATTTCCATATACTGGTTTATATCCAGGTAGACAGTCTCCGCAGACTAAACTCAAATGGGACCAATCAGTAGCATCGACATCATTGGCTTCGGTATAGTCGAATTATTGGTTAGTTATCAATATTGCATAGGCACAGTTGGATGGGAAGTTCGATGGATTATTATTAACATCTATTAGTCTTCTGACTGGTGCTTCTGTGTGGATTTCCGAGAAGTCTTTCAAGAAACACTCTCCGTTGTGGTGTCCTTCTGAGTCGTTGAACTGGTCCAAATTGGCTTATGGGTTGAAATAGGAGTATCTGCTCAAAGTCAGAGCCGATTCTCCTCTTTCCATAAATAGAACGGGCATTCTTTGGTCATCTTGGCATTTATGACAAGACAAGTAATTCTAGTATAACAAAGAAGCTCCAGCGAAGAACTCATTTGTGCACTGGTGGTGGAACTCGCATTTCTTAATATAACCGGGATATTCTTCGGGTGCATCTTCTTCGACGTGTTCGTGGTCAAAGTCAGTTATACTATCGCAAGAGATGGTTCCGTCTTCGATGGTATAAGAAGTCTCGTTGCAGTACAAACAAGCATTTTGGTTTTTATATACACAATTAGTAATAGAAGTATGTAATACACAGGTATTTCCGACTAAATCGTAGTTTCTAGTGCATCTAATACAAGCATCCGATGTTTGAGAGTATTCTGCACAATTATCGACTGTGTTATGACTCTAACACACTTTATCCACGTCTAAGTAATATCCATCTTCGCACACTCTACAGCTGAATTCACTCTCGACTACTTTCTCTTTAATATCATAGTGTAAACAATGGTTCTCATCCAAATCTATTTGATAGTTGATCAATATATGGTCTACTTCTTCTAAACCCTCTGCGAAGTGATTATTAACACACTAGTCACACACTACTTCATTGACCAATCCATTGTCGAGAATCATTTTATGATGTCTACAGTGATGGTGCTATATCAGCATACAGAAAGTCTCAGTGGTTTCTCCATCCTTCTTATCAGCGAGAGCATATCCCAACTTGCATCTTTCACAAACTTCCGAGTCATCTACTGGGTATTACAAACAATGGTCAACATCTCCTTCTGTTTATTAGTTAGTATCATGCAAGTAGAAACCTTCTTATACACAATAACCATTTAATAGATAATAATTGTCTTCGCAAACCAGACAATCAGTAACACTCTCTTTATCGTAGTATAGACAATTAGTCTTACTACCAGCTTCACACAAAGAATCTCCATCATCATATACTTATCCTGCTGGACAACAAATACTCTCAAATATATTATAAGTGTCTTAATCGCACTCTGAACAGGAAGTGGATTCTAAGTCGTATACTTTACAGCTAAGGGGATTTGCTACACATGTATTGGTATCTAGGTGGAAATCATCATCGCATTCCAAACATTTTATTCCTTCGTCATCTTCTGCTGTGATACAATCTGTTATTCCAATGGCAACGACCTGATCAGCTCCATTAACAACTTATCCATACTCAACACAAACTCCCCTGGACAGATAATACTCTTCTTAACAGTCTAAGCACTCGAATTCATCATGATTGTAGTTAATGCAGTGTTCGTGGATTCTATTCAATTTAGGCTCTGTTAAGCACTCTCTTGTAGAGACATCATAAAAGTCGTAATCCAAACAACAGTGATTTTAGTCATCAGTCAGAACGAACCCAGCATCGCATTCTTTACAATAAACATCATTTTCTATTTATTCGTATGTGTTGCAGTGATCTATTAGGTCTCTTAAGCAATCTTCTTCGTCTTCATCGTAGTAGTATCCTTCTTAACAGCAGTGACCGAAGAAGTTTGAGTAGTTTTCTTCGCATTTGGTGCATTTGTCTTCTTTGTGGTACTCCAAACAGTAGAAATCGGGTATTTTTTCGCACTAGTCATGAATATTCAGATACTCATCATCTCTGCAGCACTTATTAGAGTATCTATGGAACCCATCTTAACATTAAGTACACCCTATCTCATCAATAATATCACAGTATTCGTAAATTATCTTTTTCTCCTCCAAATTTTCATCTTCTACTACACTCTACTATCCATAAGGGTCACAAAAAGACTCATCTTGTGCATTCAAGTAATGATCATCAGCACACTTTTGACATTCACTATCATTCAACTCATAATCAATACAATTTTCCAGCTATCTATCGAAATGAACACAGAGACCAAAAGACTCATTATAGTAATGACCATATTCGCAACAGTGAGTTGAGTCGTGATTCAGATAATACCCTTCTTCGCACTTCTAACAATCTCCATCATCTTCAATACAGTGCTCGACATCCATCTCACATTCGGGGTCCGAATCGTCTCCTATCTCACAGCACTTATTATTATGCAAGAAATGTCCTTAAATACACACAGTACAATTAACATCCACTTACTCAGCACAATTGTCGTGTTCTATCTCAACACACTCAAGATCCCCATTGGCAATAGTACCATGAGCACAGCAAATGCTGTCCGAGAGATAGTAGTTCTCCTTGCACTTCTCACACAATTCTCCTTCACTTCCCCATTCGAGACAGTTCTCTAGCTATCCATTGGGCAAACAGACATCATCTGCATGGTCATAAGTAGACCCGGAATCGCAACAAGCTCCGTTACTGGCTATTTTATCATTAGAACAAGAGACACAGTATAAATCTCCATCTACTAATTGGTCTTGCACTTGGTCGCAGTCGGTGATTCCAATGTCAGTCTCAGTATCACCATCCATATATTTAGTGAAATCAACACAAGTTCCGTGACTCAAGTACTTTCCACCCACACAAGATTCGCATTTCTCTTCCACTGTATTGAAATCGTCACAATCATCATCCAACTCCACACACTCATCAGTAGAGTGACTGAAGTAGTAGCCCTAGCAGCAAATGCCATCATCGGAAAGAACACCGGGGTTACAAAGAGTACATTTATTATTGTCGAATTCGAGACAATTTACGAAATGGGCCGGAATGGTCTCGCAATTCTCTCCATCGAAGTAAGTGCCTTGAGCACAGCAGGCTCCATCAGTAATATAAACATTATTTCCCTCACCCATTAATGGCTAACAAAGAGTACAATTGTTGTTTCCATCCACTTATAAACAAGTATTTGCCTTGGATTCTATTGCACTACACAAACCATCAGCATAAGTCTATCCTTCTGGACAGCATTTCTCGGTAACAAAGTAGTAGTCGTCGAGACAAACGGGCTCATTTGGGTCATCATCTGTCTTTTCTCTGCAGTTATTGACATTTTCGTAGAAATTACACTTGGTCAGTCCGTTCTGCACTTTTTTCTAACATCCATTATTCCATACATAATTGATCGGACAACAAACTCCTTGGTTTTCTTGTATCAAGTGAAGACTATCATCTTTATTACAAGCCTCGCACTTGCTATCAGAGTGTTTTACGCATCCTGTTGTGTTAGTGTTGGCATTCATAGCAATGCACATGTTACTATCAGTGTCGAAAATTTCTCCTTCCTAACAACAAGCCTCATTGGTCAAGTAATACCCATCTGCACAACCAATACAAGAATGGTCTACAGCCGAATCGTTTCCTCTGCACTGCAAAGGAGTCTTATACTTAATGATATCATCTTAAGAACAAGCACCATCTTTTACGTGATATGACTCTTCGCAGAGTATACAATCTCCGCCTCCATCTTCTACTAAGCAATTGTCGACAGGTGCTATTAAGAACTAAACACAATACTTGGTTGGATTATCAGTCAATACCAAGTAATAAGAATTCTCGCATTTAGTACATACATTGCCAGTATCGTCTTCTACTTTGAGACAGTTGGTGAACTTGCCTGCTTCTAAAGAGGCATCTATGACTTCACAAGAATCTCCATCCCAGTACTCTCCCTCGATACAACAAGTAGGCTATAAATCGTCATCGGAAATGAGTGTTCTGTAGTATCCGGTTTTGCAACTCAAACAATCAGTGTAGGTAGCACCATCATATACAATCATGTTGCAATTGTCATTAACAATAGTCTCACAAGTGATATTTGGGTCTTCGTAAACAGCGATTTTCGAGTTCTTGCACTTTTTACAAGCAAAATCCTCAGCAATAATATCAGCAGCAGAACATTCGGCATCCATCTTGGCCTCAGTTGCAAATTCCTATACATGAATAGAAGTCTGACTGTTTTCCTCAGGAACATGATCGTTTTTAACACACTATCTGGCCAAAGCACTCAAATTTTCGAAATCTGTTCCAGTCTTAACATAAGCCAAATAATGATTAGCCCTGCATTTGATGCATTTTCCATCAGAATTCACTTATAAACAGTTAGTATAAAAATTATTAGCATCAAACAATACTATTGGTATGCATTGTTTGTATACTGTGCTATAGAAAGAACCTGTTTCACAACAATTTCCATTACTCACATAAGTATCTTCTCCTCCGCATTAAGTGCACAAATAATCATCTTCTACTTTTTCGAAGTGCTCGCAATTCTCGTCTTTCTAAGAAGAGACACAAACCCCATCGTCTTCAGGATAGGTACCAGTTGGACAACAAGTATCTCTTTCCTTAAATAATTGATATCCGAGTTCGCAGACTTGGCACTTTCCATTGTCCAGGTACAAACAATTAGGGTTCTCTATTTCTGAGCATCTATCACCTTCATCGTCGAAGTAGTATCCCAATGCACAGCACCTACTATTAGTAAGATAGCTGTATTCTTCTCTTTCTGCGGAGTCGATTTCGTCATCATCTTCGAAATGCGAAATACACTCCTCGCACACATTATCATCAGTACCTTTAGTACAAGTAAACATTCCTGGTTTCTTGAATACAAGACACTCTTCGTCATCGTGGTCGTAATAAGTGCCGAATGGACAGCATTTGTCAGAATCGTCGATTTTGTAAGTACCATCTTAACAAGAAATGCAACTTTGAGTATAAGGATTATATTCTTCGCAGTATTTCTGGTGTATCAAGCACTCGTTGTATCTGTGGTCGTTGTGAGAGCCTGTTGGACAGCAAATTCCGATACTCAAGTGGTACCCTTCTTTACAACTGTGAACTTCTTTAGTGAAGAAGTTGAAATCCAGAGAATTTTTGAACAATTTATTTAAGTCTATGCATCGGTTATTCAAATTGACTTAATTTAATCTACAACAAAGACCATCGGATTTATGATATCCCTCGAAGCACTCATCGCACTCAGAGTCACTAGCCAAATTGGCACATTTATGGACTATTTTCTAAGCATCGTAGTAGATCTCCAATCCAGTAACGTTTTTAAGGGAATTTGGTGCACAAGCAGTATAAGCAATATTTCTATCATTAGTAGAACAGTCTTATTTTGCCCAATTGACTGATTTCATTATGTACTGAATGGGATAGTCCTCTTATATGAAGAAATCAGTGGCACATTTGGTACAGGAGTGTCTGTCTTCGGATTAGAGACAGTTTTCGTCGGGGTGAATGAGACATCTCCCAGCCTCTTCGTCGAAATAAGTCCCTTCGAAACAGCAGTGGTTGTTGGATTCGTATTTTTCGATACCTTCTACTCCTAAGAATATACCAGTGATCGAATTGCAGGTTCTGGTGGCATTCCATACACACTCTCCATTAGCGAAAACATGCTTATATGGACAACACTTTCCATTAGTCAGCTAGAAACCATCCAAACACAAAGAACAAGAAGTATTATTTCCCCTCATACAATTATCAATGGGAATAGCCACGCATTGAGAGCCATTCCAGTACTAAGTATGCGGACAGCATTGATTAGTAGTACTTGATAAGTAGATTTAGGCATCGAATCTGTATTTCTTTAACAAATGTACTCCTTTTTCTGTAGTAAAAGCATCGTCATGTACAGATTGAGTGCTTGTTAAGTAGTTTATATTGTCTTATAGGAAAATAGTCGACTCGGATTCACAAGTGTTGTCTAGGAAAGTAAAGCATTCTGTGCAATTTCCATTATCTGCTACTATTGCGCAGTAAGGATTGGTAATTGGCACACATTTATCAGTATCCCATTTGAACCCATACTCACAAGGATTTGCTCCATAGAAGTGGATTCCTGGCTTTCCATCAACACAGGTCGCAGCATCAGTCTCATTACAAGCATCATTATTACCACCATCAGAACAATGAGTATCTGTTTGTGTGTTGGCGAATCCTTCTTCGCAAATGGAACACTCGTTTCCACTGACCAAGTAACAATCAGTGATCTCCAAACAATCAGTACCATCCAAATAGTACCCTTCGGCGCATTTCATGCAGTTTCCGGCTCCTTATCTAACACAATGGGGCACTGTTATGTCGACAACATCGGCTCCATCCAATTTCCAGCCTTCTGGGACACACACTGTTCCATTTTAATAGTATTTTTGAGTTGGCTCCCATATACAAGAGTCGTAAGAGACATCACCTGGAAGGGTTTCTACGCAAATATGGTTAGCATTGTCGTAGAATGAACAAGTATCGACAACTTCTTACAAATCAACACACTCTCCGCCCACTTCCAACTCTCCTTCTTAACAGCATACTTTATCGGATTGCTAATAATGTCCTTCTGGACAGTGAGTACAAAGAGTATTATCATCAGAAACACCGTGACAATTGACAAAATCAGCCAAATTGCTTATATCTGCTAAGGTTTCTCCTTCATGATTCCAATATTTTTCGAATTCTACACATCTTGTTCTATGAATGTAGTGTCCTTCTTAGCATTTAGCACACAAATTCTCTGGGAAAGTCAAAGCTCCGTTAGGACCATTGTCTTTTCTGACATAATCTGAAGCACTATAGGAGCAGTTGTCGTAAAACTCTTCAATGTCTCTGCACTCGAACCCGTCAAAAGTAGTTCCATGAGCACAGCAATACACCAAATCATCTCCATAGACATCTTTAGCAAAGTCTGCAATACACTCCACACAAATACCATCGGAATCATAAATACCGCAGTCATCTATGACAGTGGCACCTGCAAAGTCTTAGCAAACCCAATCATCTCCATCTTACACTATATGTTTGCCTGTCTTTTCGCAACACCCTTTATCGAACAAGTACAGATCGTCGGCAACGCACTCCTCGCACTTATCATCTGTCTAATTGTACTCTTTACAGTCGACTAAGGGAATTGTTGTACATTCTGTGGTGTCAGTGTCGAGGTATTCGTCACTTGCGCAACATTTAGGAGAATGAAGGCCATCTTCGCAAACATCGCAGTTTTCAGCATCATCTTGGACCTCGCATCCATCAATGGTATTTTCTACACAAGCATCAGTGCTATAATACCAATCGTCTGGGCAGCAGTGATCGTGAGAGAGATGGTGTCCATCTATACAAGAGTCGCATTTTTGGTTTACGAAATCATATACTAAGCATTTTGGGGTATTTCCATCGTCAAAGTACAAATTCTCCTTACAATCATTTCCATCCCAAAAGTGACCATACTAACAACACTGATTTTCACCATCTACTTTATAATACCCTTAGTAACAAGAGACACAATCATCATTAGTGTCGAAAGTCTTACAGTCTGAATCTTCGATTTCACCCTCGCACTCGACATCTTTGCCATGGTCGGTAGGATAGTGTCCAAATTTACAACAATGCCCACTAATCAGATAATGGTCTGCTGCACATATCTCACAAGTACTCAAATCCAAGTACTCACTACAATTAAGTATCAATTCGGGCAGTCTGCATTTATTAGTGAAAGTGAGATCAAAGGAATTGTAATAGTGCAGGCAATAAGTATCGTCTTTGTCCTGATTGTAATTGTAACAATTTGGTATGGAGCCTTTTTTACAGTGCTGCTCAGCAGTGATATAGTAAGTAATATCGCATTCTGTACATATTATAGTATCTCCATCGAAATCGTGCTATAAGCAATTGTCCAATTTTTTCTAACACAAATCACTATCATCCAATATATACCCTTCGAGGCACCTAATGCACTTATCATCGAAGAGATCTTTGTGCTCGCAGAAATCGGATTCATTCGGAGAGCACTCATCATCACCATTCACATAGTATCCCTTTTCGCATTGTCTGCATCCGTATTTGTTGAGATAGAAAAATTCGCAGAAAGGAATGTCTTGTTCTGTACATATTCTCTTCTCACTAGCATCTCCTCCTTCTAAAGGAATGGGATAGTACCCTTGAATGCACTTGATACAGTTCAGACCGTCATATTCGTTGCAGTATTTGATTCTTTAGTGAATGATTTGACCGAAATATCCGAAAATACACTTATTGCATCCATGGTAATCGTTCAATAAAGAAGTGTAATTGTCGCAATGGTCAACGAAACCTTCAGAGTCAAAAATATCAACATCGTTTTCAATAGTATTATTGATTTTGTTCAGTTTGTAGAGCTCGTTTGCAGCTGGATGCGCATCTCCTGGTAAGTCAGAGGGTCTGACTAGTCTATAATCAGTATCATTAGGGTCTATTAGCCACTTCTCGTCATCATTGAGTACATTGGCAGTGTGAGCAAAATCTTAATCCAAAGTGATTTCTTCAGCATCAATAGCAGAAGTCACACAAAGAGTCTTATCACTGTACTTAATGTTACTTCCAGTCACTGAGAAGTTCAAATCAAGCAAAAAGTCGTTGCACTCCTCAACACAGTCCCCGCCATCAGTCAGTACAAACAGATGTTCGCACTGCACACAAGAAAAAGTACTATCATTGACTAATTAATAAGCAGTACAATTAGGAACATAGTAATCTGGCTGTATTCTTTCATACTCTACATCAGACACACAAACATAGTTGTCCTTCTGGTTAATAGGAATGCTCTTCTCGAAGCATATCTAACACTCTCCAGTGTGTTTGGTATCGGAAGTCCCGTTGTAGTTGGTTTTAAAGCAATTCTCCATTTCGTAGTCATATCCTCTAAAGCACTCTTTGTCCAGTAAGAAATAATCGTCTTCGCACAAAGTGCACTCTCCTTCTTCTGCTCTCAAACAATTAGTCTCTGGTAGAATAGGAAGACACTCCTTCTCCGATACTTTATCGTATCCATTTTTGCAGCTCTGACAAGCAGTAGCAGAAGAGTACTATTCGCATCCTTCTATATCTACTTATATACAAGTAGTGTTTTTGGTCATCAAAAAGGACTCAGTATTACAAGTATTACAGACATTCTTTTGAGTCTGTGAGTATGTCAAGCAGTCCGGAATTGGGTCATGTTTCTCGCACACATTAGTCTAATTATCAGTAGTAATGATAAAGTACCCATTATTGCACTACTCGCAATTATTAGAGGTTCTTGAGAATCTCTTACAATTAGCATTATCTCCGACTCGACATATTTTATCAATATCATCGTAGTAGTACCCGTCATTGCACTCGAAGCAAGAATGAGCTAGAGAGTCTACTGTCGAATCCGAGTAAGTTTTGCAGTTCAGAAATTCAGGAAGACATTTCTTCAAATCATTAGTAATGACATATCTGATATTGTCTACTGTTTGACAAGAAACGCAATTATCAGCAGTGAGATTGTACTCCAAACACAAATTGGGCAACACTGTTCTGGTATCGCATCTATTGGGAGATACTGTTTTGTTCAAAAATCGCGACTTAAAGCACTACAAACAAACAGTCTCCGAAGCAGAGCCATCGTATCGCAAGCACCCTTCAATAGCAGTCACTGCCTAACAAGTATTATTAGACAGGAAGAAGAAATTAAGACACTCCTAACAGACTTTTTCCGAAGAATACTTAAAACAGTTGGGAATGGTCTCTTTGGGAATTTCAATACATTTGTTGTCTCTCAGAAAATAGCCCACATCACACTCACTACATATATTGTATGTAGAGAATTAGGCACAATTGGTAACGGCCTCAGCGAGACAGTTGTTTTGAGACTGTATTTGGGAATTCAAAAATGGTTTCACTCTGGACTGCAACAGAGACTTGGCCTACACCAAGTCCTCAGCAGCAGCATCAACATTGTAGAAAGGAATCAGCAGTTCTCTAGCAGAAACTCTGACGTAGTCATTTTCTCTTACAAAACCCGTCTTGCACTCCTAACAGCCAACAGTAGTAAATGCCGAACAACTGTTGTTTGTTGGGTTGGCCACGCAGGTCACAGAGTCTATTCTGAGGGAATGGCTTTCGGAGCACTCTGCGCACTTTTTGTCCTTTGAGTATATCTGACAGTTAGTGATCTGTTCTTCTGCAGTAAGAGCAATACATTTCTCGGATGGGTAAAATCCAGTGTTACACACAGTACACACAATACCAGCATCGGAAAGAGCATAAAAAAGACACTCCGGGAGAATGCTCTCTTCGGGAACAGCAGTGCAGTCCTTTTTGTCCTTCTCTTTGTAGAAGCCTGTCTTGCAGACCAAGCAGTTCCCATTCAAATCAATAGTCAGACAGTTCTTCAGGTCCGACTTAACACATCCGTCTCCTTGTAAGAAATAGCTTTAGCTGAAGTCACATAAGATACATTTGTTATTTAGACCGCAAGATAAGCATCCCTCAACACATGTTTATTGAGAAACACTCACGGCAATCAAAATTGTTAGTATTCTAAGCAATTCTTTCATGTTTATAAAATTAAAATTCAATTTGTATTATATTATAAGTCGATTATTTGATAGTTTTCGGGATGAGTGATAAAAAAGGGCTTTTTGGTGGTATATAGGAAGAAGGAGAGGATTTAGACATATATAGAGTATAAGGAATTCTTTGTTTTCAACAATTATTACCCTATCTATATAATTAGTTATAATAGTTGTGAAATTTGGGCAATTTAAATTTACTATTGATTTTTTAATTACTTTTTAATTTGAATTTTTATTATTTAAATATGAATATTAAGGACAGAAGATTCATATATGCTGATTGCTCTCTTGATGCTCCTCCAATCGATTACTCGAATTTGGATATTAAAGATATTAGTGAGCTGAATTTGGAAAAACCCAGAAATCAACAAATTAAAAAATCTAAAGAAAATCAGAGCAAATAGAAAAAAATAAAAACAGAAAATAAAAAATGAGAAAAATAGTCGATTTTGGTTGCTCAGCCGATTAAAAATGTATAAAAAATTTTAAAAGAAAATGAAACTTCTTTGCAAATTGGCGATTTTAAAGAGCATTTACTAAAGGCTCAGAAAAAGAAGAAAAAAATAAAACTCATTTAGAGCACTGTGTTGTTGGGGTATAATAAAATCAAGGACATGAAAGGTTGTTTGATTATTTTTAAGAAAATTATGCCCGATCCTATACTTAATTTAAGATGGTTGGATTTGCAGAACAATCATTTGATGAATATTCACGATGATTTGTTGAAATTGGAAAATTTGAGTTGTTTATATTTGCATAAAAATTACTTTTATGATATTAATGAGTTTCTGAAATTGTGAAAATTCAAAAAATTAAGATTTTTGACTGTTCATAATAATCCTATTGTAAGAATAACAAATTTCTGATTGTATATTTTAGGAATTTTACCAAATCTTAAAAAATTGGATTCTGTTCCAATTACTTGGAAAGAATAAGACAATGCTAATGTGTGGATAAATGTCTTTGGGAACCGAAAATTGCCTGTTTATGATATGAAAGAGAACGAATTTCCTCCTGTGTAGAAAAAGAAGGAGGAAAAAGAATAGGTTTTGAAATTTTAAATAAATTTTTAATAAAATTAATGATATTTTTTGGTGACCAATTTATCATTTTCAGATACTATGGCATAAGAGTCGGGTTTGTTGTTTGTTAATTTTCCTTTGAAAAATTATTACATTTAAAATCTCGATTTTTTCTCTTTTTTATAGTATTTGCTTTTCTATTCTTTTTATTATTGGATATCTATTTATTAAATACTTTGTTAAATTTCTA
>BQJP01000056.1 GCA_021604765.1 Thermodesulfobacteriota bacterium
TGCTAGAAAAGCAAAGGTAAATGCGAAAGAAAGAGCACTTAATAACAACACACCCCTGACTTTCATCATCTCAACTAGATTAAATAGCTTCTTAGATATCAAGTTTCCTACTAATATGGCAACTATAAGGAAGCCAAAAGCCTTTACAAATATTATTCCTACTCCGAGTGTTGAGACCCCGCCACCGTCACCACTTCCCGATGCTTCTATTAATCCGCTTACTACACCTAATATAATTAGGCCCAAAATATCATCTATTACAGCTGCGCCAAGAATGATTTTTGCCTCTTCACTCTGTAGCTTGTTCATATCAGAAAGAACCCTAGCCGTAATACCTACGCTAGTGGCAGTTAAAGTGGCGCCTGCAGTTATGGCGATAAGGAGATTCAAATTTGGATCCGATCCCCCAAGAAGTCCAAAATGTTCAAACGCTATTATACTGCCGAAACCAAGTGCAAAAGGTAGGACAACTCCTACTATAGCTACCAGTGTGGAAGTAAATCCTACTTTAATTAAGTCCTTCAAGTCAGTTTCTAGGCCGATTTCAAACAAGAGTATAGCAACACCCACCTCCGCTAGGAGATGAAATGTATCGTAACCTGCCATAGTAGGTATCGAAGGCACTATTGCAAGTACGCTTCCCCCAAGAACAACCCCGGCTACAAGCTCACCAAGCACAGAAGGCTGCTTAATACGCTCGGCTAACTCCCCGAAAATCTTGGAGAATACTAATATGCAAACAAGAGCTAAAAAGAACTGTTCTATCGAGAAATGTCCCGATTCTTCTAAAGTCATTTAAGAACGTATTTCCTCAGGAAGAAATTTAAAAATCCTAAGTATTTAACATGATAAAATCTGGGTGTCAAACTTATGACCACTTGAATTCTTAGTTGGAGTTAAAACGGTTCTTTTCAATGGTTATTATAAAGCTTAATTATCGAAGCAAAATTCAATAATCTGAAGAGTTACAGAGAATTACAGAAACTAGTCGATAATCTAGCTTTCTTTCTCTTTCTGCATTTCTCTTTCGAGGTCAAGTTCAGTGCGCACATCTATTAAATGCAGGGCATCATTTGCTTCCTCAATGCTCTTGCATCCAGAAACAGCTCTTGCAAGCCTGGAGTTTTCAAATAATGCTCCAGGAGAAAAGTAAAAGGTAACGGTTGATGCCATCGAGAGGGAAACATTTCTGGTTCCTTTTCTTATAGTTGTTTCCTCACAAACTCCTCTTGAATATAAAACTGGTAAACGACTGGCTTCTGTTGGCACAACCGCAATAACTTCTTCAAGTCGCCGCAGTGCATCAGGGGTTATGCCCCAGCTCCCGATTATTGCTCCCTTTTTCAATTTAAGTTTCATAGAAGCCTCAAGTTCTTCATGAGTGAGCTCTCCATCGCTTCCATATCCAAAAAGCCCAATAATTGAAGGAATTTCAGTCTCAATTTTAGCAAAGGCGGCTGTCATCATAGAATCTGCAAGCGGGCTCATAAGACCGGGCTCATGTCCCTGTGCTATTACATCCCCACCTACATCAACTCCTATTACTAAATCTGCATCAAGCTTTCGGGCAGCATCTAAAATGCCCTCCGCTATAGACTCTGGCCCAGAATCTATTCCCACAAGCAAGGTCTCTTGACCAATTACTTCTGAAAATCCTGATTCAGCAAATCTTGCGCCACTGTGAGCTAAACTATCTTTATTTGCATACCAGACTACGTCGTTTAGCTTCCGGACATTTTTAGTTTCATCAAATTTTCTTGGACCCGGAACAGGGTCATAAGTAAACCTTTCCCATGAAAGACCGCCGTAGATACATTCAATGTCAAAGAGATCTAAAAGATCGGCTGTTGGAATAGTCCCGACAATATCCCCGCCTCCGCCAATTCCTATTAAGAGAGCCTTTGTAGAAGTTTTGAGTATTTCTTTAAAAGACTTTGTAGCTTGCAATTGGATTGCTCCCACAATTTAGATTTGAGTTGAACTAATCCTAGGTCTATAAATGAATTATGCTATTCCATAGGCTGCTCTAGTAATAAGTAAAGTACATTATCACTAAATGCGGGGTCTTTAGTTAAGCCTAGATGGTCTGAGAAAAGAAACATGACATTAGACCATTTGATTGGAGACTTGAGCTGAGGAGTCCAATGCCCTCCCATCCTTTCATCCATGAGTGCGCTGTAACGTGCTACTGTCCCGTCACCAGGTTCATAATCTGTTACTTCAAAATGTTCTTTGGTAGAATTAATTGTAACCCCTGATCCTGTTGGGATGGCGTCACCAGCCAAAAGATATAGCCTTAAACCCTTAGGCGGTGCAGCAGGCTGATCTATAGCATCTTGAAACTGCTTTCCTCTCTTTATGGATTTTCTTAAATGATCAATCGCTATTTCCCTTCTTTCATTTGGATCTGAAACATCGGGGAGTAGCCACTCAAGAACTTCAGCTTGATTAGGATCAGCAAGTCCCCACCCGTTTTCGACCCACAAGTCTGCATTCATTATATCCACGGGGTTACGGTTTTCATCCAATATCGCACGATGTCTTGATCTAGGCAATTGCTGATACAAAGAAGGCATTGTGCCAATCACAGCCGGCTCGTATTTTGGCAAAAATGGCCCGAAGTCTCTACCCACAAATAAATTTTCAACAGCTCCAACTGCTCCCGCATTAGGTGTTCCAATTATTATGACCTTATCCACATGCTCCGCGCCTTCCCAAGTCACTTCAGGAATTGAGCCGTCTTCAGGAAGATCGTTTGGACCGTATCTTAAAAGATATCTTGTGAGAAGACCTCCCATAGAATGAGCAACTATATCGAACTTTACATCTTCTCTTGGATGCCCCCTCTTCTCGTATTCCTCTAATATGTATGCTCTCTTTTCTTCTATGAAGTCATTTAGTCTCTTCGCATTCTCTACATTGTCTAAACGCCAGTCATAATCAAACTGAAAACAAGTAAAATGGTCCTCTCCATAGTCAATCTGATTTAGTTGATTGGAAGCTATTGACTCATCTAAATAGCCGCCTGCACCAAGAGTGCTTAAAATATTAATATATGCGTTTAATTCAATCGGTAGACCAAAGAGGCTGACCTTCACTTTGTCTAAAGCTCCATCAGAATGCACATTGTCTGTAAGATCGCTTAAGGGAACTCCTACTTCCATTGGTATCGCTACAAGTCTTGCGCCTTCTGGTGATTCAGGATCTGAAGTGGTCTTTTCAAAAGCCCCCCAAACAAGTTGGCCGCTTTCGCTGTCTCTTAATTTTGAGCCCAGAATCCCTGGTATCACTATCACAGCATTTCCCTCATCATGAGACCTTCTGGCAGCCTTGCTATATAAACCACCCAAATCAGGGGTCTTATACTGAGCCTTTCCACATGCAAGCATTGTTGCGACAAACAAGAGCAGAAACAGTTTCTTTTTCATATAAATAACCTCAGAAATACAGTAACACTTTCTAAAAAAAATCTAAAGAGCCTAATATTACATGTCAGATCTAACAATTAGAGTAAGAAGATAGTGAAAAAGTTTCATTTCTAGTCGATTACTCATTACGAAACAGTTAAATTCTTAATATTTAAGGACATCCGATGAACGATTCTCTATCAACAGTTCTCACATATGTAATGATTCCGGTAGTAGTAACAATTATCGGGGGCATAATTGCGGCATACAAATCGCCTGGAGAAAAAACCAGAATTACAGTCCAGCATTTTGCAGCCGGTGTCGTTTTTGCGGCAGTGGCGCTTGAGTTGTTACCCGAACTTGTTACTAATCTGAAGTTATTACCTTTGATTATTGGCTTCTCTTCCGGAGTAGCATTGATGTTAATTGTAAGAAAGGTGTCTAAAAAGATAGAAGGGGCAGGAGGATCGGGAGGCTTAGTAATTGCATCTGGGGTCGATGTTTTTATTGACGGTCTGCTGATTGGAGTAAGTTTTGATGTAGGCTTGAAAGCCGGCATTATTATCACAATCGCACTTGCAATAGAATTATTATTTCTAGCTTTGTCCGTTGCTTCAACATTAGCCAAGGAAGGCAAAAGCAAATTAAGAATTATTGGAACAACAATAGCCCTTTCATTATTGGTGCTTATTGGAGCAACAATTGGAGGAACTCTACTTCAAGGAATTCACAGTTCGGGATTAGAAGGAATTATAGCCTTTGCAGTGGCCGCGCTATTATATCTTGTCACTGAAGAGCTTTTGGTTGAAGCTCACAAAGAAAATAAAGATTCGGCATTTGCAACTACAATGTTTTTTGTGGGGTTCTTAATAGTACTGATACTTGAGAGCCTGGCATAAGAAAATATTGTGATTTCATTAATAAAAAGCAGTTATTCTCTTTTGAGAATCTTATACCCTCTTTCTGTCATACATTGTGAATAAATCTGACTGTTAGGCTGACTTGTTCTATAAACACTACCGCTGCCACCTGAAAGCCCCCCAACTACAGCGCCAAGGGCTGCCCCTGTGCCAATGTCCCCTCCAGTCATCGCACCAAAAACCACAGATGATCCCGCCCCGGTTGCTGAACCGATTGCGGCATCTTTAACAAAATCATTACCGCCCCCACTTTGGCCACTCCTGGCATGTGCGATACATTGGCTATTGTCTGCTAGAAACTTCTTTTCGTCTGTTATGCTATCTTCGTCAATCTGCGGGAGAGACATAACATTTAAGGTTAGTGCAAAAACCAGGGCAAATATAAATATTAAAATTTTCATTTTACACTTTACTGAAGTTAATTGAGAACTCTATAACCTCTACCCCTCATGCAGTTCTTGTAGATTTCATCATAGTTCTTATGGTTTTTGTATATACTCGTTCCGCCGCCTGCTACTCCGCCTACAACAGCTCCTATGCCTAACCCCTTACCTACGCTGCCGCCGATGACACCAAGCAGAGCTCCTGTACCAGCACCAACCCCTGCTCCTATTGCCGTGTCTTTAGCAACTGTACCAACGCCTCCCTTATTATCTTTTGCCAGAGCTTTGCACTCGGCATTGTCTCTATAGTACTTGTCCTGATTTTTAATGCTTGCAGGATCTACTACCGGATCTGCGAATGCATAGGATGAAGAAATTATGAATAGTAAAAGAAGATAAGTTGTTTTTTTCATTATTACGCCTCCAAAACAATTTTTTGAAAACAGAATATTAATTACTCACAAAAGTCTCAGCAAAGTCTCCGCCAATCGGTTTACCGAGCTTGTATCCCTTATAAGGTTCATAGTCTCCAAGCTCAAAATCGCGAACTGTATAATTACAAACTGTTTTAGCATCCTGAGCGGAGCAAGAATAAGTAATCATTGACCCTGCAAGAGATAGATTCTCACCTTCTATAAGTAGCGATGGCGTTAAAGAAAAGTTGTGAACATCAAACCCGCCCTGAGCATTTTTCCCAACACGGTAGATTCCACCAAACTCAACCCCACTTGAATCCTCTGGCACCTTGTCTCCTTCCTCAAGCACGCTAATACCAGTTATTTCTTCTTGAATAATTGCGCGCCCCCCAAGATCGTTAACTCTATCTATAATATTAACTTTAACTTTCAATTCTACTTTCCCATCTTTGGTATATGTAATTACCTGAGACACAGGTATATCAAAATCACCGTCTCCGGTATCTACAGCATTTCCGTAAATTTTCTCTTTTTTTACCACTACTCCATCTTGCTGGGTTTCGTTCACCAGAGTTTCCCCTGACAAAAGACTGTCGTAGAGTTTTCTAAACTCAACCACACCAAGAGAACCTTCCGCTAATACGTTAGATGATGACAACACACAAATAAACATTGCTAATACTAAAATGGGAATGATTTTTAACATATCTTCCTCCTTTATTGATCCTTATAACACTTTAACCTAAATTTGGATCGAATTATATTTATCTCTTTACTTTATAACCCGCTTTTTTCATGTCCCATGTATCTTTTGTAATCCCCTTATCACGTAGTTTGTTCTTTTGAACTCTTAACGTGCCCGTCTTGGGGAGCGATTTTTCAAACCTGATGAACCTTGGGATCATAAAGTAAGGCATTTTGGGCTCAAGGAATTTTATTAATTTAATCGGATCTATAGTTTTGCCTTTTTTAGGAACAACAACAATCATAAGCTCATCTTCTGCATACTTGCCGCTCTCAGCTTTTACGCCAATAGCCCCAGATTCTTCCACATCCGGATGGGAACCTACGGTTTTCTCTACTTCAAATGAGCTAATATTCTCCCCTTTACATCTGAGATAGTCTTTAACTCTATCTACAAAGTAGATATAGCCGTCTTTGTCCATTCTCCCTGCGTCCCCAGTGTGAAACCAGAAGTTGCGGAAATCGTCAACTGTTTTCTGAGGCATTTTGTTGTAATAGTGAAGCATCACATTAGGAGTTCTCGGGCGGACAATGATTTCCCCTATTTCTCCTCTTGCAACTTCCTCATCAGTCTCAGGATCTCCAATTTTAATTTCATAACCCGGGGCTTCCTTACCACATGACCCAACTCTAAAAACTTCGCCCGGGCGCATCCAGGTACACTGCCCAATCTCCGTAAGACCATAACCTTCCATAAACTGGATATTGAATCTTTCCATGAATTCTTCGATTATGTCATGAGGCGCCGGAGAACCCAGAACTAATTTAACTTTATGCTGTTTTTCTTCAGGTACTGGTGGAGTATTCCACATGAAATAAGAGATGGTTCCAACAAGGTTAAATTTTGTTACCTTGTGATCCACCATCCATTTCCAAAAGTTGCTTGCGCTGTATTTCTCTTCTACGACAACCTTAGCTCCTTTGATAAGAGCCGGATAAACACTCATAACCATCGCGTTTGAATGAAACAAAGGAAGACAGGTAAAACAAACATCCTTAGGTCCAACATCCATTATCTGAGCATAGTTGTTTGCGCTAGAGTAATCCGCAGCACAGGGCCTTACGACACCTTTAGATCTTCCAGTAGTCCCCGACGTATACATAAGACGGGCGTGATCTACGAAAGTGACGTCTACTTTTGGCTCTGCGGTTTTTTGAGGAGTAATGAACTTTGTATAAGAAGTCATTTTCTTAAAGTTATATCCGTGTTTATCAAATTTCGGCGAGCCCTCTCGTGTCCATACTATTACATTTTTTAGTTGAGGAATTTTTTTAGCAATAGGGGGCATCCGTTCAAGGTATTCTTCTGCTATAAAGAGCACAGTAGAGTCTGAGCTGTCTATGATGTACTGAAGAAAATCCATTTTATAGCCAGTATTAATGGGAACCATCACAGCGCCCATTTTCAAAATTCCAAACCAGGTGATTACATAGTCATCAGAATTGGGCATATAGACGGCAACCTTGTCGCCTTTTTTGATTCCCATATTTAGAAGACCGTTTGCTACCTTGTTTGCCAGTCTATTAGTTTGATAAAAGCTAATTGGTTTGTTATAGCCAAATTGCAGGAATGGTTTTTTGCCTAGTTTCTTTGCTTGTTCTTTTAAAACTTTAGGAAGCACCCAATTTGTTTTGTCGTGCTTTGTGTACCATTCGACATCAAACTTACCGTTTTCTCTCTTATAAGTTATCGGGTGCCTGAGATCCCTGATTTTTTTCTTCGGTTTTTTTGTCGCCATGGTATTCACCTCTATAAATTTTGTTTATACATTATAAAACTATAGGCATGTAGAAATTTATTTTCTATTCAGTGCTTAGTCAATTTTCTATCATTTAAACATTTCTTCCTCTGCATCATCTTCATCAGTGTCTTCTTGTTTCTTTTTCTTTCCAAAAAGCCATGCGACCAAAATGCCAAGCTCGTAGAAGACAATAATAGGGACAAACATAAGCATCATTGAAATGGCATCGGTTGTAGGAGTAAGAATTGCTGCAATCATAGCACTAATAATAATTGCGTACTTTCTTTTTTCTCTAAGCCACTTACTGGTTACGACACCGATTCTAGCCAGTATGAAGATTATGAGTGGAAATTCGAATACGAGACCGAAACCGAATATGAGCGCCATTAAAAAAGAAAGTCCTTCACGAATTGTTGGGAAAGCTTTTACATATTCAGAAGAATATTCATTTAACAAGAATCTGAATGCTGGCGGAGAAGCAACGTAGTAACAAAATGCGGCGCCTGCAGCAAAGAACAAAGTACCAAACAATATGAACGGAACAACCACTTGCTTTTCTTCTTTGTACAATGCGGGAGCTACAAACCTCCAACCTTGATAGAGAATAAAAGGCACAGCTAGGAATAGAGCTGCAAAAAAAGATACTTTTAAATAAGTAGTGAAACCCTCAGCAGGACGGGTAAAAATCAGAGAACTACCCTCGGGAAGATTTTCAATGAGGGGCTTCATTAAGAAGTCGAATATTTCATTTGAGAAATAATAAGCAGGGCCAAACAATATGGCTACTGCAAGTACAGACCATATTAGTCTCCGCCTCAGTTCCGTCAAGTGATCCAAAAATGACATTTTTTCTTGGCTTATAGTTTCTTCGTTTATAGGTTCGTTCATAGATTGGGCAAAATATTAACTTAATAGAAGGGGGTTCTCAATTTTTGGATTAAGAATTCAAAAAAAGGGAACCGACATTACGAATGCCAAGTTCCCTTTAGGGAATTTAAATGAAATGTTTATTAGTGGTTTTAAGTTGCTAGTTTTCTTCTTCTCATAACCATGAAACCAACTATTCCAAGAATAGCCGCGGTTGAGATCAAGCCCCATTCGGACAGGGTTGGGACTTGAGCTGGATTAGCAAATTGGTAAAAGACCGTACCATTCCAAACTCGGGGTTCATTTACACTTCCACCAGGGGTGAATGCAAATTCATAAGAACTTCCCGTTCTTAACTCAAGCTCACCATTGTTGTATATCTGATTATCTCCAGTGCCATTTGTATAAAGCCACGTAGAAAGGTCGCTTGCAACTACCATTGCTATACCAGTTGTCTGTCCAGGGTTTATTGTGAATCCTCCTACGCTAAGCGGGGTTTGCAGGTTATCTCCAGCGCACATTACATTAGCTTGGGTGCCTACAAGTGTCCATCCAATTGGTGTGTCTTCAAATCCTTGTGATGTACCCTGGCGGGTATAAACGGAAATGTCTGTTACTGAAGGGCCGTCATCATCGGCATCTCCGCAATTAATCTCCCATGACAGAATTGCTATAGACTGTATGCTGACATTTTCAATATCAAAGAAAAAGCCTGCATCAGGGCCACTAAGACCATTATTGGAATCAAATATGGTTGTTAAAGAATTTTGACCAAAGGTATTGGTCAAGGGAAACATTACAAGTAAAGCAAGAACTAACAGTTTTTTCATGATTTTTCATCCTCCAAAAAGAAATTAAGGGGTATTATATCATATATATTGCTAAGTGTTTATATATAGCAAAAACAATATCAATTA
This sequence comes from Thermodesulfobacteriota bacterium, assembly GCA_021604765.1. Taxonomy (GTDB): domain Bacteria; phylum Desulfobacterota_D; class UBA1144; order Nemesobacterales; family UBA2774; genus CR02bin9. The sequence goes on from BQJP01000056.1 coordinate 9,397, forward strand.
TTGTTCTAACGTGTATATGGTTTTTAATTTATTGCATTAGAACAATATACAAATTCTAAGCAAATTTCCCTATACGCATCTGCTAAGATCAAATTGACAAAATTTATAGCTAGCATATATTGTTATCCCGTTAAATATCACCCCGCAACGTTTCTTGGAGGACAAATTGAAAGTACTAATAACAGACGGTATGGCTAAGGACGGTCTTGAGATCCTAGAGGCAGCCAAAGAACTTGATTTAGATGTGCGAAAAGGCATATCCAAAGAAGAATTACTAGAAATTATCGGTGATTATGAAGCTGTAATAATTAGAAGCGCTACGAACTTAACTGCTGACCTCATTGAAGCAGGCACTAATCTAAAAGCAATAGGTAGAGCTGGAATAGGTGTAGATAACGTCGATGTGGATGCTGCTACTAAAAAGGGTATTGTTGTTATGAACACCCCTGAGGCCAACGCAATCACAACCGCTGAACACACTATTACCCTTATGCTATCACTCGCCAGAAGGATTCCTGAAGCCCACGCTTCACTAAAAGCTGGCAAGTGGGAAAGAAGCAAATTTAAAGGTATTGAGATTTACGGTAAAACACTTGGCTGCATAGGGCTTGGAAACATCGGGAAGTTAGTTGCAGAAAGAGCCATGGGGCTTAAGATGAACGTTATTGCTTACGACCCATTTCTAACACAAGAAGCTGCTGACAAAATCGGTGTTGAACTAGTATCTTTAGATGATCTCCTTGAAAGGGCAGATATAATCACAATACACACACCTCTTACCCCAGAGACTAAAGACCTTGTTAATAAAGATACATTTGAGAAGACTAAGCCTGGAGTGATAATCGTTAATTGCGCCAGAGGTGGAGTAATAAACGAAGAGGATATTAAAGAAGCTGTTCAATCCGGGAAAATTGCAGGAGCCGCGTTTGATGTTTACACAACTGAGCCTGTGGTTGAAGATAACCCAATACTATCCATAGAAGAGAATATTGTGATGACCCCTCACCTTGGTGCATCCACTGCTGAGGCACAGACAAAGGTAGGACTAGCAATTGCAGAGCAGATTGTCGATTTCTTAGTAAACGGAGTCGTAAACAATGCCGTAAATATGCCTTCAGTAAGCCTCGAAGCCCTATCCGTTATGAAACCTTATCTCAATCTAGCTGAGAAGCTTGGAACACTGCAAGGACAGATTAGCAAGGGTGGAATTAAAGAAGTTCATATTGAATATGACGGAGAGGTATCAGAGCTCGACACTCCTCCAATTACTGTCGCAGCGCTAAAAGGATTTCTTACCCCTATGATGGATGTTGTTGTAAGCCACGTGAACGCTCCTGTAATTGCGAAAGAAAGAGGAATTAAGGTGGTCGAATCCAAATCATCCGAGGCTAAAGATTATACAAGCTCAATTACCCTAAAAGTAAAAACCGAAGATGGGGTCAGCCAAGTATCAGGTACTATTTTTGGAAAAGAAGAACCTAGAATAGTTAATGTTAATGGTGTTACAATTGATATAGTTCCAGAGGGCCATATGTTGGTTAGCGAAAATAATGACAAGCCCGGCTTTATAGGTTCCATGTGCTCAATTCTTGGTGATAATGGTGTGAATATAGGCCGTCTTCACTTAGGAAGAGAGGCAATTGGTGGAAGAGCAATAGTATTTACAAGTGTTGATTCACCGGTGCCAGCAGAAGTTATAGAAGAAATATCAAATCTATCCGAAATTATTTCGGTTGCGCAGGTTAAATTTTAAATGGTAGATCGTTTAAGTCTCCCCCAAGGGGTTAAAGATTATATTCCTGAAAAAGCAGAAGAGCTCAGGAGAATAGAAGAAGGATTACTCGAAGAATTCTCCAGATGGGGATACAGGAAAGTAATAACCCCGCTTTTTGAATTCCTGGAGCCCCTTTCAGTTGGGCTTGGGGATGATTTAAAGAGTAAGGTCATGAAATTTGTTGATCCGTCTACAGGTGAGGTTGTGGCGCTCAGACCGGACATTACTCCTCAAATTGCAAGAATAGTTTCTACACAGCTAATAGACCCTACTTCTCCGCTGAGATTATGCTATAACGGAAGAGTGGTCAGATTTGAGGAAAAAGGAAGCGGCAAGGAAAGGGAAATCTTTCAAGTAGGATGTGAGCTGGTAGGTCTAAATTCCGCTGAGGCCGATGCTGAGATAATTGCTCTTGGAATCAAATCGTTGAACAAGTCTGGAATCAAAAAGCTAGTTCTAGATATTGGCCATACTGGGATCTTAAGAAATCTGCTAACTAAAACCGGAGATGTTAGACCTCAAATCGAAGAGGCCATGAAGAAAAAAGATCAAGAGGCCTTAGAGAAAGCTTTGAAAAAATCCAAAGCTCCTAAGAATGTAAATAATGCTATAAAACATTTACCCATGCTATACGGGGGTAGAGATGTATTAGAAGAAGCAAAGAAGATAGTATCTATAAGAAAATATATAAAAGAGCTTGAGAATGTACTAAATGTTGTCGACGACTATCAATTGGACTGTGAAGTGAATATAGACTTAACGGAACTGAGAGGATTTAATTACTACACAGGGGTTACATTTGAAATACTCTCCCACATATTGCCTTCACCTCTTATCAGAGGAGGAAGATACGATGAATTAATGGGTAAATACGGCTATGAAGCCCCAGCTACGGGATTTGCTGTAGACGTAGAATCTTTATTGGATTTTTCAAAAAAGAACGTAGAAAACAACCAAATACACTTTGTAGTAATACCTAAAAAACCGTCTTTAAGACGGGAAGCCATTCATTTAACAGAGTGGCTCAGATCAAGCGGCTTCAAAGTTATACTAGACTTAAATCTAAGTCCTGAACAAAGGGAGCTTAGAATAAAGGAAAACCACGCTTCAAATTTTTACGGAGTCATACTCTTAGAAACTCCGAGAAAACTAAAACTAATAGAGTCCAGAAAAGGCTCCGGAAAAGAGTTCTCAAACCTTGAAGAACTTCTTAAAGGAGGAATCTAGAATGCCCAATGTTGTAGTAATTGGCGCTCAATGGGGAGATGAGGGCAAAGGAAGGATTGTGGACCTTATATCTGAGAAGGTAGATATAATAGTCAGATATCAGGGCGGCAATAACGCCGGGCACACAATTGTTATTGGTAATGAAAAGATTATCCTTCACCATTTACCCTCTGGCATTCTTAGAGAAAACAAACTATCAGTCATAGGGAACGGCGTTGTGGTAGATCCAAAAGTTCTGCTTGGGGAAATAAAGGAATTAAGAGCTGCGGGTTATACGGCCGATGAAACTAATCTTAGAATTAGCGACAGGGCTCATGTAATTATGCCCTATCATAGAGCAATAGATTTGGCTCGGGAGTCTATGAACGGCAAAGGGAAAATAGGAACAACTGGTAGAGGAATCGGTCCGGTTTATGAAGACAAGGCTGCTCGAAGAGGAATTAAATTTGCAGATCTCATCGATCCCGATGCACTTTCTTCAAGACTAAAAGAAGTCCTTGAAGAAAGAAACCTATATCTAACTAAAGTTTTGGGTGGAGATGCGCTCGACTTTGAAGAAATTCTTGAGGAATATTCTGAATACGGTAGAGAACTGAAGAAACTCTCTTGCGATGTTTCCACACTACTTAACAGTTCTATTTCAAATGGTCAGAACGTACTTTTTGAAGGGGCTCAGGGAGCTCTTTTGGATATAGACTTTGGCACCTATCCGTATGTTACATCTTCGAGCTCAGGCTCAGGCGGTGCATCCATAGGAACTGGTGTGAGCCCAACGACAATTGATACTGTTTTGGGTATTGCAAAAGCCTATACTACAAGGGTTGGAGAGGGACCTTTTCCGACGGAAATGTCGGGTGAGCTAGAAGAAAAATTGCGCCAAGCGGGCGGAGAATTCGGGGCAACAACTGGAAGATCCAGAAGATGCGGCTGGTTTGATGCGTTTGCCATGAAATATGCAGCTCAGATAAATGGAATTTCGTGGATTGCTCTTACGAAATTGGATGTACTGTCAGGTTTTGACAAGAT
>BQJP01000057.1 GCA_021604765.1 Thermodesulfobacteriota bacterium
GATTTTTAATCGTACAATATTTCGTTTTGATGAACATATGCAACGTCTTGAAAATAGTTTGGCCGCTATTTTTATGGAGAACCCGTACTTCTCTACTGAATGGTTCACGATATTTGAAAAACTAATTGATACTATAGAACAATCTGAACAATCAATATATCTGCAAATTACGCGTGGCGTCACTGAACGCGATCACGATATCGAACTTGCAGACAACCCAACGATCTTCGCTATGAGTCGGCCTATTGCAAAAAAGGATTTGTCCAATGGTATCAATGCAATTACACATGAAGACATTCGATGGCAATATTGCAACATTAAGGCGATTACTCTGCTACCGAGTGTGATACTCAGACATAAAGCAAAACAAAAGGGTGCAAAAGAAGCCATCCTGATTAGAGATGGCTATATAACAGAAGGTGCTGCAAGTAATGTTTTTATTTGTAGAAATGATGAGATATTAACGCCGCCTAAAAATAATCATGTTTTACCTGGGATAACTCGAGATTTAGTTGTTGAGATACTAGCCGAACATAAAATATTTTATTCTGAGGCAATGTTCACTGAAGAGGAATTATTAAATGCCGATGAGATCTGGATTACTAGTTCGACTTGGGAGATCGTGCCTGTAACCCAATTGAATAATATGCCCGTAGGAACTGGTGAGGCAGGTCCTTTATGGCACACAGTTAATCAGCTTTACCAGGAATTTAAATCAGGTTACTGTCAATAACTATGGAGATATATAAATCATTCACCATTGAGGCTGCACATCGGTTACCTAATTTACCTGATGATCATAAATGCAGTCGATTGCACGGTCATTCCTTTACCATAGAAGTGCATGTCTCAGGGGATGTTGATGAAACTACTGGTTGGGTGATGGATTTTGCTGATATTAGTGGATTAATAAAACCAGTATTTGAATGCTTGGATCATCGTTATCTCAATGAGATAGAGGGTCTGGAAAACCCTACGAGCGAGAATCTGGCTAAATGGTTATGGTATAAGCTCAAACCACAATTATCATTACTTAGTTCTATCGTTGTGAAAGAAACGTGTACTTCTGGCTGTATCTATTCTGGTGAATAACTCATTAACTTGTACTAAATCAAGACTTAATTCCAACACCTCTATTTAACAATTGCAAAGAAACTATTAATAACGTAATTGTGAAAATAATAAGCATAATAAAGGCGTGAGTGATGCTTATGTCCGACTCACCAAGCATGCCATAGCGAAAAGCATTAACCATGTATAGAATCGGATTAAATGCCGATACTTTTTGCCAGAACTCAGGCAACAGATCTATTGAATAAAAAACCCCGCCTAAGTAAATAAGTGGTGTCAATACAAAAGTAGGGATGATGGAGATATCATCAAACTTATTTGCAAAAATTGCATTAATCATCCCTGCTAGAGAAAAGACGATCGAGGTCATCAGTACGACGGCAATGGTTATCGTAAAGCTATGTAAATGCAGATCTGTAAAAAAAAGTGCTACGATGGTGACAACCATACCAACTAGAAACCCTCGGACTACTCCACCAGTGACATAACCTGCCAAAATAATGAAATTCGGTATAGGTGCAACTAATATCTCTTCAATATGGCGTTGAAATTTAGCACCGTAAAAAGAGGAGACGACATTGGCATATGCATTGTTGATAATTGACATCATGATAATGCCGGGGGCAATGTAATCGATATAATCAAACCCATTCATGGTCCCAATCCTTGGTCCAATTAAGCTTCCAAAAATTACAAAGTAGAGCGTCATACTGATTGCCGGGGGGACGATAGTCTGTACCCAAATGCGCATGAATCGAGAAACCTCTTTAATAACAATTGTGCTGAATGGGATAAACAGAGATTGTAAAGGCATCATCTAATCCGTTCTATTATTGTTGTCTAACAAATCAAGAAATAGTTCTTCCAGTCGACTAGATTTATTTCGCATACTACAAACATTTATATTATTGCTAGAGAAAATATCAAAAACTTGATTGATATTATCTTTACGTAATATTTCAATCTCTACAGTTGTCGGGTCGATTAGTTTACTACTAAGACCGTTTAAATCGGGCAACATAGTGATAGGTTCAACCAAATCAAAAAAGAATGTTTCTTTATCTAGTTTTGATAAAAGTTGTTTCATTGAGGTATCCTCAACGATTTTACCTTGGTCAATTATAGCAATATTTTTACAAAGACTTTCGGCCTCTTCAAGATAATGAGTGGTGAGTACAATCGTTGTGCCTTGCTGATTTAAATCAATTAGGAAGTCCCACATAGAACGTCTTAACTCAACATCGACTCCAGCAGTCGGTTCATCCAGTATTAGCATTTTAGGTTCATGTATTAATGCTCTCGCTATCATCAGGCGACGTTTCATTCCGCCTGACAAGTTTCGTGAATACTCATTGCGTCTTTCCCATAACCCGAGTTTACCGAGATATTTTTCAGCACGTTTCATTGCAACACGGCGTTTTATTCCATAGTAACCACCTTGATTAAGCACTATGCCCAGGCATGTTTCGAACTGTGAAAAATTAATTTCTTGAGGGACAATTCCAATACAAGATTTTGCAGCGCTATTTTCAGAATCTATATCATGACCAAAGACTTTAATTGCCCCCGACGTTTTATTAACGAGCCCGCAAATTATTCCAATGGTTGTGGATTTCCCTGCACCATTAGGGCCTAACAATGCAAAAAAATCACCCTGATTTACATTCAGATCAATCCCTTTTAATGCTTCGAGTTTATTTGGGTATATTTTTTTTAAATTATTTATCTCTAATGCAGGCATGATGAAAATATAGAATTAAAAATATCAATATTGCTTGTCATAACTAGCGTGACTATGACGCTATAGTATAAATGAATTACAATTGAATTGCCTTGTAATAACTTGGGGTCTTAGGCTAAAGGAATTAGCTGGGTTACTATTTTCCCTCAAGCTTTGAGATCTCTTCCTTTTGAGCGTCACCTACCTTTTTTAAGGCCATAGCTAAAACGCTATCTCTTTTTAATGCTAATTTGAAATAATCTTTTGCGATCTTAATGAGCCGGGTTTTGTTATCTGTTCTGACATAGGCATTTCTTTCACCGCCGCCGTCATTCATTAATGCTTGTTCGCCGAAGTATTCTCCTGGTTTCAATCTGGCGAGTATATTAATCTTTCCATCTTCATCAATAATAAAAACTTCGACAACGCCATCCAGAACAACAAATAAATGCTCACCTGGCTCATCTTCTTTTACAATAAAATCACCAGGACCTACTGTGACTACCTCGGTCCATGAACGGTAGGTATCTAATTCAGAAGATGCTAGAGATTCAAATAGTCGGAGTTGCCCCAACATATCACGGACTTCCTGCTCGCCTGATTTAAATACTTGCACGGTTATATCTTCCGATTCATCTAGTCCACTAACATTTAACAAGACATGTTTTTTATCTATACGAAATAACTTGCTTGGATGAAATGCACGGACACTCGCATTCCTTCTTCCGGTACTACCGGGGAGTAATGATTGTTCACCAAAAAAATCACCTGCACGTAAAGTAGCGATAGAAATCTCACGACCCCCGGCACTACCTTTGATTGATACTTCAACAGTACCCTCCAGGATGACATACATACAATCGCCAATTTCCTCCTCACGAATGATTCCCTGTTTCATCCCGTATTCTTCATATCCATTGTCTGGAGAATTAATGATCTCTTGTAACTCAGCATCACTGAACGATGCGAAGATGGGTATCTTACTGAGATAACTGGGGCTTATTTTATTGTCTGTCATTTCGTGACCTTGGTTTAATTACTCGAAACTTAATATCTTATTAACATGATAATTTTATTACAAATTAAGCAACTACGTTTGTTATCTCTATCACAGGTTTTAATATGTAGGCCAAATGTATAGAGAAATGCATCACATATATAGTTAGATCATCTTGTCCTTAGCTTGCGTCCGGGGCTTTAGGTGATTTCTTTGTTGTTTTTTTCTTTGATGTTTTCTTCTTTCTAGTGGTCGTTTGACTGTCACTAATGAGGTTAGAATTCACGGCGTCATCATCTGACGGCCATGGACTGAATGGAAATGGGCGTTCTTCAGATTTGAAAGTAATATAAAGTAGTATTTGACTAACATACTTAGTTAAAGAATCACTAAAGTCGAGTAATTGACCATTTAATTCTGTTGTGATCAATTTCATCAGAAACTGGAATATAACCACTAACCAAATCAGGAAAAAAAGGAAATAAAATATGACGCCATAAATCAGTATAAACAGACCACGAGTCCAGACATCTACATTCTTGGCATTCTCTTTAATATCCATACTTTTTCTCCATGGTTTGATAATTCTATTATAGTGAATAGTTGGGGGCATGTATTAAAATTGCAATCAATTATTGACTTTAATCACCCATTCGCTATTTCGCCAATAAAGCGACACTGTCTCCTAGTGTGATAGTGCCTCCACGAATTACGATAGCTGTAATTCCACCATGCCCACGCATGGCATTATATCCGCCTTTTCCCAGTGCTTCTTCCATACGGGAGCAGGGATGGCAAAGACCTGTCCCTTTCAGGATGCATTCTCCGATAGAAAATTCTTCACTTTTGAGTGCCAATAAATTAATTCCTCCGACAACGAGGTTTCGTCTCAAAAATTCGGGGTTTACAGTGTTCTTCTTTACTAATTCACTTACGACAGGGAGGTGCTCTTCCTGAATCAGTGTCACTTGGCGCTTTTTGCTCGAGCCGTTGGCAATATGATCGCCTTCAATACCTTTATTTTCCAGTAATATAGCCTTTCCTGGCGTGATCATCGCCTGTTGGTGTTCAGGTCTGATGCCAATCCAGCTCAATTTACCATTTGCAGCATTGATCGATCGAAGATCTGCCAGAGTTTGTTCGTGTTTTAGAATCATCCTTTTAGTATCATTCAGCTTAAAGAAAATATGTTAATCTCTCTTTCAAAATATTGAACAAAAGCAAAATCTTATGCAAGAGCCTGATGAAGAAAGCATTATGTCATTTCCCTGTCAGTTTCCCATCAAAGCAATGGGAATGGCGGAAGAAGGTTTTGATATTCTAGTTGTTGAGATAGTCAGAAAGCATGCCCCCGATTTGACTGAGGGAGCTATAAAAAGTCGTCTTAGTCAGGAAGGGAAATACATCTCAATAACTGTTACCGTGGAAGCAGAGAGCCGGCAGCAATTAGATAGTATTTACCTCGACCTTACTGCACATGAAAAGGTATTGATGGCGTTATGAGTATTGAAATAAAAGATCTCGGTATGCAGGAATATATGACTATCTATGATCGCATGCGTGAATTTAATGAACGACGCGATTTTGATACCGAGGATGAAATATGGCTGCTCGAGCATCCGCCCGTCTATACATTAGGACTTGCTGGTAAAAGAGAACATTTACTGAATACAACAAATATTCCCGTGGTTGATACGGATCGTGGGGGGCAGGTCACATATCATGGGCCTGGTCAACTAATAGCGTATCTTTTGATAGATATAAAACAACGCTCTTACTCGATTAAAAAGTTTGTTTCGTTGATTGAGAAATCCATCATTGATTGTTTATACGATTATGAAATAAATGCTGAACGAATATCGGGCTCACCGGGGGTCTATGTCAATGGAGAAAAGATTGCTGCGTTAGGTGTGCGAGTAAAAAGAGGCAGTACTTATCACGGTCTTGCATTAAATATAGACATGGACCTAAAGCCTTTTGGAGGTATTAATCCTTGCGGTTATGAGGATCTGATATGTACACAATTAATGAATCATAAGAAAGACATTGCATTTGCAGAAGTAAAGCGGACACTTTCTCAACACTTGCTTAAAAATCTGGATCAATCTTCCAGTGTTTTGTTAGATGTTGCATAAGTGAAACAAAGGATGAATTAATGTATCAAGATAATATTCACAAACAGCCAGAACGTGATAAACGGGGTAAGCTGAAGACCAACAAGAATCCAGTTAAGATTATACCTGTAGAAGGCAAGCTAGAGAGAAAGCCAACCTGGATTAGAGCCAAGGCGCCTACAGATGAAAAAGTATTAGATCTCAAGAAACTAATTCGTAAACATAAATTACACACAGTTTGTGAAGAAGCATCATGCCCCAATATTGGTGAATGTTTTGGACATGGCACTGCTACTTTTATGATTATGGGTGATATTTGTACTCGCCGTTGTCCCTTTTGTGACGTAGCGCATGGCAAACCTAAACCATTAGACATAGAAGAGCCTGGCAATCTAGCGAATGCAATTGCATTAATGAAATTAAAATATGTCGTCATAACCTCTGTAGATCGAGATGATCTAAAAGATGGCGGGGCCGGACATTTTGTTAATTGTATAAAAGAAATTCGTAAATTGATGCCTGAGACAAAAGTAGAAATATTGGTGCCAGACTTTAGGCATAAAATTGATGCTGCACTAGATATATTAAAGGAAGCCAGTCCTGATGTTTTCAATCATAATCTGGAGTCAATCCCAAGGCTTTATGAAAAAGTAAGGCCTGTTGCCGATTACCAGTCTTCATTGTCATTAATTAAAAAATTCAAACAACAAAATCCTGACGTGCCAGCGAAGAGCGGTTTGATGTTAGGCCTGGGAGAGACAATAGATGAAGTCAAACAAGTTCTAAAAGACTTAAAGGCTCATGATTGTAATATGATTACAATTGGTCAATACCTGCAACCTAGCCGATATCATTTACCCGTAGAGCGCTATGTGGCTCCTGAAGAATTTGACGAGTTGAAGCAGTATGGGGAAGAGTTAGGTTTTCAAAATGTTGCCAGTGCGCCAATGGTGAGATCTTCTTACCATGCAGATCTACAGGCAGCGAGTGAAGAACTTGAGCGATGAAATAGTGACTTGAATGCAGTGATTAATATTTAAAATTAATAATTTAAATATTAATTTCACTCGATACTTCCTCGTTTCCTCTAAATTCAAACCTGTAAACTAGAATACATAATCATCTAATTCATGAAAAAAAACAGTCGAATACTTATTCAAGGTGCTGGAGTGGCAGGATTAGCATGCGCTATTTGGTTAGGAAGAAATGGATTTCGTCCGGTTGTGGTTGAGAAAGCACCTGATATCAGAGCAACAGGTGGATTTGTTATCTGTTTATCCGGGGCCTCATACCGGTTCGCAGATGAGTTGGGTATGATGCCTGCTCTAAAGCAACGTGATACTGATATTTATTCTGCCAGTTATCATAATAGTAAGGGTTCCACATTATTAAGACTAGATTATAAAGAACTATTTAAGGGTGTTGATTTTATACAAATTACACGAGATGAAATTGAAATTGTTCTCTATGAAAATGCCAAAGAACTTGCTGAATATCGATTTAGTACTAGTGCTTCAAAAATTGAACAAGTTGACTCCAATAAAGTTCAAGTAGAATTTACGGATGGTAAGCAAGAAGAGTTTGATTTAGTGATTGGAGCTGATGGTCTTTACTCTACTATACGAAAGCTCGCGTTTGAAGAAAGTGAAGTAATAAATCATTACTTAGGTTTGCAGGTTGCTGCTTTCAAACTTGAAAATATAGCCGGATTGGATCATAAGTTTGAGTATCATATGGATAGAAACCGTTATATGGTTTTGTATTCAAATAGAGATGGGAAACTCGGTTCTGTATTCCTTTGGAAATCTGATCAACGCAATCCTGTACCAATAGATCAACGTTGGAGAATCTTGCGTGAGAGTTATCAAGATGCCAGCCCACTCTATAAAAATGTAATTGAACATTTTTCTGATGAGACTCCAATGTATATGGATAACTTATTACAAATTGAAATAAAAAAATGGCATAAGGGTCGTGTTGTTTTATTAGGTGATGCCGCTCATTGTATGACATTGTTATCGGGACAAGGTGCTACTACTGCTTTTATTGACGCGAGTCATTTATGCAAGTCATTGATCGCACATGAACCCGAACAATCTTTTGAGTACTACGAACAAAAAATGCGGCCATCGATTAGTAAGATACAACCTGCAACAAGGAAAGGGGCGAAATGGTATATCCCGGAAACCAGGGCCAGGCATTTTGTTAGAGATAGTGCGATGCGTTATTTACCCGATAGCTATTTTATGCGTCATTTTAAAAAGAAGTATTCCAGAGTTTAATCAATCTAATGTGCAAGTCATAGATACCTTATGAACTCCATTCTTGTAGCTGTAATAAAATCACTGATATTGCCTCCTGGCGTTTTTATTGTTCTTGCGATTATTGTGTGGATTCTTTTCAGAAACCATACAAGAGCAAGAAACTATATATTTATTGTCCTCTTTGTCGTCTTCTATATGGTTTCGACTCCCTTTGTCGCAAGATACTTGGCAGGGCTAATTGAACCAGAATTGGTATTTGAGCCAGAGGCTGCATCTGATGCTCAGGCGTTAGTGATTTTAGGTTGTAATTTATATGTGAATGCACCTGAGTATGGAGGTGCAGACGATGCTTCCGCCTGCACATTGGTAAGGTTACGTTATGCAGCAGAGGTTTTTTCTAAAATAAATCTGCCAATAATGACTTGTGGTGGCAGAGTGTTTGGAAAATCTGAAGCAGAAGCTAAAGTTATGGCTCGAATTTTAGAAGATAGGTTCAATGTTGAAACAAGGTGGCAAGAAGAAAATAGTCTTAATACGTATCAAAACGTAGAAAATGCTGCAGCTATCTTAGACAAGGAAGGACTTAATAAAATAATACTGGTGACCCATGCAATTCATATGAGGCGTGCTTCGTACAGCTTTGAAAAATTAAATATTAAAGTTTACAAAGCACCAACTTACTTTTTCTCAGCAACACACAATAATTCATTACTACTTGATTTCATGCCAGGAATAAATTCTCTTTACATCAGTAGGTTTGCTGCATATGAGACTATTGGGTTTATTTGGCATTGGTTAAAACATTTATAAAACTAAGCATTTGATATGTTACCTTCAGACTTACTAGAATGGGACGATATAGCTTCAGAAAGCTATAGTCTTAAAAAAAACATAATTGAAGATAGTCATACAAAGATAAGATTATTTTCTTCTGAAAAAAAACCAAAGCACTACTCTACCGCACCGTATTTTTATGATGGCGGGGTTTCATTTAAGGGGAATGAAATTCATGAAGATACTTATAAAGCATTGCGAGAACTTCTTGTAAATGAAAAACTGGAATTTATATTACTTAAAACAAGAAGAGCTATTCATGACAATGACCATGGCTTTATAAAAACAGATTATAGCTATTTCACTTTTATGCTTGATCTCTCAATAGGTGAAGAAAAAGTTTGGAAAAACAAGCTCAAATCGCAGACCAGGAATCAGGTGCGTAAAGCAGAAAAACAAAATTTTACTATAAAGTTTGGTAATAAAGAATTGTTGTCAGACTTTTATAAAGTAATAAGCGAGGCATGGCGTGATTTAGGAACACCTACACACAGTAGGGGGTTTTATCAGTTGATTATTGAAAGAATGAAAGAGAAGGCTGCTGTTGTTGTAATTTACCACGAAGGCAAGCCCGTTTCATGTGCATTACTCTTAATGGTCGATAATGTAATTTATCATCCTTATTCATGTTCACTAAACAGCTATAAATCAAGTTGTGTTAATAATTTATTATATTGGGAGATTATTAAATACGCATGTGACAATAACTTTTTATCTTTTGATATGGGGCGAAGCAGAAAAGATCAAGGGACGTACAGGTATAAAAAATCATGGGGTGCAGAACCAATAGCATTATTTTATAACTATCTATTAAGAGAAGATGTTGCTATGCCTTCATTTGATAGTGTATTTTACAAATATGCAACAACGGCCTGGAAATTTATGCCACTATTCATAGCAAATAGATTAGGCCCATCATTAATTAAAAATATTCTTTGAACTTATAACCAATGCATGAGATAAGTTTTACTTTAGATTTGGAAGATCACCAGCCAAAAGAAATTAAAGAAAGTAATTATTCTGCTATAACTAAAGAGTTATTATCTTCTTTAAAAGATAGAGGTATATGTGCAACAGTCTTTATCTTGGGAAGACTGGCATACGCTGATCCTGAATTAGTAGATTATATTGCTGATAATGGCCATGAGATTGCCTATCATTCTTACCAACATACTCCTTTAATTAATCAAACGGTCTCTGAGTTTGTATCAGAAACTGAAGAATTTAAAGAGTTTATACATGCACGATGTGGTATGGAGGTTAAAGGATATAGAGCGCCTGTATTTTCCCTAACGAGTAAAAGTACATGGGTAGTAGATTGTTTAAAGAACCTTGGTTTTTGTTATTCTTCAAGTGTATTACCCGCAGGTAGTCCATTATATGGTTTCCCTTCAGCACCTAAAGAACCGTTTAGATGGAATAATGGAATAATTGAATTCCCTGCACCTATTCATAAGCTTGGGCCGGTCTCTATACCGTTCCTGGGAGGCATCTACTTCAGGTATTTGCCACTTTCCCTTATAAAAAGATTTCTCCGCTCAATGAAAGGTGATCATAGTCCCTGGATTTATTGTCACCCACATGATTTTGATTATAAGCAACCGTATTTCAAAATCCCTGGAAACTCACATATTGTTAGTCTTTTACTTTGGTTTAATAGAAAGGATACAAATAGAAAGTTGTTTGAATTAATCGATAGTGGTGAGTTTAAAATAGAAAAACGATCTTTTATTCAGCAAATTGAAGAAGGTAAGTTTGATTCTTTATCTGATTATGTTTACTAAAAACTGAATGAACGCTCATACTTTTTCAAATAGGCATATTTTGAACAATGCAGGAAGAAAAGGATAGGGAAGGCGTTTAACAGAAATTAGTCTAAAACCATTCTCTGTGATACCCGCTATAAGCTTGTCAATATTCGTATGGTGATAATCTCCTTTATCTCCGAAACCCGCGACTATTCGCCCTAGTTTATAGATAATACTCTCTGTTGGACCGGACACAATTAATCTGCCAGAAGGTTTCAATTTATTATGGAAAGGCTTGATGACGCTTTTTAGATCTTCAATATGTTCGAGTACATCTGCGGCTACAATGGTGTCAAGGGAATCATTTTCAAGATCACTAACATCATTGATGAATTGAACATTTATGTTTGTTTTTTTTGTAAGTGCAATAGCAAATTTGGGGAATAGGTCTATCGCATATAATTTCGTATATTTAGTTGATAATTCATTTAAAAATAAGCCTAAGCCACAGCCAAACTCAAGTACTCGTTCTCCATTATGATCGATAAGCTCAGAAATCGTTTCATATCGTTTCCACATCAACCATGGAATCAGTGGGTTTTTATGTAGATAAGATGGAATTGCCATTTCATCTTTGTCATGCTCAGACATGTCTGATGTAACATTCTCAGTTATGTCTTGAATTATTGATTTAGATATTTTTTTTATTGTCATAATTATTTTTCTAGTGTCAATAAACACGATGCTCCAATTATTTTGGAAAGAGCACTATTTGTGTTTTTACTTCGCCAAGAGAGTGATGGAAAGATTACTTCTTTGTTGCATATATTAAAACCAATATTTTTAGCGTGATTTTCGACATCTAATATAGTGTGATTAAAATAGGGGAACGCTTGGTTATTAAAGATTGTATCAATTACCTTGTACAAACAAGTTGCTACTCTATGTATTAACGCGTTTCCGTTTCTCCAAATAAGCGTTAATTTACCGCCTTTTCTGAGGACTCTATATGCTTCTTGTAATAGAGGAAATATGCTATCTAGTGATTGTTGATTTAAAAATTGACAGGAAACAGCATAGTCAATACTCCCTGAGTTAATAGGGATCGAATACACGCTCCCCTGTATCATTTTTAATGAATTATCTTTTGCGGCAATACAGGCGTTTATATCAAGATCTATACCTATGATGTTAATATTGGCTTTTAATAGTGGAATTAACATGAGTCCTGAGCCGCATGCAATATCTAGAATAATTTCAGGTGAATTATTCAGCTCGTTGAGTAGAATAGATTGCTCTTTCTCAAAATAAGCGTGACTACGATATCCATTAGAACGTGCATCATTTGGGCTATACGTTGATCGTAATTTATTATATGACTCCACCATAATTATATTTCTGTATAAATAATTTAATTTAATTAACTTTAAACCATATGAAGCAGACGTGTGTACATATTGCAGCGGTGAGTATTATAACATTTTTACTTGGTTTATTTTATATTACTGATAGAACGCCATATTCTGACGAATATGTATACTTGGGCCATGCACATACATTATATTCTTATGGCGTATTTGGGAGCCAGGACGGAATAAATGATTTTCCAAAACCGGACGCAAGGTTTGCTCCGCTATATCCCGCTTTGCTTGCGGTAACAATGCACATTGATGAAGACTTTGCCACAAGTACTGAATGTTACTTATCTTCAGGAGGCGTTAATGAGAACAATTGCTCCGGGGAATTTTATACAGTTAAAGTCATTCAATTACTCATATTTGCGCTAAGTTTAGGCTATATATGGTATTTGCTTATAATCATATCAAGCTCAAAATTATTTTCATATTCAACCGTAGGGTTACTCTTATTCTCAGGAACACCATTTTATTATGTAGACCATTTTTTAACTGAGTCATTGTATTTGGTTTTGGCTTTCATATT
>BQJP01000058.1 GCA_021604765.1 Thermodesulfobacteriota bacterium
ACCCCAAACCCCAAACCCCAAACCCCGGCAATTTTCGCAATTTCTATACTATTAATTTAATAAAATTTTTAATTTTTAATAATGATCGCGGAAAAAACCTCAGAGTCAAATTTGCCTCAATTCTTTAAAATTTTCTACCAAAACGCCGAAGACCTTGAAATCAAGTGTTCGAAAGAAGGCCTCACTTTCTACCAATAGAAACAAGTGTCTTTACTTTTTATACACTTGGAAAAGGATTTTTTCGAAAAATTCGATTTTAAAGAGGAAATTCATGTCATAGTAAAGACAAAGGACTTATTCTACTCTACTCTTTAAATGAGCAATTTGAAGAGTTTTAAAGTAGAACTCCTTTAAGACAAGCTAATTTTGCACTTATCTTCGTTTTCTGGTCTAAAATAGGCCTCTTTTTAAATTTCAGTGCAAAAAAGTACTTCCGAAGAGAACTTTCAACTACCACTAATGGAATACAACAACAAACTGAACATAAAATTCGAACACTGGAACAACATAATGGAAAACTACTCTCAAATAAACGACGTTTTTCAGATAAAGTCGAAATTCAACGATTTTTCTCTGATTTTTGAAAATAAGTCGATTTTCTCGGAAACCAAATTTCGTAACTACTCAGACATAAAAGACGAAGTCAATCAGTACTTCTCCATAGATAGTATAAAGATTCTCCACTTACTAAAAAAAATGGACTTAATTTCTCTATTTTTCCAAAAAGACCAAAATCTGCTCTTAACCATAGAACAAGACTCGATCGACTTTTTTCTCTTCATTTCCGAAAAAATTCAAAATTAATTAATTTTTTTATAATGGGAAAACTAGCTTCTAAGCTTATTTTTAAAAATAAGAAAGAAAAGCTCTAAGAAATCCCATAGTCCTTTTTCGACTGCTCTTGCAAAGACATAGACGGCAAAGAGTTCTCGTTCTAGTCTCTGAAAGGGAAACACAAGGCCTTTTTGGCCGTTAACGTGGCTTCCTTTTGAGGACTCACTGAGAAAAATTACACTCAGTTGGTCTAGTTAGACCAAGACCTACGAAAACAAGGACTATGGATAATGGGCTTTCCAAGCAATTAGTTCATGAACCAGGAGAAAAACCCAGAAAACATGATCAAAGAATTCGTAAAGAAATTCAACGTCGATTTTCAGCTTTTCTCGAGAATAGAAGTCAATGGAGAGAACGCACATCCAGTGTACAAGTACTTAAGAGCCAATAGTGAGCTCTAGCAGGAAAATGGCACTGTGAAGGAGATTCCTTGGAACTTCAGCAAGTTCTTATTAGACTCTGAGGGAAAAGTACTCAAGTACTACGGCCCACAAACAGAGCCAAATGCGATCAGAGCGGATATAGAGTCCTTACTGCATTGACCGGAAACTGATAAAAGTAATAGTGATGCGAAAGAGTCCAAAAAATCGCTCTTTTGTTGATAATTAAAAAATTTACTTTTTTTAATAATTTTTAAAATGATCCATTCTTTCTTCTTAATAAACAGACAAGGGAAAATCCGACTCACAAAGTGGTACACCGAAAACCTCTCAACCCAAGAGAGACAAAAATACATCAAAGAAATCAACCACATCGTTCTGACCCGAAATTCCAAAGCCTGCAATTTCCTAGAGTGGAACGACTTCAAAATCGTATACAAGAGATACGCCTCTTTGTACTTCGTGACCATAGTAGACAAAGAAGATAACGAACTGCTGGTTTTGGAACTGATCCACTTCATCGTGGAAGTCCTGGACAAGTACTTCAACAACGTCTGTGAATTGGACTTGATTTTCAACTTCCACAAAGTATACTACATTTTGGACGAGATTCTGATGGCGGGGCACATCCAAGAGACCTCCAAAAACGTGATAATAAAGTCGGTTAACGGACAAGAGAATTTGATCGAGTCCTCGAAAGGCTCGAAATACAATTAATAAATAAATATTAAAATTTTTATAAATCTCATATGGGAGTAGGTAAACCAAGAGGAATTAAAGCAGGAAGAAAATTGAGAAATAAGAGGAGAATCAACAGATGGGCCGACCAGCACTACAACTCCATGAACATTCCTTCTAGATGGAAGAAGCCTTTCGGACAAGCCAGTCACGCCAAGGGAATCGTTACCGAGAAATTGGCCGTAGAAGCCAAATAGCCCAATTCGGCTATTAGAAAGTGCGTCAGAGTGCAGCTTAAGAAAAACGGAAAGAAAATCACCGCCTTCGTGCCTTACGATGGAGCCATTAACTTCATCAACGACAATGACGAGGTTTTGGTCTCGGGATTCGGAAGATCCGGACACGCTGTCGGAGACATTCCGGGGGTCAGATACAAAGTGGTCGGAATCAAAGGAAAGTCTTTGTTGGCTCTTTATAAGGGAAAGCAGGAGATCACCAGATGACGTAATTTAAGGTTGTTTTTAATAGTAATAATATCAGGCCTATTGATCAAAAATCACTTAAAATCATTGAAAAAAATTTTTTCATCCTTTGTTTATTAAAAAAATTATTTTTTTAATTTAGATAATTCTGAAAGGGATTTCTGGTCTATTAGGGAAAGGGAAAGTTGGTTCTTTTTTAAGAGCTCGTTTTTGACCGGGTCGAAGTCGATTGGCTCGTTTTCGTCGTCTATTATGTAGTTTTTGATGAATTTCGACTTTTGGGTCTGGTAGTGTTGGAAAGAGTCGAAAGTGTTTTTTGAGAGGTTGTAGGAAATTTCTATGTTTTCGATGATTTTCGGGTTTTCTTCTTTTTTCACTTTTCCTTGTTTGTTCAGTACGACCGACTATAAACCCTATAACTCACTCCACACCACACTATCCATCAATAAACAGCACAAATCGCTATTTTACTGCTCCCACAAAGCCAATATTTCCAAACTTATACAAATTCAATAGAAATTTTACACTCATTTTGGCATAGTATAGTAAAATAAGTAGCACAAACTAACATCATCTACTATGTAGTAGTAAAAACAGTCATAAAATTCAACAATATCTTCGTATTTAGTGCGAAAACTATGCAGTAGAGAAAAACAGTTTTCTCAGAAAAGCCTTTTTTACTCTGAAAAACCCTTTCCACTCATTTTCCCCTTAACAAACTCAGCGAACTCTTAGAGTTCTTTTTACCTGTTAAATAAAAGAGTCTCTGATTTTCGCATTTTTTTATTAAAAAATTAAATTTTTTATAAAAGTGATGAATTTTTGTAACGGGCGGTCTGACCATGATGACTCCTGTGTACTTTCTGATATTAAATAAAATTTTTAAAATTAATAATAATGGATCCTTTGCTCGACCGAGACAGACCTCGGGTTTTCCAGTCTCTTTCCTACAAGCAGAAAATAGTGCTTTTTCTGGTCGGCTACTTAATAAGCGTATTTTTATCGATTTCCTCGATATCCAGACATACGCTCACTTTCGCCTTATTATTCACAATAAGTGTATTAATAGAGTGTTTTATAACGACAATATACATCAGCTTCTAAAAACAGAGAAAAAATCTAAAAAACCCAAAAGCCAAAATCCCTCTTCTAATATACTGCTCCCTAACAATAGCCATACTAGCCATAAAAATCCTCTTCCACCACCCAAAAGCCCTTCTAACAGTACTACTAATACTGCACATACTCTCGTACTCGTACTATGCCTTCCAGCACGTCCCAATGATAAGGAATTTGAACATGGCAATTTTTTAAGTAAATAATTTAATAAATTTTAATATAGTAAGAAGAAAGAGTTCACAAAAAGAGCCGTTATGAACACCATAGAAGTGTCCTTTGACTCGTCAGTGCTCACATCCGGGGTGGTGTCTTCGGATGTCTCTTCTTTGGGCTCTAGTTCTGGAGGCAGAGTTCCGTCTTTGTAGCAGAGTCCGTCGTCGTACATGTAGTACCCAGACAGACACAACAGGCACTTGCTCTGGTCGTAAGGGTCGCAATTCTAACAGCCTTGTTTTTTGGTGTTCTGAACGCACTCCACACAATACCCATTCTTAAACACATAGCCATCCTTACAAGTATTACAAGAAGGCTCTTCTGTTATTCTGGAGGTGGAGCAGTTGGGGTCCAGCTGAGAAACCACTTCCGTAGTATTGAGACACTTTTTCTTGTCCTGCGAGAGAGCAGTCCCGACTGTACAAGCCGCGCATGTATCTTGGCCATCATAGACTATGCAGTTTTCCACTGGAGTCACCACTGCCGTGCAGACTCCGTCCAGAGGGTAGTTGTCTCCTTGGCACTGCAGACACAAATATGGAGCGTAGTCTTCTGAGACTAAGCAATTAGAAACACTCTTGGAAATACAGTGGATGAATTTTCCGTCTTCGGACTATTGGAAGCCGAAGCCTTCTGAGCAACTACTGCAGGAGTATATTGAGTCGTAAGTGAGACAGTCTTTGGCTTCTACCACAACACACTCGTTTCCTACTAGTAGGAAATTAAGGTCGCATTGTCCGCAGAGGTCTTTATCGGAGTAGAGGAGGCAGTTTTCGATTTTGACTGACTCGTCTACTGGTAAGCAGGTGTTGTTTTTGACGAAAAAGCCGGTAGAACAGACCAAGCACTGTGTCTGAGAGTAGTAAACGGCGCAATTTGGGATTCCGACGGGGTACTGTACGCAGTCTGTTCCTTCTAGGAAGTAATTTTCAGCGCATTTTGTGCATTTATCGCTTGTAGGAGAGTATTCCAAACACTATTTGTCCAATTATACTCTTAAAACGCACTTATTGTCCTTCAAGTAGTACAAATTATCGCATTTTTCGCACTCGAAAGAAGAATCCAACAAATTCCTCTTCTTGCTATATCTAGTACAGTTGGGTATTTACTTGAACTCCAAACAAACTCCAGGCATAAAAGCCTCTCTTTGGTCTACAATCACGAAATCACTGTCTTTGCACTTTCTGCAGCTCAACTCTCCGACTCTGAGAGCCTAGTCGTCGACTTCTAAGCAGTTTTTGCTCGTGTCGATCGGATAGCAGTAATTCTAATAGTCTTCTGTGTTAACCAATCCATAACCATCATTGCATTTCAAACAAGTCTATTTGTCTTAGAAGTCTCTGCAGTTCTCTACTGCTCCTTAGAAGCACTTATTGTCGAAGAGATAGTATCCGGGCTGACACTTGGTACACAGTTAAATGTAAGACTAATCATCGTATTCGTAATTTTGGCAATTTTCGATGTTCTGAGCAACACACGTTCTGTCTACTACTACGAAGCCTTCTTTGCACTTTCTACATCTTTAAGAGTCTACTGCTAGTACGCAGTTTTCGAGGTTCGTTTTAGCGAGACATTTACCGCTTATGCTGAGTACAGCATCCGAGACGCACTTTTGGCACTTCAACAGACCGTGCACGACTTTGTAGTTCTCGCACTGGTAAATGTACTTGGAGTTCTCAAGCACTAATTTCTGGGTGTGGTAGGGAGAGGCTGTACAGGCCAAAGTGGCCTTTTTGTGATACAGACCAACAAAGCCATCATCACACTACTAACAACCAATACCATCTCCTTGTAAAATGAGTCCAACAGCCAAATCCTTGCCCGAAAAGTACTATCTTCTTTGGAACTTAAACTAAGAGCACCTTGGGGCTGTAATAGCCTCGCAGTAACCATCGGGGTTTTTAATGTATCCTGGCTTACAATACACACACTTCTTAGTACTACTATTGTCTACTGCGTAACAGTTGGGATTTTCAGTATAAGAAATGCACTAGTCGAATTGAACACCTTTTTCCTTATCATATTTGTAAGAGTGCTTAGAATTGCACTACGAACAGGCATTGAACCAAGTGGAGGCCTTGCAGTTGGCTATTTCGGCGCAGCCAGAGACCATGTAGGCGAATCTTTAGTCGTTTTTGGTGGTGTAGGTGGGCTTGTACTTGGGCTTACAGGCTCCGCAGTATATTCCGAGCTGGTAAGTGTTGAGAGGATTAGGCAGAGTGGCCAAAGAAGCGTCTCGGGCACTCTTGCTCTGAGAAGTATTGATCACTCCCACTCCGCAGTTGGCTGGGAGGTCCAAGTCGTTGTCGTCGGCGATCGAAAAGTCCGTCTTTTGTCCGGGATTCAGACACAAATTAGCCTACTTCCCACTTCCCTTGTAAAAGTGAGTCTAAGCGAAAGAGTACTCCTGCAAAGAGACCGCTTTGAAGTCATCGTCCACTCTCAGCCCAACAAAGGGAATCTTAGAAGTACTCGAGCACTTGTGACAAGAGACAGTCGAGGACAAGTGCAGAGGAAGGCCTTCGTATTTGATCTGCGAGTCGCAGTCTCCCATTGGTAGACAAGACTGAATGTATCCTTTGTTAATTGGCACTTGGGCGGGGTCTCCTTTGATGGAGAGGCACTGGTTGTTGTCCAGGACGTGGTTTTCTGAGCATTCCGAGCACTCGTCTTTGTCTTTGAAGTGTTTTAAGCAATTATTTACCTTATTTCTAGCCATACATTCTGCTTTATTTGCGTCGTAGAAGAAATTTTCGTATTTGTCGACTTGGTCTTGTTCTGTACAGGCCAAACAATTGAAAGAATTTTCGTGAAAAGTGCCCAAAGAAGCATTATCATACGGATTGGGGGCATTATTGGGCTCTGTGTCGAAATCCTTGCAGTTTAAGGCATTCAAATCATTAGTAGAAAGACTGTTTATCTACATACAGGTACTTTTAACAGAAACATCAGTAGAAGCCACTATAAAGACCTCATTTCCCTCTATCTTACACTGATTGCACTTCAGCTTCCTCTGAGTGAACAGAGACAGGTCCCACTCTACGCACTTGTTCTGGTTGTCAGTGGCCGAGACTGCTATTGGGTAGCAAAATTGCTCTTCTCCTTTTTTCTCTATTAGAGCGAAACCCGAACTACATCTCAAGCACCAAATTCTAGTCACATCATTGCCCTGAGAGTCCTTCATGGTTCTGCCCTACTGCTCTCCCCACTCAGCGCAGTTCTCGAGCGGAATTTCTTTACAGAAATCGTTCTCTGGGGACAAGTAAAAGCCATCCTAGCACTTCTAGCAGTAAGGGGAAGTGCTGGTCTTACTGAGCTGCTCATTATACTGCAGACAGTTCTATATCGGATCGTTGGATTTGTCCATACACAGACCAGCAACATTCAAAAATCCATCAGAACACTCTATACAAGTGGTACCATTCATTTCATTGGCCAGAGAGCAATTTTGAAGAGTGGCATTGTTCACAGCAGTACACTCATTCTTCAGTGTTATTATAAAGCCATTGGCGCACTTCTTACAGATCACTTCTGTGCCATTGTATCCGTACTACTGGCAGTTGTCTACTGTTGTATTGAGAGGGTTCTGGGGGTTCTGAGTGCAGGTGGTCTTTGTGAGGGTTGGGTCTCTATCAGCATCGACGGAATTGACCTTGGCAATGATATCAGTATTATTAGTGCACTACTAGCACCCGAGGATTTTCTCTCCATTTATCAAGTAAGGAATCAGAGCTCCTGTTCCTTTAATTCCAGTACCAAACAACAAAGTGGCATTTCTCTACTACGAATAATTCGAGCATTTCGGAGACAATACCTAAACACACACATTTTAGTCATTTTTTTCGTATCCTCTTTTACATATCTAACAAGGACCTCCATTAGCAGCAGCATAGCAGTTCGTGGCGGAGACATTTTCTCTCGGAGCCACACAATACTAGTAGTTTATGCTTATTTTGCTGTTAGCCAGTTCATCGAACTCGAACAAATGAATGCAATTTTCGCATCCGTTGAAGAAATTCCCTCCAGAAGTGCAATTTTCTATTGCTACACAAGAGTCTATTGGAGCCCATTTGGCATCTGTAGGTGCTGTTATTCTAACAGGTCTGTATCCAGGAGAACAGGCCACACAACCAATACCTTATCCCCAAGGGTTTCCTGCTCCATCATCAGAGGCATGAACAGCAGCATCTCCAACACTGTCTGTGTTTACTACTGCTAGTCCGCAGCCAGTAGTCTAAAAGAGTTTATTATTTGCATCTATGTTTTGTAGAGTGAGATCTGGGGGAGTGTCTGTTCTTACACTGCCGTCTCCATTGTACAGCTGTCTGCAAGCCACCAAAGCCCCACCAGTCTGACCACTGAATTTATTAGTACCATCGGCAAAGGTAGGATCGTAGGGCTCCAAACCAGTCATATTATTAGCAGCAATTTTGACATGCAAAGTAGGCACTTTATTATTACTACACTTATAACAAGAGAAATAAGTATTCCAGAGAGGAGTGTCTCCGACGACTCTCTCCACGATATTAAAAGAACTCCCTGTCTTATTATAGTTCGAAGTACCATCGCAGTCAGTAATGGCAGTACAAGTGTCTATGAAAATAGGGTTCTCGTTGCCCTCAGCAGTGGCCTGAGTCTTTACTTCTCCACTCAGAGTCAAATTACAAGACACACAGTAGTAGTATGTTCCGGGATTGTCGAGTATTTTGTTGTAGTACTTGCAGCCGGGGACTAATTTACTGCCGTTCAGAGTGCCCAGCATGTGCTGGTTGGCGTCTGTGTCGTCGTAGTCGTCGCAAGCGATGATTTTCTGGTACTTGGCTACTGGGTTGTTTATATCGTAAGTCGAGTTTTCATAGTTGTACTGAGAAGTGGCTCTGGTCTTATCGTCTATTTCTATCAAGGGAACATATCCAGCCTTACACTGCACGCAAATCGGGTTTCCATTGAGAGCCCCGAGATTCGAAGAGTACACCTTACAATTAGTCACCTAATAAGCAGTATCATCTACACAAGCACCAGAGACTGTCTGAGTAACATTTCCCCCAGTAGTAGAGTATACTCCGAAGTGAATGGCATTGTTTGCACAGACCGTTTTGCACTCCCCTCCTTCTAACACAAAGCCTCCCATACACTCCACACAAGAGTACTATTAGACATTTTTGTTGTATTCTACTCTGTAGCAGTTTGTGAAGTCGTCGGAGTTGCCTTTTTTGGTGTCTACGTAGGCTCTGTCGAAGCACATGTGTCTGTCGTCAGTGACTACTTCGGGCATGTAGTTCTCTTCGCACTGCTGGCACTCTATTTTTTCACTAGTATCTACTAGTCCGTCTATGTTGTGTTCCGCGCACTGGTCCAAAAAGGCATTCAAAAAGTCTCTACAAATAAACACGTTCTGAATAGTCTCGTTGTTTCTAGGGTGATTTTGTAGCTGACCATTAATAACAACTTGAGTAGTAGTAGTGAAAGTGGCCGATGCATCAGCGACTCTAAAGTAGCCTTTTTTGCACTTATCACAAGTGTATATGAATTCCGTTAAGTCCATGGCGTCATAAGTGTCTATAAATCCATTATCCTACTCGACAGTGTCCATGATATTCATCGGCTTCATCACCAAACAATTGGTCTCTGCTGGTATAGCAATGCATCTCTTCCGAATATTCTCCAGTCTAAAGCCTTCTGCGCACAAAGAACAAGTTTCAGTGGTGTCGTAAGTCAAGCAATTGTCTATTTTGGCAATAGAAACGCATCTGGTCTGCATCTCGAAGTTAACAAAGGCCTCATTGCACTGCTGACAGGTGTTTTTCTGGGTAGGGTGCGTTGTAGAGCAGTTGGTCAGACCGGTGTGTTGTACGCAAGTGCCGTCATTTAAGAAATACCCTTCGGAACACACTTCACACTGTGGAGTAGTCTCTTTATACAACTAACAGTTGTCTACTGAGGCAGCAACACAGATGTGGTTCTATCCCTAAGAGACTCTATAAGACTTACTTCTATCACACTCATCACAAGTAGCAGAGCCATTATTGTTTCTGGCTGTCTTACAATTAGAAGGCTTACTAACACAATTAATGGAATTCTGAGTCCCGAAATTGAAGTACCCTTCAGAACAAGTACAAGAATCTGCATTCAAAACAGCAGTACAATTGCTCTTATTACTACTAAGCTGTCTTTAAGTGCAAGTAGTCTCATTAGAAACATAGTAATTCGAGTCGCATTCTATGCACTCTGAGATAGTGCTGGTCTGAGAGTATGTTTTGCAGAAGGGAATTTCTGAGACTGCTTTGCACTCGTAAGGAGTGGATTTGTAGTACCCGACATTGCACTGCTTGCAGGTGAATTGGTTGTTCTCGTAGACTTTGCACTAGTTAACAACGTTCAGGACTACTCCAGTGTGGCCGTGAGAGCACCGAGTGCATCCTTTGGTCAATCCAGTGTTCAGATAGTAGTCGCAATTATTAATGAGCTTGGTCTGCTGGTTGGTCTCTCCCAGTACTTGTATGTTGTTGGCCAAATCGAAGCACTTTTGAGAGGGTAGATGAGAAACAGGGGAAATTCCGTACTGTTACTGCTCTATAAAGGGATTTTTTATCAGAACGACTTATTTGCTGAAGTCGATTTCACTTAATTTCCCCTACTAACACTGCACACAAGAGTACTTTACAGTAGATTGGTCGGGCTGGTCCAAGTCCGGAGCGGCCACGGCACAATTTTCGATCAATTTCCCGCAAACATTGACCTACTCAATAGTAAAGCTTTCGTTGACTCTATCTCCATCACTATTAAAAGGCACCAAAGACTGTTTATACAGTGTTTTATCAGCGGGGCAGCTTTGCACACAAACTCCTTCATTCAGTACAAAAGGATACTTGCACTTCTAGCACTCGTAAACTTGGTCTTTGTTGAACTTGTACTGCAGACACTGACTGTCTAAGGCATTTAAGCCACTCTTAAACAGCATATAGTCCTTTTCTATGCAAATGTAAGAGTCCTTGTAGTTCAGAGGCACTCTGTCTTTCTTGCAGTGGAAGCACTTTTGGTTTCTGTAGTTAGTAGTCCCGTCGACGTTGTCTACTTCGCACTCGTTGACTATGTAGTCGAGAGGGTCTTTACAGACTCCGCCTTCCAGAACAAAGTCTTTTAAGCACTTCAGACAAAGAGACTGTTTTTTCTATAGACAATTTTCCTGAGTAGGTATAAGAACACAAGTATTATCTTACAAGAAGTACCCATCATTGCACTTCCGACACCCATTAACACTACTATACACATCACAGTTCTCAATGCTCTCTACCTATCAGCACACATTCTACTAAAAGAAGTAAAAGGAAGAGTAATTGCATTTCCAACACACATTCTTTATAGTGGGATGGTACTCCTCGCATCCTGGGAGAACGTCGTGAGGCAAACACTCTCCATTTTGGAGGTAGAATTTGTTCAGACATTTTTGACAGACATTCGAGAGTCTGTTGTAGAGCTGGCAGTTTACTTTTGTTCCTTTGGTGCAGAAATTATCCTCTACATTGTAGTAGTAGCCTTCTTAGCAGACTCGACAAAGCAGTTCTTTGGAGAGATAGTTGGAGCCTTGGTAGACTGAGCAGTTTTTGACCTCTGCCAAACAGACCTGACTGTCATCAGTGGGCTTATAAGATTACTTGCACTCCAAACACCTTTCTCTTTCTGGGTGTAAAGAGACACAATTTTCGATTTTTGTCACTTTTCTAATTACACAAGAATTATATCCTCTTAAAAAGTATCCCTCTTAGCACTACACACAATTACTCATGTTCTTCTGTTTGTTGTACTTGCTGCAGTGAGGCACTTTTTTCACTTCCATGCACCGATTTTCGTCATTTAGGTAAAATCCTTCCACGCACCGATAGCAGTCCGTCAGCGAGGAGTACATTTGGCAGTGGGGCAGTCTGTCCTGAGGGTATTTGGCGCATTTCTTGTTCTCATCCAAAAAGTATCCTTCTTCGCATTCTCGACAGAGATTGAATTCTTCGAAAATGAGGCAATTTTCCACTTGCGTAGAAATGCAGGTATTATACTTTCTGAATTGTTTGTATCCTTTGAGAAGAGCTTAATCTCTCATTATGAATTGTTCCTGTTGAATGGAAGTAAAGAGGGAAAAGACCTGGTTCAAATATTCGTTTTGGTTTTTTAAGTGTCCATCTGAGCAAGAGTCGCACTAAATGTTGGTAAAAGTAGAGCATACTTCGCTAGAAGGAGTTTTTAGGCAGCTTTTCTGATCCACACCCAAAATATGGTCTTTTGAGCACTTTAAGCAAATTCCCTAAGAATTCTCAATTTCACAATTTTCAATTGGTTTTTCAATTTTTTGGCATTTTCCCGCGCTCAGCAAAAATCCGACTTGACAAGTCTAACACAGCTAAGAGCCCGAGTAGGCGAGACAATTCTCAATTTTGTTGGTTTCTAAGATTTTTATGCATTTTCTGGTTATTTGGTCCAAGTGGAACGAGTCGTGGCAAATCAAACACGTCCCGAGATTGTTGAAAATTTTACAATTTTCCAAAGAAAACTTCTCACACTTACCACCAGAGAGTCGAAGTCCTTGGGAAAGGTCGCAAAATTGGCAAATTCCTTTGTTGCACTTCAAACAGCCGTCTACACATCTTGATTGTATTACTTCAAGTAAAAGTAGCAAAATCAGTTTTTTCATATTTATTAATTAAAGATTTTAAATTTTTATTAGAAAATTGGTTTTTTGGATTTTCTCGGAAAATGAGATGATTTTTGGGTCTTTTATGTATTGGTGGTTTTTGGTGTTCATTATGTGGGCGTGGAGGTGGTGGATGGTCTGACCGGCTGCTTTGCCGTCTTGGATTACTATGAAATTTTGGTTTTTGTATTTCTATTATATCAATTAAGAGAATTTCTGCAAATCGATAAAAAATTATTTTATACTATTTTCATCGTATTGGTTCAATTTTTA
>BQJP01000059.1 GCA_021604765.1 Thermodesulfobacteriota bacterium
GGCTCTTGTTAACGAAATAAAAGGGAGGTTGAGTATTATTAACCTCGTTGAGAGTTACACATCTGTTAAGAAAACAGGAAAGGGCTATGTAGGGCTCTGTCCATTCCATGACGATACTAATCCATCTATGCATGTAGACGAAGACAAAGGATTGTTCCATTGTTTTAGCTGTGGCGCAGGCGGCGATATATTTGGTTTTTATATGCGATATAACAACCTTTCGTTTCCTGAGACTTTATCAGAACTGGCTAAGAAAGCTGGTGTAACGATAGAAGAAAAGCCAGAGTCAGTTCCTAGAAAATCACCAAATAGCGTGTTGTATAAAATTAATGCCGTAGCTGCCAAGTACTACAGAAATATTCTTCAGGAAAGTGATAAGGGAAAAACTGGCAGAGAATATGTCGAAAATAGAAGTTTATCTCCCGAAACAGTTAAAGAGTTTATTTTTGGTTTTGCTCCTGAGGGCTGGGATAATCTGGTTAAATATCTAACTAAACATAAAGTCCCACTCAACATTGCTGAAAAAGTCGGATTGATAGTTAAAAGAAAAAATACAGACGGGTATTACGATAGATTCCGAAACAGGTTGATGTTCCCGATTTGCAATGTCGACGGGAAAGTTATTGGCTTTGGCGGAAGAAGGATCAATGAAGAAGATGAACCTAAATACATAAACTCGCCTGAATCTGATATTTACCAAAAAAGAAAAAGCTTCTACGGCATCAATAAATCAAAAGATCATATTCGAAGAGAAGATCGCGCAATATTAGTTGAAGGTTATACTGATTTTCTTTCTCTCTATTCAGCAGGAATTAAGAATGTTGTTGCCACATTGGGCACTTCAGTTACAAGGGAGCATGTAAGCTTGCTCAGACGCTATACTGAGAATGTTCTTGTTGTATTTGATCCGGATGAAGCAGGTGGTAACTCTGCTGATAAATCACTCGATGTTTTAGTTCAAGAAGGAATATTGCCCTACGTTCTGCCATTAGAAACCGGTCAGGATCCTGATTCCTTTATTAAGAAAGAAGGATTGGATAAATTCAAAGAAATGATTGATAAATCTTTAAGTGGAGTTAAATTTCGATTGAATCGGGCTCGTGATCAATTAATAAAGGGTATGATCACTCGGAAAGAGATGTTGGATACTGCGGTTCGGCTACTTGAAAATATTAAGGATCCAGTAGAAAGAAGTTTTTGGATTAAAGAAACCTCACAACTGCTGAGTATACCGGAAAGCCAAATATATTCCCGAGTAAAAATAGGTAGAGGGCAAAATAAAAACCAAGGTGTCAAAAATCAGCAAAAATACTCAAGCTCTGAAAAATTACTAATGACTGCACTGGTAAAGTTCCCTGATCTTCGTGTACAATTAAATAAGGATGAATGCAATGAGTTAATAACAGACGGAGGAATTAAGTCTGTATTAAAAGTAATAGTTGAAGAAGAAATTTCTGACCCGTCTTCATTACTTTTACATTTTGATGATAAAGAAGTTCACGAAATGATTTCAGAAGCCTTGCTGTCTTCTCCGAGTATTTCCAATAAGGAAACAGCAAGTAAAATCGTTAATGGGTGCATAGCTAAATTAAAACTTTCTAAACTGGATCAAAAATTAAAAGTGCTCAGGATTGAAATTGATGAAGCGATCAAGGATAAAGATGTTAAGTTGCAGAAGAAGCTCCTAGAAGAATACAGCGTTTTAAAACAGGAAAAACAACGGGAGGAAAGAAGAGCCTTATGAGCAATAAGAAAAAGGACGCATTAAGAGCTGATATAGCACAAGAGGATATCAATCTTTCCAGCCCAGAAGAAAAAAATGGTTCCGAGTTACAAAATAATGAATTTCAGAATGATTCTGATAATGTAGAGCTAAATAACAAAGATGAAAATGGTGCAAGTCCTCCCAAATATGAATTCGGTCTAAAAAACAATAAAGACAATGCCAATGAGTATGATTTAATTAGGTTCTATCTTCATGAGATAGCCGATCATGCTCTGCTTTCCAGAGAAGAAGAAATACGAATTGCTAAAAAAATTGAGACTGGAAAGAGAATTATAGCTAAGACAATCCTTAGTTCTTCACTGATGTTAAATGAAGTATGTGGTATAGGTGAGGAGCTTCAGAAGGGGCATCTAGATATAAGAGATATAACTAATTCTTTAGATGAAGCGGAGAACTCAGCTGAAGATGTCCAAGTAGGGATTGGAAATCTAATACAAGAAATTACCAAGCTCTTTAAGAATAACGAACAAATAGCTGAAGAAATAAAGACAGCCTCAAAAAACAAACAGAAAACCCTTTTAGAAGCCGTTAAAAAGAATAATGATATCATGGTTTCATATTTGGAAGAGATAAACTTAAATGGAATTCAGATGGAAAGGATCCTTTCGGTAGCAAGAGGGTATATAAAGAGACTTGAAAAGATAAAGCGTGAATTAGATGACTCCCAAAAGAAAGCTTCAAAATTGAGCGCCAAATCTAAAAAAGTTTATTCAGAGGAAATCGAAGAACTGCTGAATGAAGCTGAGGATAATACACGAAGACTAAAAAAATGTGTTGGTAGGATAGAGTTTGGGGAACGAATAACTACAGTGGCCAGAAAGAAACTCATTGAATCCAATCTCCGTCTAGTGGTAAGTATAGCTAGGCGTTACATAAATCGAGGCCTTCCGTTCCTTGACTTAATTCAAGAGGGCAATGTTGGGCTTATGAGAGCAGTAGAAAAATTTGAATATAATAGGGGTTATAAATTTTCAACATATGCTACTTGGTGGATTAGACAAGCCATTACGAGGTCACTGGCTGACCAGTCTAGAATTATAAGAATTCCCGTTCATATGACTGAAACTATTAATCGAATTATTAGAACATCAAGGCTTTTAGTGCAGGAATTAGGACGTGAGCCAAGACCTGATGAAATTGCGAGCAAGGTTGGAATGTCTACTGAAAAAGTCGCTAGGGTATTAAAGATATCTAAAGACCCAATTTCATTAGAGACTCCTATAGGTGACGAGGAAGATAGTAAATTGGTGGATTTGATAGAGGATTCAAGTACGAGTTCTCCTGTAAACATACTCGAAATGAATGAGCTTAAAGAAATTATCAATAACGCATTGTCATCAGTTTTAAATACCAGAGAGGAAAGCATAGTCAGGTTGAGATTTGGAATAGATGAAGAAAAGGAACACACTCTGGAAGAAGTTGGTCATCAATTCCAGGTGACACGTGAGAGAATAAGGCAAATTGAAGTAAAAGCTATTAAGAAATTAAAGCGAGCTGCAAGAGTCTATCCGATTAAAAGCTATGTAGAAAAAACATAGCACATCCACTTTTATTATTTAGTTACAATTTCTTTCTAAGTTAGGTCTTAAATGTTGTATTTTTCTTAAGTTCTTTTGCCTCTTCAAAATATACAAGAGCCGTGCTAACGGTCTTCACCCTCAGCATCTGCATCACTTCCGACACTGTTGCCCCGGATTCAATTGCGAGTATCGCCGCTGTGTGTCTTAAGCTATGTGGGGTAATCCCGCGCTTGTTAAATCCGAGTTTCTCAAAATAATGACTTATTCTAGCCCTAAGTGCTCGAGTTGATATTCTGTCTCTTATAGCTCTGTTCCCAACTCCCCAAAATAATGGCTCACTGTCGTGCGAACTTTCCCTTTGTGCCAAATATCTGCCCAGCTCTTTTGTTACTGGAGTAGGGAGTATGACGTACTCATCTTTCTTGTCTTTATTCTTTCCTTGAACATAAATAATTGTCTGGTTGTTTTTAATCTCTATATCCCCAACGTTTGCTCTAACAATTTCTATTTCACTTAGTCCGCATCTGACCATTAGGTTTAAAATAACAGAGTCCCTAATTCCTAGCAGCGAGGACATGTCGATTGATTCAAAAAGTTTCTTAACATCCTGTCGTGATATCGATTTAGTTGAATGCCTTTGAGGTCTTGAGCCACCCTTAACCTGTTTAGCTGGGTTTTGAGAGATTTTGCCCAAATCTTCCAAATAGTCATATAACCTTCTTACTGCAGTTAAATAGGCGGAAATTGAGCTGCTGGATAAATCTTTTGAGGTTATGTAATCTTTATAACGTTGTATATCGTTGTGTGTGAGCCCTATAGGAGATGTATTGCCAAGCCATTTGGAATACTCCATTAATGCTTTGCGATATGTTTCTTTTGTAGTCGGTCTTCTATCTAGAGAATTAATAAAATCACGGATAAGTTCTTCCATTGGAAGAAATTAAAGCATTTTTATACAATAATTTCAAATAAAGTATTGACAACATTTTATGCTGATGTAAATTATTCGTCGAATTGGGTGGCTATACTGAAGAGGTCACACCTGGTCCCATTCCGAACCCAGAAGTTAAGCTCTTCAAGGCCGATGATACTGCTCTTGTACGGGAGTGGGAAAGTAGGTAGCTGCCTGGTTCATTTTTTTTATCCTTCTTGGAACCTGTATCCTCTCAATATCAAATCCAAACATAGTTTAGTTGTTTTGTATAAGAAGCTTATGTAGTATTCTGTTCTCTGAAAAATACTTTTTAAGAGGTTCATTTAGTGGATAAAATGCGGGTTGCGATCTTTGCATCAGGAAGTGGTACAAATCTTCAGGCAATCATAGATGCTCAGATAAAGACTATAGAAATAGTTCTGGTTTTCAGCAATAAATCCGATGCTTATGCGATAGAACGTGCAAAAAATCATAATCTTGCTGTAGAAGTTATAGACCATAAATATTTTGAGAGTCGTGAGGATTTTGATAGTGAGATTATCAGGCTTCTAGAGCCCTACAATCTAGACCTTATTATCCTTGCGGGCTATATGAGAATCTTATCGCCTGTGCTTGTTAGAGCGTATAAGGGTAAGATAATAAATATCCATCCAGCACTTTTACCTTCCTTCCCTGGTATAAACTCTACGAGACAAGCACTCGAATACGGAGTTAAATATACTGGTGTCACTGTTCACTTTGTAGATGAAGGAGTTGATACAGGACCAATTATTCTGCAATCAATAGTTGAGATTGAAGATAGGGATACAGAGGAATCTGTACTTGAAAAAATCCATAAAGTGGAACATCAGATTTATCCTGAAGCCATAGCGCTAGTATCAAGTGATCAAATAGAGCTAAAGGGCAGAAGAGTTGTTAAGAAGTCTTAAAGTTCTCTGCCAACCGCTTTGGCAACAACGGCTGCTTTCTTCATTAGTTCTGCGAACTTTTTAGGTTTAAGAGATTGCCCCCCGTCACTTACGGCAACTTCAGGGTTATTATGAACTTCAATAATAATTCCGTCCGCTCCAGCAGCAATTGAAGCAAGCGTCATAGGGGTTACATACTGCCAGTAACCTGTTCCATGGCTTGGGTCTGCAACAATTGGAAGATGTGTTCTTTCTTTTAAAACTGGGATGGCATTTAAATCAAAAGTATTTCTTGTTGCCGTTTCAAAAGTCCTGATACCTCTTTCGCAGAGCATTACATCCTCGTTCCCTTCAGAGAGTATATACTCGGCGCACATTAAGAACTCTTTAATAGTGGTGGACATTCCTCTTTTTAGAAGCACAGGCTTCTTTGATTTTCCAACTTCGCTTAAAAGCGCATAGTTCTGGGAATTTCTGGCCCCAATCTGAAGTACATCCGCATACTCTAAAACAGACTCAAGGTGTTTAATGTTAAGAATTTCAGTAACAATAGGAAGTCCTGTTTCTTCTCTTGCCTGTGCAAGTAATTTTAATCCCTCTACTCCCATACCCTGGAAAGCATAAGGTGAAGATCTCGGCTTGTAAGCCCCGCCTCTTAACATTGTTGCTCCTGCTTCTTTAATCGCACGGGCAACTTCCATTAACTGCTCTTCGCTCTCTACTGAGCAAGGACCTGCAATCACTGGGATTTTGTTGCCACCCACAATTGTGCCTTTTACATTAACTTCTGTGTCTTCCGGTTTGAATTCTCTGCTTGCGAGTTTGTGAGATGGAAGAATTGGAATAACTTTTTCAACACCATTTAGTATGCTTAAAGCTTCAACATCTTCAGGTTTTCCCCTCTCATCGCCTACTGCTCCTATTACGGTTCTTAGTAAACCCTCAATAGGGTGTGGCGTATATCCAAGCTCAATCATAGTAGCTTTGGCTCTTTCTATTTCTTCGGGGTCAGCTCCGCTTTTCATTACAACGATCATTTCTTAAATTCCTCCGCTTTTCGCAAGCATTTTTTATATTAAACAAAGGTGCTAGAATACATGAAGACCTAATGTTGTCAACAGCTTACGGCTCTCTCAGAGGCCCCATCAAAGCTATTATAAAATAGCACATGTATATGTGCTTGATTCTTTGGATATTTCAGAGAATAATATATGCCCTACTCGGATTTTTTCTTTTTTTATATCTGTGGGCGGGTGGTGAAATTGGCAGACACGACGGCCTCAAAAGCCGTTGGACTCACGTCCGTGGGGGTTCAAGTCCCCCCCCGCCCAAACCTTAGTTCGATAATCGCAATTAATAAATTAAGCGATATTTTCTGAGATGCACTGCTTTTGTTGCATTTTGTATATAGATATGTTAGAAAATACGTAATTACCTTCTGGTGGAAGGTAATGATCTATTTTTCTTATTTAGACTTCAATTGCATAAATTAAAGGAGGATGTAATCTGATGAAAAAATTCATTTCATTTATTTTTGTAATATTTTTGTTTGCTTCAAGCTCGTCATACGCGCTTGATTTCATTAAATTCGGAACCAGCCATGACGCGGATTTCTGGGGCACTGCGGATGTTTATTTTGATCCGTTTCCCAGCGCTCTTCAGTATTTAGCTCCAAGAGGTAAAAACCAATTAACCTCTGTCGAACTTACCGATCAAAATGTGTTAGACGCTTTTAATGGAGATTTTGGTGCTTTTGAAGCGATCGTTGTATCAGAGGAAATTGGCGACCCGTTGAGTAATGAATCTTACGCAATGATAAATCAATTTGTAAGCGAAGGCGGATGCTTAATAGTAACGGGCGATCATGCAGATAATGAAGATGTATTTCTAAATAGTGTGTTTGGATATAATGTAGGCGTCATTACTGTGGACGATGAACCACCGCTGCCCACATTCCCTATTCAACCAGATTCAACCGGTACTCAGTTTCGAGGAGGTCCGGCACAACTAGTCTCAGCAGACTTAACATCTGCCTACAGCAACACACCTGGTAAAACAATATATAGCGGAGCTGAAGGAGTTGCATTATTCACCGATCAGTTTGGTGAGGGTACTGTAGTTGCGATAGGTTGGGATTATTGTTGTACTGGAGAGCCCGAGGACGGCGTTTTTGTTAATACAGAACAGCAAATATTAGACTGGTATGAAGTTGTAAACAGGAGCTTTGACCAGTGTGTTAACCCTGTATTAGTTTCATCTGTTCCTACCCTATCCGAATGGGGATTAATAGCCATGGCTGGTGTTTTGGGAATAGTTGGATTTATGGTTATGAGAAGAAGGAAAGTAGCTGCTTGAATTACATTAGATTAAAAAATTAGATTCTGAATCATGTTCAGAATGACTTGAAAGGAAAAGGGAGCTTCGGCTCCCTTTTTTATTTATAAAAAAGCTCGTTATACTTTTATATATGAATAGTGTTGTGAGAATAATATTGCTCGGTCTATTCTTATTAACATTCTCTGCCTGCGGGCCTAAGGTTAGTAGCGTTGGACAGGACGGTTGTTACGAAATTGTCGGTGATGAAGTTGTCTATACTTGCAAGAATGACAGTCCGGATAATCCTAGAGCAAACACTGGATATATGGGGCCTTATAACCCTAAAGCCCTTAACCTATATCGCCCGGGACGCTTTGAGAATGTTGCCGGTTGGTAGAGACTAACTCAATTACTTGTTTGCATATCCTCTTGTTTTGCTATTTTGATTCCTTCTTTTTCATCTACATTTATCAATAGGATTATTCCTACAATAAAGAAAATGAGTAATGATATGATTGCATATCTACTATTTCCCATCAGTTGCCCAACTAGAGCAAATACTAGAGGACCTAAGAACCCTCCTATTCTAGAGCTCATACCATAGAATCCAAAGAACTCTGCGGTTTTGGATTTCGGCACCATAGATCCGAAATATGACCGGCTAAGAGCTTGTGCTCCGCCCATTACTACTCCAACAGCTGCACCCAATATCCAAAAGTCGATCGGTTTGGATATAAAGAAGCCCCCAATTGAAATTAGACTATAGCCAAGTAGGCATATATAAATACATTTCTTAGCCCCAATACTCTTTGCCAGCCATCCAAAGAAAATTGCTGATGGGAATCCTACAATCAGAGCTAATAGAAGTGAACCAATAAGAGTATTTTGGTTTAATCCTAGCTCTGCTCCATATATAGTGGCCATCTTAAAGATTGTATAAATACCATCGTTATAAATTAGAAACGCAAGAAGGAATAGGCTTAGCTGCCTGTAGTGCTTAACATTATGAAATGTTTTGCTGAGTTCTTTTAGGCTTACCAAAATGGCATTACCTTTTAGTGTTCCTGTATTTCCTGGTTCTCTTACATTTAATATAAGGGGTATAGTAAACACAGCCCACCAGATGGCCGACGTGATAAATGTCAATCTTGCCGCAAGCCCTTTATCCGACATCAATTGAATAATAGCAATACTAATGATTAAGATTATGCCACCGCCAAGATACCCTGCCGCAAATCCTCTACTTGAGACTCTATCTATATCGCTCTCTTTAGATATATGCGGTAGAAATGAGTCGTGGAATACGTCTGCCAATGCAAAGGCGATATTGCCCACGATGAAGATCGCTGAAGCCAATAACCAGTCTCCGGTCTTAACAAAATAAAAGCTGGCTGAAGAGACGACTCCTATAGCAGCAAATATCATAAGAAGCCTTTTTCTAATTCCGATAAGGTTTGCTATCGTCCCTAGAATTGGGGCTAGAATTGCAACAAGAATAAGCGCAATGGTGGTAGTGTAACCCCAGTAAACGGTAGCTTGATTGGGTGTTAGACCTGATGCCGCAACTTTACTGTAATATACAGGTAAGACCGCAACCATAACCGCTGTTCCAAAACCATTTTCAGCCCAGTGGTAAAGCGCCCAGGAATTGATGGTCTTTTTATAAAAGCTTTCGTTCTCTGGTTTTTCCACCACAGCCATAAGGACTATCTTAATCTAATATGGTCTGAAAAAGTAGAGGTCACATATTGGCTTTTTATTTTAAAAGTTCCAACACATCACATTCATGAAAAGCGTAGAATATACGCTTGATCATCGCTTTTAGTATAGATGTTCCTCTAGATCCCTCATGTGATAAAAAATGATGTGCCGAGACAGGAACGTAAGAGGATAGAATAATGCCGATGCGATAATCGCGCCATGCCTCGTCAAGTGTGTAATTGTCTACTCCAGATTCTGATAATTCCTGATACCACAATTCTAACAATTCCATGTGGTGGCTCTTCTCAAGTATTCCATGATGACTACCGCATACAGCTCTGCCGACATCAAAAGCTCCAAACGATATTATTGCTGTCTGCCAATCAACTACCATAATTTCATCTTGTTCATTAAACATCATATTGTCAGCTCTGAAATCATAGTGGATGATTGTTCTTGGGCCAATTTGACTTAAATCTTCTAATTTCTGTCCGTTTTGAGCAATCAAATCTCCTGAGTAGATATCCAGGTCTTCCAGGATGTCCTTATGTTCTTCTTTAAAGTTGTTCCAATTATCACTAAACGCGTGTAGGGGACTACGATTTTCCTTGGGTATCCATGTTAACTTTTCAAGCTCATTTGATTCCCACCAGTATGCATGGAATTTGGCGATTGCCGCTACAGCCGATTTTGTTTGATTAATTGTGAGCCCGTTTATTTGATCCCCCGGTATCCAGTCTCCAGCGTCTTCAATCATGAGCAGAAAGTTATTGTTTGAATCGTCCAGAACTGTGAAATAACATTTGGGAACTCTTATAGGGCTTCTTTTGGCTAGTTCTCTATAAAACCTTATTTCTCTCTCATAAACTCCCCAATTACTGCCGAAACTTCTATTTTCATCTCTCTCGGGAGGAAATTTTATAACAACGCTTTTGGGCAAATTTTGTATTTTGGTTTTATAGCTGATATTTACTCTGCAGATTGAACTTAGAAGACCTTTTACATGAGGCCCAAGTGGTTGCACATCTATTTCACTTATTACTCCATTGTCACAAAGTCGTGCCTCACTGAATGCATAATTCATCCAATCTTTATTAATTTGGTCAGGTCTTTTTGGGTGGGTGATTGTAGGCAAGAAAAGTCCCTCCAGTACTTGTGAATATAGATTAAAGACTAAATTAGGTTATGCAACTTTTGGTTATAAAATAGGTGGGAAAACTAAAAAGTAGTTTAGCTGAGGAGCAGCAACTTGAACTACTCCCCAGCTATTTGGTTGTTTTAATATCTAGGCATGTCTGGATCAAACTTCTCAGCCCAGGCATCAATTCCGCCCTCTAGATTTTTCACATTCTTAAAACCTTGATCTTTCAAATACTGTGTAGCTCTCATACTTCTACCACCATGATGGCAATGTACAACTATCTCGTCATCAGGGTTAAGCTCATCGAGCCTGTCGGCCACTTCTCCAAGAGGAATAAGAACGGAGCCTTCTATATTGGCAATATCATATTCGTGATATTCTCTTACATCTAAGAGAGTGAAATCATTTCCGTTATCGCGCATTTCTTTAAATTGGTCGATGTTTATTTCTATTACATCATCCTCTTCGTCTCTCTTAGTTGTTTCTTCTTGCCCCAATTCACCTCTGCCTATTCCGCAGAACTCTTCATAATCAATAAGTTCCTTAATTGTTGCATTCTCACTGCAAATCGGGCAATGAGGATCTTTTCTGAGCATCATTTCTCTTGGCTGCATTTCAAGCACATCTAGGAATAGAAGCCTTCCAATAAGTGGATTGCCTTGTCCTATAATAAGCTTAACAGCTTCAGCAGCCTGGAGTGTTCCTATGATTCCGGGAAGAATTCCAAGTACTCCGCCTTCTGCGCAACTAGGCACCAATCCTGGAGGAGGAGGCTCTGGATAAAGACATCTGTAGCAAGGCCCGTTCTTGGCGTCAAAAACGCTTACCTGACCTTCAAACCTAAAAATGCTTCCGTATACGTTTGGTTTTCCAAGCAACACGCACGAGTCGTTAACTAGATATCTGGTTGCAAAATTATCAGTTCCATCAACTACGATATCGTAGTCCTTTATTATCTCCATGGCATTTTCGGAAGTTAACATTTCATTATATGTAGTAACCTTTATGTCCGAGTTAAGCTTGAGCAGAGCTTTTTTTGCCGATTCAACTTTTAGCTCTCCTATTGTTTCTTCGCTATGGATTATCTGTCTCTGCAGGTTGCTGAAATCAACAACATCGAAATCTAATACGCCGAGATGACCGACACCTGCGGCTGCAAGATATAGCGCAAGAGGAGAACCAAGCCCTCCCGCCCCTATGCAGAGTACGCTTGAGTTGACTAGTTTCTCTTGTCCATCAACTCCTACCTCAGGCATTATTAAATGTCTGCTGTAACGTTTTATTTGTTCGTTTGTAAGGCTCATGTGTTACCTTCCCATTTAAATTTAATTTCTTAGAGTAAAATAATTTATACTGAATTCCTGCATTTTCAACCACCAGAAACTAAATTTATTGTCAAAATTGATCTCAAAAGCAGTTGCCACTTTACCTTTTTTTCATTTATACTGTTAGTGGGTCAACAATAAAATATAGCTGCTTAGGTGTTATTTTAGATTATTTTTTTGTGCCTATGGATTCTTTTTTTATATTGGGTACAATGTCCCCCACATTTCGGAATTCAGATGTTTCTAACATGGGTTTCTGGGATTTTTAAAAAGTATAAAATAATTCCTTGACAAGCAGTTTGAATGTTTTATATTATATGTCCCTTTGAAAAAGGCGCCGGGAAAATCTGGCTTTTTTAAAGGTTGAACTTTTAAAAAAGTTGGAATTATAGGCGTCAAGTTCTTTGAAAATTAAATAGCAGATAAGCGGGCGAAGTAGAGATAAGCAATAATTATTTTCAGGAAATCAAATTGAAGAGTTTGATCCTGGCTCAGAGCGAACGCTGGCGGTATGCTTAACACATGCAAGTCGAGCGAGAAAATGACTTCGGTCATGAGTACAGCGGCGGACGGGTGAG